>NZ_JPOO01000003.1:2872124-3191249 GCF_000733925.1 Arenibacter algicola
TGTGTTTGCCAAATGAATTGTTATAGGTAACGGTATTGTCCCAAATTTGATTGGAAACCGTAGCGTTTCTTTTTACTAACTGTGAATTTTCTCGTTGAAAATTGTTGCCAACGAAATAAGGCAAACGTACCAATCTGGTTTCCAGAGTTTCAAAATTATGGTTATAGGCCGTTTTAAAAGTTAATCTGTCAGGTACAATATTGACTTGTGCATAAAAATTAGCTAGTACATTCCTAATTTTCAATCTGTTCTCATTGAGATCCATTAAGGGAAAGGGGTTTTGTCCTCCACGGTATCCCAAGTCTTGAGCGTTGGCGTAATTCTTAGGAGACGCCTCCGTATTCTGAGGGTCGAAAACAGGTAATATAGGTACGGCAAAATAGGCGCTTCTCCATGCGGAATTTTCTGCATCGTATCTCGTTGCATTACTAATAATAGTATTTCCTCCCACGGTCAACCAATCGGAAACTTTAAAATCGATTTTACTTCTTAAGTTAAAACGGTCGTACTGATTTTTCATTTTCAGAATACCCTGTTGCCCAAAATAATTGGCTCCAATTGAATAAGTCGCATCTTCGCTACCACCTGTAATACCTATACTATGGCTTGTAATAAGGGCCTGACGTGTAATTTCATCGTACCAATCTGTATTTACATTGGGTACATTGGGATTTATCCTGCTTCTACCATACCGTTGCATGGCGTTTAAAATAAATTGCGCGTCAGGAGCGGAACCTGACTCCATAGCAATGGTAGTAAACTGCTCCGCATTTGCCAATTTTAATATGTTTTGCGCTACTTGAAAACCAGAATATCCATCATATGTGATTTCTGCCTTTTGGTTACGAGAACCAGATTTGGTTTCTATAAGAACCACACCGTTGGCAGCACGTACACCATATATTGCTGCGGCAGATGCATCCTTTAATATAGATATTGATGTAATGTCCGAAGTATTGAGAAAGTCTATATTATTAAAGAACATACCGTCTACTACATATAATGGTCCAGAGGCACCCTGATCATAGGAACCGATACCCCTTACCCGCACTGTTGGAGATTGTCCAGGGCTACCATTACTGACTATCTGTAAACCGGCCACTTTTCCCTGTAAGGCCTGCATTGCCTGCCCGGTAGGAGTGGCTGCCAATTCTTCAGATTTGATAGTGGTGATGGCGGAAGTAAGATCCTTGACCTTCATTTCACCATAACCTACCACTACTACCTCATCCAATGCTTGGGCGTCCTCCTGTAGTTCAATGTTTAAAGTAGTCTGGCCGTTAACAGGAATTTCCAAAGTAGTAAATCCTAAATAACTAAAAACCAGAGTTGCATTGATAGGGACATTGTCTAGACTAAAATTCCCATCAAAATCGGTCTGCGTTCCTGTAGTAGTTCCCTTAACAATGACAGATGCTCCCGGTAAGGGCAGATTTGCATTGTCTAGGACGGTACCTTGAACAGTAATACTCTCCTGAGCATAGGTAAACCATTGGAACAACAAGAACGAAATTAATAATAAATTGTTTTTTATTTTCATAATTCGTAAAAATTGAGTTAGATTATTGCTAAATTAATAAAACATAGTGGCAGGCTGTCCTAATTAGAGGTACATAAAAACTACATCAGTCCAAAATGTATCTATTTGTCCCATTTAGCAAGTACTTGCAGTAGCACCGATACGGCCTAATTATGAAATTTTAACAAATAGATGTATTAATGATGTAGTATTAACAGGCATCAACAACAGTGTAATTACACATCTAATATGTTGATATTACTACTTCAGGGTGATTAGGAAGTTGGAAATGTTATCTTCACTGCCCAATTCCAATTTTTTGCGAAGTCGGTAACGATGTATCTCAACCCCCCTTGTACTAATACCCATTAATGGTGCTATTTCCTTGGAGGTAAGATTCATTTTTAGGTAGGCACATAATTTCAGGTCTTTTGAAGTAAGGGTGGGATAATGCAATAATAAGGTCTCAAAGAAGTCATTATGAAGCTCTTTGAAATTGACTTCAAAATGCCTCCAATCCGCATCATCACTTATAGCGCTGTTGAGTTTTTTCATAAAGGAGCGATAGCGTTGATGGTTGTCAAATTTAGATTTGTTCATTAGCAAAAGATTCTTAAGCTCAAGGATAAGCTCATTCTTTCTTGCCATATTAAGAGTAGTGCTCGTCAATTCCTTTTGCTTAACTCTAATTTCCTTCGCCAACTTTTCTTTTTCCAATTGTGCCATCTGCTCTTCTTGCTCACGTTGCAGTTTCTCCTTTAATAGGGTGTGTTTCCTTTTTAGTTTTCGACTATTGTACCTTCGCACTAAAAAGATGATCGCAAGCCCCATTAATCCATAAACTACATAACTTAAATTGGAAAGATACCAAGGTGGCCTAATTTGGAATTCAATACTTCTCGGTTCAGATCGTGCATTGTTGACCCCCACAGTAAAAATTTCCAAAGTATATGTACCATATGGCAAATTTTGAAACTTC
The DNA here is from genome assembly GCF_000733925.1 of Arenibacter algicola. Taxonomy (NCBI): domain Bacteria; kingdom Pseudomonadati; phylum Bacteroidota; class Flavobacteriia; order Flavobacteriales; family Flavobacteriaceae; genus Arenibacter; species Arenibacter algicola. Next base: position 2,874,623 of record NZ_JPOO01000003.1, read on the forward strand.
AAAATTCCTAAATCTATATAGGAAGATAGCTCCATTGGTCCTGTTAAGTTATAAAAATACTTGGGTTGAACCATATTGGTAGCCGCAAATTCCATTTCAAGTTCACGTGACCATTTATTCTCTATCAAAAATGGTGTGCCGTCCAAGGCGTGCATGCCATTTTGATCCTTAAAGAATACAAGTTCTGGTACAGTTAATGGAAATTTTCCCAATTGTGCACGGAAATTTGTTAAGTTGAGTTTACCAATACCGTCACTAAGCGTAAAATAATAGATACTGTCATTGATCTTGATTACATTTTCGGCCTCTGGTACCAGACGTCTGCTCAATTGCGCCTCCTCCAAAACAAATTTATCATCATTTAAATTGGTTACTATTAATTCCTTGGCCCCTTGATGATCTCGGAACCAATAGTAATCCTTATCGAAGTGTACAAGCTCCTTATAATTATAATCCTGAAAATCTTCAAAAACAAGAATCTTATCTCTTATTGGGTCGTATTTATACCAAATGCCATCGCTATAGAGTACAATCTGGTTTTTTATATTAAAGAGTTTTATATTATAGATATTGGGAATGCTATCATCCCTGTATTCCCGAATTTGCACCACTTTGGTAAATTTATCATTTAGGATTACCCTATATAGGCCTTTATATGGATGTGCAACCCATAAGGTGGTAGCATTTTCGAAACAAAGATATTTTACAGGAAAAGATATTCCTTCAATGGCTTGTACATACCAACTTCCTTGTTCATCCTTAATATACCTTGCTAGGCCTGTATAAGTGCCCTGAAGGTATGTTGCACCATAACTTGGGATCTTAACTATTTGGTAACCTCCTGATATATTAGAAACCAAATTTAAAGTACCATTCTCAAGGATAAACGTACCCGTATTATGGCCACAAAATAACTTTCCCTCTATGACTTCCAGATCCCAAATATGGCCCTGTGAGCCCTCAACAAATTTCAGTTTATTTTTTTCAAAATAATGAATACCAGTATTACTACCCAAGTATAATGTACCGTCATGTTGAGCTACATCATAGACAGTACCAACGGTACCCGAATAATCCGTATAATATGTTAGTGGATTATCCAACTGTAGGCGGTCTATTCCATTATCCAACCCAATCCACAGTTGATCATTAAACTGCTCGAGCGACAAAACCGTGTTATTTTGAAGACCCACCTCCCTATTTACAGAGTAATAGCTGCCCGCCTCCAAGTCATAAAAATAAATCCCATTCTTTATAGTCCCAAAAGCTACTTGTCCGTTAGTTAGCGGTAGAATTTGGTTCAGTTGGTGTTGTTTCAACTCAAGGTTCATATCCCCGTCAATGGGTTGAAGCTGGCCGCTTTTATAAAAATATACACCGTGAAGTTTGGTTCCGATTAACAAACCATTGTCGACCGGTTCCATATCCACTACAATCTTGGAATTCAAAATAGAACTTCCATTTATGGGCACTAAGTCCTTTCCTTGCAAATAACTCAAACCATTTTGCCCACCCGCAACCAATATTTTATCTTCCCAAAGAGCCATATGATTTACTACAATTCGCGGTTCCACATTGATAATTCGGTTCTCCTCAAAGACATAAATACCAGAAAAGGATCTGAATACAATTGCATTTCCATATGGCATAATTTGCCAAAACTCTTCACTTGTGAATTCATGGTCTCGAATTAAATGAGTAAGTGAGGTATATTCCAAACTACCAAAAACATTCATTTCCCAATATCCAAACTCCTCATAAGATCCGGTATAAATCTTTTCCTTAACCCAGGTCACAGATCTAATTGTAGTCTTATTGGGGAGTTGATAAAATGCCCAATGCTCACCATTGAAATGCAACAATCCCTTGTTGTTGGCTACGAACAATTCTCCTTCAGGGCTAACAGCTAGATCCCAATTTTTACTTGCTGCCTTATACTCAAATATCCTATAGTTTTCTATTGGAGGAACAAGGCGCTGTCCCATAACCAAGGGATTTACCAAAACAAAAAAATAAAGCACTATTAAAAGTCTCATATTTTAACCTAGTCTATAAAAGTTTTGGACACATTAAATTATTCTGGAAGTTACGCAAACTTAGCATATTCCGAAAAATTTGAAATTCCTTTAAACGACCTTATAATATACTGACAATTAACCCAAACAATAATCTAGTAGCCAACCGAATAATGTAAAGCCAAAACTAACAAAATAGATTTTACGATCGATTAATAGAATAAAAGACCTTCCAAGTGGTCCCCAAATCTTACCAAAACTTAACTGCGCATGGATCCTAATTCGATTTTATAGTGTTCGGGAAGATAAGCGTAAAATAAAATCGGATTAGGGCGCACCTACTTATGTCATTTTTTATTTCGAATTTCATCCAAAGTAAATGACTGTGCGTTGGCAAAGATAAAAGCATGGGACATTTTTTCTATGACCCATGTTTTTATCAGCGGTCTTGAGGAGGTTGAAAAATACTAAGGTTTTTCAACTTCCGCAGGGACCGGATTTGTTTCCTAAATCATCAAATAGTGTCTTGCAACAGCAATTTTTTTTCCAACTTCATCATAAGCATTTCGAAATTTTCTCGGGTCAGATCCAATGGTAATCTGGCTTTCAGAAACCTTCACTAGGATATTATTTACTGTAAAAACTCCAATGATTTTGGGCCCTTCAAGTTGATTTACAGTAATAATAGGACATCGCCTTCAATTTGATTTGCAAATAAGAGACTAAAAACCAACCCTTTACTAACTGTAACACCGCCTTGGCGTGTTACCCTCTTGCTATTCCAAACCTTATATGCTACGCTACCGGTTTTTCGAATACTCTTCTTGTACTTTTCCATAGACCCTCAAATTTTGTTTTTCTTTTCACCAGCTACTTTCTCCGACTGGGGCCGTCCAACTTTAACTGGTTGAACATCCTTACGAACCGGTCCGAGATCTGTCTTCCGTAACGGTCTTCTAGTTGGGAATCGTTAAGGTTGGTAGTGATATGGGTCTTTGTCCCCAGGTCCTCAAAATTTCGATAACGGTTGAGCAGGATCCTGACGAATATATCCTCCTTTCCGTATTGGTAGACATTGTTCGCCACAGTTTCGGATCCCAGGTCATCGAACAGAAAATTTCCCTTCGAATAGTATTTTATGACTTCGTCCTTGTTCTTTTCGGCATTGTACCTGTCCACTACCTCCTGGGCGCTGATGGAGGGGAACCAAAGTGCCCTTAGACCATATTGTCTGGACATGTTCTGGATGATCTTAAAACTCGATGTCTTTCCGGTGCCGTAGGAACCGAAGACCATCAATCCCTTTCTCAAAGAGATATTTTCCAAAAGTTCGAATGCGGGATCCCTGTTCCAATACCTGCAGAAATGCCCAAGGAAATTTTTGTTGGTCCCGTCCACTTCAAAATCGAGATCCATCCGTGCATAAAATTCCTGTGCCGCCCTATAAAAAACTTTTTTAAAAAGCTCTGGGGCGCATAGCGGTTTTGGTTCCGTTTGCTTGCTCCGAAATTGATTGGACCATTCCTTTTCCATATCGATTATTCCAATATTGGACTTCTATTTTTATTTCCTTCTTTTAAAAAGGTAAATTCTTTTTTTTCTTGTTTTGTTACTTGTTTAGTATACTTGACACTTTTGTCCATGCTGCCACGACATTTCTGTCCAGGCAGCCCGGACACCATTGTCGGGGCAGAGTCGCCAATTTTGAACCCAAAACGTAGCAGACTTCTCAGGTAGCGCTTCCTTCCGTTGAAGGAGGTCTCCTCTATCCAGCCCAGGGATTTCAGTTCGGAAATGTACCTGCTTACCTGTCGTTCGGAAATGTGAAGGAAGGAGGCGATATACCTGTTGGACATATAGCATTCCTTCCCATTTTCGGTAAAGCTATGTATCTCCATAAACAGGATCTTCGCGTACCAGTTCACCTCCTTGTTCAGGTAGATCGATCTGGGTATCCAGATGCCCTGAAAATTTCTTTCCGTTGGTTCCATGCCGATGGACATCCGTTTACCTCCTGTTCTTCAACAGGGACTCGTTGAAACGGTGCTCTAGGGTCTCATCGGAAAGGTCGGGCTCTCCCAGGAGCCATGCATCGATGGTGTCCTTGTCGAAGAATTTTTGTCTGATATGGGGATTGTTGCCCATAGGGATAAGCTTCTGTTGGGTAAGCTTGTAGATCTTGCTCTTGGAAAGGCCCGTGTATTGTGCCAGTTCCTCCACATTGAGCGTTTTTTTGTTGTGGGCCAATAGTCCCTTGATCTCTGTAAGTATCGTTACTACATCATGTTGATTTTCCATTATCGTATTTTTAGGATTTTGAAGAATGTGCAACCGCCCGATTGCTCTTTTGTACGGGACAAACATATGGCAACAGATATGCACATGTCAATACGATAATCGGGCCTTGGAAAGGATTATGCTATAATTATGCTTTGCCGAGCATTTGTTTCACCAATTTGCGCTGGTTCTTGGAGTTTGTCTTTTCCTGATCGGTCTTCCAAGAGGAAAAACTGGACTTTAGGGTATTGGGGTTGATCGGTTCCCCGTTCATCAGAAACGAGTTTTGTAAAAATTGGAAGAATTCCTGTTTCCGTTCCCCTGTTATCTCGGTAACCCCTCCCACTATGATCTCATCGAACAGGACAAATAGAATGCGGTGGTTTGCCGATTCCCCGCTCTTGTTGCCCATGGTAAAATTGATCTTGTTGTTGACATTCCTGCCCAAAAGTATGCGTTCGAACTCTTTTCCTCCATCGGGGTCCAGATCCAGAAGATGGAATCTCATCCTTGACCTCTTTAACCGCTCCATAGCAAATCCATGTCCGTCCTTTGTCATATGGGATTCGGACTCATAAAAAACGGCCACCCAAAGTATGGCCAGTATCAAAGCCAATAATAGCCCAAGATACAAGGGATAATGGTCGATAAGCGACCTAAAATTGATGACGGCCGAAACAAGAAGTATGAACAGGATATATACGCAAACAAGGAAAATAATAAGGTTCCTCCTATTGCCACCGATCCGTTCGTTCAGAAAATCATTGGTGGCGGTCCGTACCTTGGCAAGTGCCCTACCGGCGTTTTGGATGAATTTTTCCATTGAGATCCAATCTTCCTACCAGTAAATATAATCAAAAGAGAAGAAATGGAACGGAAAATAAATGTTGTACCTATGTTGTACCCATTACGAACAAAAAAGCCCTCCCATCTGGGAAGGCTTGATTTTACTAGTGGTCCCACCTGGGCTCGAACCAGGGACCACCTGATTATGAGTCAGGTGCTCTAACCAACTGAGCTATAGGACCGTTTTTTGGTACTCTAACCTCCCAATAATTATCGGGATGAGCTATAAGACCATTTCCTTTTTTGCTTCTTGTATCAAATACGCTTATTTGAAAAAGCAATCGGGAACCGCAAATTGCGGATGCAATATTACTACTTATTTTCCAACACTGCAAACAAAATTGGAAGCTTAATAATGCGTATTTATTCATTTGCCCGCAAATATCATTCCTTCCTGCTTTCAAGTTTTGATAAAGGGTCTTCCTGACAGAGCTCTATCAACACTCCATTAGTGCCCTTGGGATGTAAAAAAGCTACCAGTTTGTTGTCCGCTCCCTTTTTGGGAATTTTATTCAAGACCGTAAATCCTTCATGGGTCAAACGCTCTATTTCAGCCACTATATCATCCACCGCAAAGGCAATATGATGTACCCCCTCTCCCCTCTTCGCCAGAAATTTGGCAACAGGGCTATTGTCATCCAAAGCCTGCAATAACTCAATCTTATTGGGACCTGCTTTAAAAAAAGAGGTCTTTACTCCTTCCGATGCTACTTCCTCGATCTTATAATGGGGCACCCCCAATATTTTTTCGAACAAGGCATTGGAGACCTCCAAATCATGTACCGCTATACCCAAATGTTCAATTTTCTTCATATTCACCCTAATTATACTGTCCCAGATTTATTGTATTCCCCTATGCCCTCAGCTCCCTTATATCAAAAATATCATATTCCACATTATCTAAGGCTAATCCTTGCCCAATCATAGAATCTATATAAATATATCGTATTTTTGTGCCATGGAGACACAAAGACAGAAGAAAATAGGTGGGGTCATACAAAAGGATATCGCGGATATTTTACAACGTGCTGCTACCGACGGCGGACTAAAAGGTACGCTAATTTCGGTATCCAAAGTGTCGGTCACTACAGACCTTTCCATCGCCAAAATATATGTAAGCATTTTTCCTGCCACCAAGGGCAAGGAATTATTGGAAGGTATTAAATCCAATCAGCCCATGATAAAACATGAACTGGCACAGCGTACTAGGCATCAGTTAAGAAGGGTTCCTGAACTTTTATTCTTCCTGGACGATTCCTTGGAGTATATAGACGGCATTGAAAAATCGCTTAAGGGCGAAGAAAATCCTGTTAAGAATCCTGATCTACTGGAAAAAAGGAAAAAATCATAAGATTGAACTTCCCTTTATACATAGCAAAGCGGTACTTGCGTTCCAAGAGTAGCCAAAATGCGGTAAACATTATCAATTTTATTACCTTTCTGGTCATCGTTATTGGATCGGCAGCGCTTTTTATCGTGCTTTCCGGTTTTGCCGGACTAAAAACCTTTAGCCTTTCCTATACCAATATGGTGGACCCCGATCTTAAGGCCTTGCCACTAACGGGGAAATTCTTTAGCGTATCGGAATCCCAGGACCAAGCACTTCAACAACTGCAGGACGTAGCAGCCTATTCGAAGGAAATTGAGGAAAAAGTCTATCTGACCCATGACCAAAAAGCGCATATTGCCTATATAAAAGGAATAGATTCTACCTTTTTGCAAACTACCCCCATAGATAGTAGCCTTTATTTTTATGGCGACTGGGCCATAAACGGACTACAAGGGGTTGCTGGACAGGGAATTGTAAGTCTATTGGGATTGAGCATCAACAATTTTAGGAGTCCGTTGGTGATTCGTGTCCCCAAACCGGGCAAGGGCCTATTGGGCCAACGCTTGTTAAAGGACAGCTATAATGAGACCAACTTGGTCATTAGTGGAATCTACCAAATTGAAGAGGAGTTGGATAGAAAATATATTTTTGCCGATCTACCCATGGTACAGGCCCTACTGGAAAAGGACAGTACACAGTTTTCGGGAATAAATTTTAAATTCAAGGAAGGCGCCAATATTGCTGATCTGCGGCAAAAAATTGAAGCTATTTTTCCAACTCAGGTCGTTTTAAAGGACCGCAGGGAATTGAACAGTACCCTGTATAGAATGCTAAACACGGAGAACCTGGCAACCTATCTTATTTTTACCCTAGTACTTATCATTGCCCTTTTTAATGTGGTAGGTGCCATTATCATGATGATTCTGGACAAACAGCAGAATTCCAAGACCTTGTACAACTTGGGCACGACCATTAAGTCGCTTCGTAAAATATACTTTGTTCAGGGTATATTGGTAACAGGAATGGGCGGTTTGATCGGCGTGTTTTTGGGTTCCTTGTTGATTTGGTCCCAATTGGCCTTTGGTTGGTTAAAAATAACTCCTAGCCTGTCCTATCCAGTGGAGTACAACTTGATCAATGTTCTAATCGTATTGGCCACCATTATTGTACTGGGCATAATTGCCTCCTTGATTGCCAGCAGTAGGATCAATAAAAAATTAATAGCACATTAACCTACGAATTCGAAATCCCCGAATTTTTCCATTACCTCATCAAAAGCCTCAAAAACATCTACAGAATGGTCACTGGTGACCATCTTCATTCGGTACTCCTTAAAATTGGGTATACCCTTAAAATAATTGGTATAGTGCCTACGGGTCTCAAAAACCCCCAGCTGTTCCCCTTTCCAGTCTATGGCCATTTGTAAATGACGGCGTGCAGCATTAACGCGCTCCTCCATAGTTGGTGGTGCGGCATGGGTGCCTGTTTTAAAAAAGTGCTTCACTTCCTTAAAGAACCAAGGATAGCCTATACTGGCACGGCCTATCATGGCTCCGTCCAAGCCATATTCGTCCCTCATTTTCATAGCCATTTCAGGGCTGTCCACATCACCATTCCCAAAAACCGGAATATGCATCCGCTGGTTGTTCTTTACCTCCGCTATAGGTCTCCAATCGGCCTCTCCCTTGTACATCTGTACCCGGGTTCTGCCATGAATGGAAATGGCCTTGCAACCTACATCTTGTAGACGCTCCGCCACCTCAACTATTTTGATGGAATCAGAATCCCAACCCAAACGCGTTTTTACCGTAATGGGTAGTTTGGTATGCTCTACCATAGCCTTGGTCAAAGAAACCATTAGGTCTATATCCTTAAGGATTCCGGCACCTGCACCTTTACTTACTACTTTTTTGACGGGACAGCCAAAGTTGATATCAATAATATCCGGCCCGGACTTTTCCACTATCTCTACAGATTGAAGCATGGAGTCCAAATTGGCCCCAAAAATCTGTATCCCCACAGGACGTTCCTTTTCATAAATATCCAACTTCATGACGCTTTTGGCGGCATCGCGAATTAGTCCTTCCGAGGAAATAAATTCGGTATATACCACATCTGCACCCTGCTCCTTGCACAAGGCGCGGAAAGGTGGGTCACTAACATCTTCCATTGGCGCAAGCAGCAATGGGAAATCCGGTAATTGAATGTCTCCTATTTTAGGCACAGTATATATCCTTTAAATTTTGGGACTGCAAAATTACTGAAAAATTCTATAATCCTAAATTTCAAGGGATAAGAATAGTATAACAGCTAAACGAAACTAATAACAAAATTCAATTTTAGATATATTTCGATCTTAATATTGCATTGGGAAATTTAATTATAAAGTACATTAGCCCCTATGTTATCTCTTATCTTTCTGCCATACGAACCAATTCTGTTTGGAATAAAAGTCAATGCACATATAGTGCTGGAATATTTGGCCTTTTTTGTAGGGTTTCTATATTATCCCTATTTAAAAAAGCACACAACCGATAGCATCTCCACCAATAACCTTTTGTCCATCATAATTGGCTCCATATTTGGGGCCTTATTCCTCTATAGCCACTAAGATTTTTTTATATTGACCGGTATTTATATGCTGGTCAGCCTAGGGGTTTGTGGAGCACTAATAGGAGGTTTTTAGAGCCTGTCCCTTTCATCCGTATCTTTGGATTTGTAGTTGTCCCTTATCTTCATATTGCCAAAGTTGTACCTAAATCCAAGTGAAAATACCCTCCCGTCCGGTTTATAAATAGATGTATTATCCTGATTACCGTATTTACGGGTGTTTGTTAGTTTAAACTGCTTGAGAATATCGGAAAGGCCCATAGTTATGGTTCCTTTTTTGCCCCAAATATTCTTTTTCACGGAGATCCCCCATTCATTGTAGTATTCCTGTCTCGAATTCCCGATCACGATAGGGGAAACATAACTGTAATTAAGGCTGGCCGTTAAAGATCGGTCTTCCAGCAGGGTAAAATTGTTATTCAATTGAACCAAGAGTGTCCACTGTCCCTGGTCCAAGCTTTGTTGCGATAGAATATCGGTAAAACGCTCCGCCCCATAGTAGTAGGAAGATAGGAAATAAGTGTCCCAGAAATTGGATATCTCCTTCCTATAAATAAAATCCAAGCCATAGGCCAACTCCCTATCAACATTATCCGTAATAAATCTTAGCAGATTGCTTTCATTGTCCTGAAAGGTCAACAAACGCATAATATTCCGGTGATATCTATAAAAAAGCTCAAAGGTGTAATCCCTATCATAGGTATATGATAAAATCACTGAATTCTTAAAGGAAGGCTGCAGATTTACATTGCCTTCCACCACGGAATTATTACTTTGAAATACCTGAAAAGGATTAATCTTATTATAGCTGGGCCTGATGATGCTTCTTTTGTAACTGGCCCCCAATCTATGCTTTACATTGGGGTTAAATTGTAAAAATAGTGTAGGGAACAATTCCAAATAATGATTTTTAATCTTGTCCGTGCTTAAACTAAAATCCCCTTTTGTATCCGTATATTCCGCTCTTAGCCCAGATTTGAACGTCCAATTATTCCATTTTGCATCGAAACTGGCGTAGCCGGCAAGAATTGCTTCATCGTAAAAAAATGTTCCCTCCTCCGTAGACTCAATGCCTTCCTGATCCCGGTCAAAACCTTCTTGGGCAATATAACTTTCAGAATCTATTAGGGCATACTTTATTCCCGATTCAAAATTGGCACCCTCCCCAACGGGAGAGACAAAATCTGCCTGCGCACTGTACAAATCAGTGTTCTGCCTATTGAAGGTATTAAAATTGTTCTCCCCAACTATGGCCCGGTTACCATCGTAAAAATCGGTTTCCAATTCCTGGTCTTTATCATAATCATAATGGGTGTAATGGACATTCACCGCCAGTTTGGAGCCTTGGTCGTTAAAGTTGTGTTTATAATCCAAATAGAAGGCAGCGTTGATCGATTCAAATTTGCCATTGTTCAAGGTGTAAAAACCTGAAGTACTGCCATCATTGGCGTCCAAAATTTGAGTGTCGGACAAATCCCTTGTCAAATAAGAGGGTGTTAATGTGGCAATGGAAGAAAAACTGATGGTATTATTGTCGTCAAAAGCATAATCCACAAAGGCACTGGTATTGTGCTTTTTACTTCTATAGATGACCTCCAGATCTGAAGTCCAGGTATCCCTAATCTGGCCATCCTCAATAAAATTGGTGATATCCGTATAATTTGTTAATATCTTGTTTTGAGAATAACTATAATTAAAAGAGGCTTCCAATTGCTTGCTCTTAAAAAAGTGTCCAGTACCAAACATTTGCCGTGGAAATACTGCCTGACTATATTTATTATATATGGCTCCGTTATAGCCTGCAATTAAATTCTTTTTCATTTTAATATTGATCAAGGTCCCACCTTCGGCATCATATTTTGCTGGGGGTGTTGTTATCACCTCAATAGACTGTACCCCTTTTGCCGAAGTACCACTTAATAGATTAAGAATATCTTCCGGCGGAAGGTTCACTTTCTTATCGTTGATCATTATTTGAACCCCGCTCTCCCCTTTCACCTTAATCTCATCGTTCATAACAAATACGGTTGGAGTACTCTTGAGAACATCCCATAAGTCCGAATCTGAAAGCGCCGTGTTCTCAATATTAAAGACCAAGCGATCTACCTTTTGTTCCAATGTTGGTTTTTGGGAGACTACGACCACCTCATTCAATTCCTGGCCTTTATCATCTATAAAGAGAGGCCCTATGTCCAAATCGGAATTTACCTCTATCAATTTATAATTGGAATAGTTTCCTATATAACTGGCACGCATTAAATATTGATTGCCGATTATATCATCAAAAGAAAAAAAACCTTTTTCATCGGATGCAGCACCTTTAAAAAAACTGGTATCGGATACTTTATAAAGTAGTATATTTGCAAAAGCTAACTCGGTACCATCTGTTTGCTTAACATGGCCTGAAACCTTGTATTCCTGCCCCACCAACGGGATGCAAACTAGTAGAAAGAATAGGGGCGAAACCTTTAACATTGTCACAAACAGTGGCATATCCGTTATAAAAAAATTTAAAGTTAACTTTTTATTAACAACCCACAATGGTTTCTCCAAAATTTGTAGTAAAAATCTACAAACCGTCCATTTATCACTAGAAATTCCTCGATATCATCTACCAAATTATATCCCTGTAGAAGCATAAAAACCGCTCTGGAGATTTTTACTTTAAAAATCATGGATAAAGCCTATCTTTGCAGTTGCTTTGATCAGCATTAGATTACGATGAAATGCCGATCACGGGAAAAGGGATACTGAAACGAATTTTTTTAGCGCAAATTCAGTACCAGTAAATTAGGCATACATGAAAAACATACGGAATTTCTGCATTATTGCACATATTGATCACGGCAAGAGTACTTTGGCCGATAGGTTATTGGACTTTACCGGTTCGGTAACGGAAAGGGAAAAGCAGGACCAGCTATTGGATAGTATGGATCTTGAACGAGAGCGAGGGATCACCATTAAGAGCCATGCCATACAAATGGATTATGAGCACGAGGGCGAAAAATATGTACTCAATCTTATAGATACCCCGGGACACGTGGATTTTTCCTATGAAGTATCGCGTTCCATAGCGGCCTGTGAGGGTGCCTTATTGGTAGTGGACGCAGCGCAGAGCATACAGGCACAGACCATTTCAAATCTTTACTTGGCTTTGGAGAACGATCTGGAAATTATTCCTGTATTGAACAAAGTAGACCTTCCCAGTGCGAACCCCGAAGAAGTTACCGATGATATTGTTGATCTATTGGGTTGCAAACCAGAGGACGTTATCCCGGCAAGTGCTAAATCGGGCCTAGGGATCCAAGAAATTTTGACCGCCATTATAGAACGTATTCCAGCTCCCAAGGGCAATCCCGATGAATCCCTACAGGCTTTGGTATTCGACTCCGTATACAATCCATTCAGGGGGGTAGAAACCTATTTCAGGGTTATTAACGGGGAAATAAAAAAGGGTCAAAAAATAAAATTCGTCGCCACCGATAAAAACTATTACGCTGATGAGGTGGGTACCCTAAAACTGGTACAACATCCCAAACAAAGTATAAAGGCCGGAGATGTAGGCTATCTCATTACTGGTATAAAGGATGCCAGGGAAGTAAAAGTAGGGGACACCATAACAGATGCTGCGAGCCCTACCAAGAACCCAATTGGTGGTTTTGAAGATGTTAAGCCCATGGTATTCGCCGGTATCTATCCTGTAGATACGGAAGATTATGAAGAACTGCGCTCCTCCATGGAAAAATTGCAATTAAATGATGCTTCTTTGGTATTTACACCGGAAAGCAGTGCAGCCCTTGGGTTTGGTTTTCGTTGTGGTTTCTTGGGAATGCTGCACATGGAAATCATCCAAGAACGTTTGGAACGGGAGTTCGACATGACGGTGATCACCACCGTACCCAACGTAAGCTACCATGCGTTTACCCGTAAGAATCCGGAAGAGCCCATTATAGTGAATAATCCATCCGATCTACCGGATCCATCTACCTTAGATCACGTAGAAGAACCGTACATAAAGGCAACGATTATCACCAAAGCCGATTTTGTTGGAAATGTTATGTCCTTATGTATTGATAAAAGAGGACAGATTACCAATCAAACCTATTTAACTACAGAAAGGGTAGAATTGAATTTTGATATGCCCCTGGCAGAAATTGTATTCGATTTTTATGATAGGCTAAAAACAGTTTCCAAAGGATATGCCTCCTTTGATTATGCACCAATTGGTATGCGCACCTCCAAATTGGTAAGGGTAGACATATTGCTCAACGCACAACCTGTAGATGCCCTGTCCGCCTTAATACATGCAGACAACGCTGCCAACATTGGAAAAAAAATGTGCGAGAAGCTTCGCGAACTGATCCCAAGGCAACAATTTGATATTCCTATCCAAGCCGCAATAGGGGCCAAAATTATTTCCAGGGAAACTATTAAAGCCTTAAGAAAGGATGTAACCGCCAAATGTTATGGAGGTGATATCTCTCGAAAGAGAAAATTGTTGGAAAAGCAAAAGAAGGGTAAAAAACGTATGCGTCAGGTTGGAAACGTAGAAATACCCCAGCAGGCATTTATGGCTGTTCTTAAGCTGAACGATTAAAAAAAGGAACGTCCTTAACGTCTAAAACAGGGTGTATAAAGAGGGTGTAGTACCTTGGGTCACCGCTCCAATTAGTTATCCATAGCCCTTCATAACAGGCTAGGACTATCCAGCGGTTTCCCTCTTCCGTCTTACCAATAACAATCCTAAAATAGTAAGCCCGGCATTGACGGCTATATTGATGAATCCAAAGTCGAAATTAAAGGATTGGGCAAAGTAGACACTCAGTAAATAGGTAAGTACTGGAGCCATAACACATATAAGGGGCACCCATTTGTCCTTAACTGCAATCTTGGTAAACATCCCCAACATATAAAGACCAAGCAGCGGGCCATAGGTATACCCAGCTACTTTGAATATAAGCGATACCACATCTCCCCTACTGTTGGCGAATAACATAATTATTAGAAATAACACCCCTGAAAAACCGAGTAGGACCCAGTTCTTAAGCCTTTTTTTATCAGCACTGGATTTATGTGAAATATCCAAAAAATCATAGGTAAAAGAAGTGGTTAGGGCGGTCAGGGAAGAATCCACACTGGAAAATGACGCCGCTATTATTCCCAATAAAAAACTGATTCCCGCAAAAACACCGAGATGGTTCAATGCTAGATCTGGAAATAGGTTGTCCGTATCCAAAAGCGCACCGTTTTCGCCTACGGCCAAAGCAATACCATTATTCTCCGCATAAATATATAATAGGATTCCCAATCCCAAAAACAGGAATTGGGTTATGGCCAAAATTAAACTGTAGGTCAAAGTGTTCTTTTGTGCATCCCATTGATTCTTACAGGTCAATGTTTTTTGCATCATGTTCTGATCCAAACCTATCATGGCAATGGCCACAAGAATACCGGCAATAAACTGTTTGAAAAAATTATTGCTCGATTTGTTTTCCCAATTAAACACTTCAAAATACTTATGTTCCGTAACCTGTTGTATGGCCCCTGAAAACGACAGATTTAAGGAGGTAGTGATGGTATAGATCGTAATTATGGCTCCAAGGACCAAGAAGGTCGTTTGCAAGGTATCTGTCCAAACAATGGTCTTTATTCCGGACTTATTGGTATACAGCCAAACCAACAGCAAGATGATGATAACCGTTATGGGAAATGGAATATTCAGCTTATCAAATAATGCAAATTGAAGAATTTTTGAGGCCAACAATAGCCTAAGTGCAGCTCCAAAGGATTGTGAAACCAAAAAGAACAATGACCCCGTCTTATAAGTTTTTACGCCATATCGTTGATCCAAATAGCCATAAATGGAAACCAACCTTAATCTATAGTACAACGGAATCAGGACAAAGGTAATGAAGAGATAGCCTACGACATTCCCTAGAATAAATTGGTAGAAATAGAAATTGTTATTGCCTACCATTCCAGGAAGCGATACAAAGGTTACTCCTGAAAGTCCGGCGCCCACCATTCCAAAGGCCACCAAAAACCAGGGCGATTGCCGGTCCCCTGTAAAATAAGACTCGTCACTTCTATTTCTTGAAGTGAAATACGAAATGGTCATTAACAAAACAAAATAAATGGAAATGATCGCTAAAACTAGAAGTGGATTCAATACAGATGGATTAAATTATAACTTAAAGTATTCTTTCTATTGGTACTATTTAACTTTTGATTATTGATGGGCCATTTTGGCTACATGCCCAAGTATTGCCACCTGGCCACTTAAATTTTCTGTTTTTTAACAGGCTTGTCAGCCTCCAATAACTTTCCAAGGTACACCAACTTACAGCCTTCTTTAATATCTTCAAAATTTTTGCTAAACGAAGAAATAATTTTTAGGTCCCCGTCCAAGGTCTTTATAAAAATTGGAACAATATCCTTATCCGCCTTAGTAATTTCTATGAGGCCCTCATAATGTTCCTTGCCCTTTAATTCTATTTCATGAATTACAGGATTACTCCTAGCGGCTTCGGTCAGGGTAATAAAATCATCGGTATGGGAAAAAAGCCCTTCCATTGGGTTATTTTCCGGGTCGTTCATCTCATCCGAATTTACCAGTCTAAATGAACCTTGTTCCCCAAACTGTTTCTTGAAAGTTTCTATGGCGTATTCGTTGATATCCGAATTACCGGTCAATGCCATTAAATATCCTACATCATTCAATTCAATATTATCTGTCAGAGCATCGGAATAAATGTTGGCTACAAAGGCTTCCAGACCAATATTTTTGGCCTTTTCTATATTGTTTTGGTTATTGTCTATCAATACCACGTGTCTATTATTCTTCTTGAGATAACTGGCTATGAGCCTGGGCACCTTGGAGGCACCTATAATTAGAATACCTTCGGACTTTTCCAAGAATACCCCAAGCAATTTGGCCATAAACCTGGCGGTGGATGCATTGAGGAGTACGGTTCCCAAAACGATCATAAAGACCAATGGTGTAATATATTCCGCTCCCGGTTCCCCGCGCAAAATTAATTTGGAACCAAATAGTGATGCAATCCCTGCAGCAACGATCCCCCTGGGACCAACCCAGCTGATAAACAATTTTTCCCTAAAATTAAGATTGGACCCCATGGTGCTCAAAAATACCCCCATAGGTCTTACCACAAAAACCACAATAGCAAAAAGTATTAGTGTATTGGGGCTGTACAACAATTCCAGCTCGGGCAAATTCATACTTGCCGAAAGCAAAATGAAAAGCATAGATATTAAAAGTATACTAAGCGACTCCTTAAAATAGAGCAACTCCTTAATATTGGGCAGTTGGGTATTTCCCATGACCATTCCCATAACCACAACGGCAAGTAGCCCCGATTCATGTGCAAAAAGTTCGGAAATAACAAAAACCGAAAGTACTACGGATAAGGATACCACATTTAACAAATAATGAGGTACGTAATTCTTTTTTATAGCCAAGGTCAAAGCATGTGCAAAAGAGAAACCAAAGCTGAAACCTAATAATAGTACCTTTACAAATTCCAAAAGGCCGGTCTGTGTATATCCTTGACCTTCCCCGATACTTATAAACTCAAAGACCAATACCGCTACAAGGGCACCAATGGGGTCGATCAAAATACCCTCCCATTTCAAAACCGCGGACAGATCTTTTTTCAAAGGAATATTTCTAAGGATAGGGGTAATTACAGTTGGGCCTGTAACAATTATGAGTGCCGAGAACAAAAAGGAGATTTGCCAAGGCAAATCAAAAATAAAATGTGCTGCTGTACCTGCTAAAAAAAAGGTAACTGCACTACCCAAGGTAATCAACTTGGTAATAACCGGTCCCACTCTAGTTACCTCGGAACGTTTAAGGGTAAGTCCTCCCTCAAATAATATAACACCTATAGCAAGGGATACAAAATGGTAAAGGCTCTCCCCTAAAAACAAACCCTCGCTCTTGTTCCAAATAGGTCTTATTAATTTAGTGCCGTCCTCTGTAAACAAAGTAGATATAGGCCCTACCAACAAACCTATAAGGATAAGTGGCAAAATGGCCGGTAATTTAAAGCGCCATGCCACCCACTGTGCAATGATACCAAGAACAATTATTCCCGCTAGTTCTACCATAAAAAAATTTGAAGCAAGATAAGTTTTAATATAGAAAAAATCCATCTAAGCTAAAAAAACCTTGGCTCCTCATTAAAAAATACCAGTTTTCCCTTTCCCGAATAGGCAATTCGTTCTAAAAAATAGGGTAAACTACCTAGGGGCAAGCCCAGAACCCAATAATAGGAATCGACCCAAGGGTCGAGGTATTGAACCTAGATCCCGCCGAAAAAGGCGGGATTAGTTCAGCTTGCAATTTTCAGTGCGTCTTACTGACTTCTCAAAATTGAGTTTCACTAATAAAGTTTCCCGTTTCTTTGGGATTAACCAATTTTTAGGTATTTTATCATCGGTTTTCCCACCAATAAATTACTACTATGGTAGAACTGAATATAGTAAACCTGTTGATGGTAATGGCCGCCGCTTGGCTTGGGGGGATTCTGGCCAAACGAATGGGTTTCCCAGCTATTTTAGGCGAACTTTTGATTGGAATAATATTGGGTCCCGCTTTGTTGGCCGTACTGGAAACTTCAGCTGACCTAGACATTTTGGCTGAAGTGGGAATACTTTTCCTTATGGCCTATATTGGCATGGAAATAAACTTTAAGGATTTGGGCAAAGCCTCATGGGCAGGCCTACTTGCTGCCGTTGGTGGATTCGTAGTTCCTTTTGCCCTTGGCTATTACACCATTTTGCATTTTGGGGGCACCCATATAGCCGGACTCTTTGTAGGTATTGCCGTTGGGGTAACTTCCTTGGCCACCAAGAGTAGAATTCTCGTAGACCTTAAACTACTGGATACCCGAATAGCCTATGTGCTTATGGCGGGCGCATTAATATCGGACACCTTGGCCCTTATCATTTTTGCCGGAATTATTGGTTATGTAGAAGCCGGGAGTATTGATACTGCAGGTCTAGTCTGGGTGGCCGGGAAGGCAATTCTATTTTTCTTCATTGCCCTTTTAATCGGTATCTATTTGTTTCCTCTTTTGGGCAAATTATTAACAAAGGCCAAGCTAACAAGCCGCACATTGCTCTTTACCATTTTGATCATCATGGTGCTGGGTTTTTCAGAATTGGCCGAACTTGCCGGGCTACATGGTATTTTGGGAAGCTTTGTGGCCGGACTTTTTATAAGGGATAGTGTATTTTCCAGGCAAATTCTCAAAGACGTTTCAGCTGTCTTTCATGATATCTCCATCGGTTTTCTAGCGCCCATTTTTTTTGTAACCGCCGGCTTTCATGTTACTTTGGATGTCTTTCAGACCGACCTGGCACTTTTGATATTGGTAATTACGGGTGCCGTGGTAGGGAAAATACTGGGAACAACACTTTTTTATCTACCCAGCGGATACGGTTGGCGCGAAGGGTTCACTATTGGTACCGGTATGAACGGAAGGGGGGCCGTAGAAATAATTATTGCAGGAATAGGTCTTCAGATGAACATTATTTCGCAGGAAATATTTTCAATATTGGTGTTTATGGCCATTTCAACTACCCTTACGGTGCCGGTGTTCCTAACTTGGACCACCAATTGGCTCAAAAAGCGCGGGGAACTGGTAAAACAGGACGCGAGAAATGGTTACCTGATACTTGGTGCAAATCCCTTGGGACTATACATAGCCAAGCAACTGGCCGAACAGAACGAAGTAATCCTCATAGATTATAACAAGGATTTAGTAAACGAAGCCAATGCCCAAGGGGTAAAAGCAATCTATGGAAACGGCCTTAGGGAGGACACGTTCGAAGAGGCGAACGCCTTAAATAAAAATACCTTTATAGCACTAACGGGCAACAGTGAAATTAATCTTCTTTCAGCACAATTGGCCTACAACTCCTTTTATATCCCGAACAGAATAGTACTGGTCTCCCCAGTTGAAAATGGGGTAGGCCTAAATCTATTGGAGCACATGGATGCCTCTTCCTTGTTTGCCAACAAAACCGATATGGTACCGTGGTCCTACAAAATAAGCACTAACAATTTTGAAGAAAAGTTAGAAAAAATAGAAAAGGAAATCTCTACAAGAAATTGGTTTAAAAACAATGCTAAAAACAAGGACATCCTACCCATTTTAATTCTGGATGAAAATGGCATAAAGCGACCATTTCATTACAAGGACATTATAAAACCTAAAGAAAGTGTTGTTTACCTCCAATAATTAAACAACAAAGATAAATTGCTGATAAAGTGTTAAAAAACCACTAATAAAACCAAGTTTCAAGAAATATCCCTAGTGCTTTTGTTAATTTGCACCTTCTTTACACTAGGTTATCTATGAAATTATACCCTATTGAATCTGGAAATTTTAAGTTGGATGGAGGGGCCATGTTCGGTGTGGTACCAAAATCAATATGGAACAGGACCAATCCGGCAGATTCAAATAATATGATCGATATGGCCGCAAGATGTCTGTTGATAGAGAATGGCGATCGACTTACCCTAATCGATACAGGGATGGGCAATAAACAATCCGACAAATTCTTTGGGTATTATTATAGATGGGGGGAGCATTCCTTGGATAAATCCCTAAAAAAGTACGGCTTTCACAGGGATGATATTACAGACGTTTTCCTGACCCATTTACATTTCGACCATTGCGGGGGAAGCATACAATGGAACAAGGATAGAACCGGCTATGAACCCGCTTTTAAAAATGCCGTTTTTTGGACCAACGAGGCTCATTGGCAATGGGCAACAGAGCCCAATCCAAGGGAAAAGGCCTCCTTTCTTAAGGAAAACTTATTGCCCATGCAGGAAAGTGGACAGTTGCGATTTGTTGAAAGAACGGAAAACCCTTTCGCGGAAAAATCGGAATTGGATTTTGGAATTTTGTTTGTGAACGGACATACGGAAAAACAAATGATACCGCATATCCAATATATGGACAAGACTTTGGTATTTGCAGCGGACCTACTCCCCACGGCAGGCCACATTCCCCTTCCATATGTCATGGGTTATGATACCCGTCCGTTATTAACACTTTCAGAAAAGGCCCTGTTTTTGGAAAAGGCCGTGAAAGACAATTATTATCTGTTTTTGGAACACGATGCCCACAACCAAATCTGTACCCTACAAACAACGGACAAGGGAATACGTTTAAAAGAAATACATACCTTTGCCCAGCTTTTTGAATAATATGATCAATTGTAAACTCCTATATCTGGCAGACCATGGCTGCCTAGTACGCTTCCAAACGAAATTACCTGGAAATCTATTTAATAAGACATTCTAATCTAACACTATAAATAAATGACACTAACTTTGAACAGAACTATTTTGGCCGTGTCGGCCTCTATTTTACTTTATGGCTGTGGCAGTACTGCCCTAGTTTCCACCCCAATTGAAAATATTGATACCCTACCCCTAAAAATATCGGAATTAACCGAGGCTCAAAAAAAGAATTGGGGACACACGGATTTGCTTACCGATACTATTCCAGGGATGAGCGTGGACAAGGCCTACGCCGAAATAATCGGAAATAAAAAAGGGGAAAAAGTAATTGTGGCCGTGCTGGATTCCGGAATGGACCTTACCCATGAAGACTTAGTGGATGTCCTATGGGTAAATAAGGGAGAAATTGCAGGAAACAACAAGGATGATGACAATAATGGTTATATAGACGATATACACGGTTACAACTTTTTAGGGGAATCCTACAACGAGCAATTGGAAATGGCAAGAATTGTGGGCAAAAAATTAGGGGATGCCTCCTTACAGGCCAAGGCCAAAAGCGACCTTGACAAGGATTATCAAAAAGCCCTTCAAAACAAAGGACAGTACGAACAAATACTCCAGGCAGTCCAAAATGCAGATGAAGAGGTAAAGGAGCTTCTTGGAAAAGATAGCTATACCAAAAAAGACCTGACCGAAATTAAAACGGAAGAGGAGACCATGCAAAGAAATGTTAGTATCTTAATGCAAATGTTGAGCATAAAGGACACCATACCAGAAGTACTTTCAGAACTTAAAGATGGCATTAAACATTTTACCGATCAGCTAAACTATAATCTAAACGTAGATTTCGATGGCAGAAAAATGGTAGGGGATGATCCTTATAATTTTGACGATAGGGGCTACGGCAACGGAAATCCCAAAAACAGGGTCGATGATGAAAGTCATGGTACCCATGTTGCCGGTATTATTGCTGCAAAAAGAAATAACGGTCTTGGAGCCAACGGGGTTGCGGAAAATGTAGAAATTATGAGCATCAGGGCAGTACCCAATGGAGATGAATACGATAAGGATATTGCTTTGGGAATACGCTATGCCGTGGATAACGGAGCCAAAATTATTAACGGAAGTTTTGGAAAAGCTTACTCTCCCAATGCAGAATGGGTTTATGACGCCATTAAATACGCTGCGGACAATGATGTGCTTTTTGTTCATGCCGCAGGAAACTCCGGGGAAGATCTTGATGACCCAAATAATCCAAATTTCCCCAATGATCAAATCAACAATGGACCAGAAATGGCAGATAACGTAATAACCGTGGGCGCATTGACAAGCAAATATGGTTCCGAAATGGTTGCCTCATTTTCCAATTATGGCCTTATAAACGTAGACGTTTTTGCCCCTGGTGATGATATCTATTCCACAATGCCCAACAATGAATACGATTTTCAGGGAGGTACTTCCATGGCCGCACCTGCAGTTGCAGGAGTTGCTGCCCTTGTAAGATCTTTTTATCCAAAATTATCAGCTTCCCAAGTAAAGGCAATATTGTTGAATTCCGGACTTACCACCAAATCGAAAGTAGTGGTAGATGGTGATGCCTCAAAGGCAATGGATTTTCAAAAAATCTCAAAATCAGGTAAAATGGTCAATGCATACAATGCCTTGATTATGGCCGATGCTGTATCCAGAGGGAAAATAAAATTATAACGGATAATAATACTCAAGGGATAGCCTAAAATCATAGGCTGCCCTTGACCTACAAAAAAATAGATTATACAAATTGACGGTATGAGACATAACAAAGGACTTTTTTTTGGTTTAGTGGTTGCCATTCTTTGCTTAACAGCACAAATGGAAGCACAAAACAATACTTCCTATTGGCAACAGCATGTGGATTATTCCATGGATGTGAACGTGGATGTTGAAAAATATCAATACAGCGGAACACAAAAATTGGTCTATACCAATAATTCCCCGGATGTACTCAGCCGAGTGTATTACCATCTTTTTTTCAATGCCTTTCAACCTGGCAGTGAGATGGACATGCGTTTACAAAGTATTGCTGACCCGGACGGTAGAATGATGGCAGACGGGAAAAGCAGGATTGCAAGTCTTAGCCCCGAAGAAATGGGATATCTTAGGGTTAATTCCCTAACTCAAGACAATCTAGCTGTTTCCTTTGTAGAAGAGGGAACAATTTTGGTTGTTGAATTAAATAAACCAATTCCCGCTGGTGGAAAAACCACCTTTGAAATGACCTTCAATGGGCAAATCCCTTTGCAAATAAGGCGAAGTGGTAGAAATAGCAGTGAAGGGGTAGCGCTCTCTATGAGTCAGTGGTACCCGAAATTGGCGGAATACGATTTTGAAGGCTGGCATGCCGATCCCTATATTGCCCGTGAATTTCATGGAGTATGGGGCGATTTTGATGTTAAGCTTACCTTGGACAAGAAATATGTAGTAGGGGGTACAGGGTATTTACAAAACCCTGAAGAAGTAGGTCATGGATATGAAACGCCTGGATCAAAAATAAAAAAGACAAAGGGCAAAACCCTTACTTGGCATTTTAAGGCCCCAATGGTTCACGATTTTATGTGGGCTGCAGATCCAGACTACCTTCACGATACCCTAAAGGTAGAAAATGGGCCAATGCTACATTTTTTCTATAAAAACGATAAGGAAATTGTGGAAAACTGGAAAAAACTTCAGCCAAAAACGGCCGAGGCCATGCAATTCTTCAATAAAAATATTGGCGATTATCCCTATGAGCAATACTCGGTGATACAAGGAGGCGATGGTGGTATGGAATACGCTATGAGTACCCTTATCACCGGTGGTAGAAATTTTGGAAGCCTGGTAGGGGTTATGGTGCATGAAATGGCACATTCCTGGTTCCAGCATGTGTTGGCGAGCAACGAATCCAAACACGAATGGATGGATGAGGGCTTTACCTCCTTTATCTCCAGTTTATGTATGGACCAGATCATGGACCAAAAAAAGGAAAATCCCTTTGCAGGTTCCTATCAAGGATATTACAATTTGGTGGCTTCTGGTAAAGAACAGCCCCAAACCACCCATGCCGATAGATATGAGCTAAATTTTGCCTATGGGGTTGCTGCCTACAGCAAAGGGGCTATTTTCCTATCGCAATTGGGTTATATCATAGGCCAGGATAAGCTAATGGAGACCCTGAGAAAATATTATCAGGACTTTAAATTTAAACACCCCACCCCTAACGATATAAAAAGAACCGCCGAAAAGGTCTCCGGAATGGAGTTGGACTGGTACCTTACAGATTGGACCCAAACAACAAACACTATAGATTACGGTATTAAGGCAGTAGAGCCAGATGGACAAAAAACCAAGGTAAGCTTGGAGCGAATTGGTCTTATGCCCATGCCCATAGATATTTTGGTACTGTACAATGATGGTACCCAAGAAACATTTTATGCTCCATTGCGTATGATGTATGGCGAAAAAGAGAATCCATATCCCAATTTAAAAAGAACCGTATTGCAAGATTGGCCCTGGGCAAATACCAATTACGACCTTATCTTGGATAAGGAGCTCAATAATGTTAAGGCCATTGTATTGGACCCATCCCAGCTGATGGCAGATGTAAATGAAGAAAACAATGTCTGGCAGGCCCAAGAGTAAAAAATAATTAAAATTTTCAATCCGTTTAAGATGGCCTCGGTAGCTATTTTAAACGGATTTTTTATTTCTATACCACCATGTCCCTTTATACATCTTGTTCTTGGCGGTAGCTTCCCTACTGGTCATTAAGACTTCACCTTTATTGATTACCCTATTTCTATACCCCAAAAGATGGAAAAGAGGTTTTGCCATAAATCTGGCAGTTCTTTCATTAACCAATAAGGTGCCCTTATTCTTATCGGCCCACGAAACCCCGGGTAAAATGGGTAACAAAAGGGGCATTCTTATTTTTCTCAATAGGACCGATAACCACAAGGCGAACTTAGGCGTCTTGCGAATCAGAAAAAACCCATCCTCACCCTGGCTTTGGTACAAAGGCATGAAAATGCTGGATTTTTGCAGTGCCAATACCGCTTTATCGTTATGTTCTGCCAATATTTTTCCTTTGTTCACAACATCGAAACTCCTGAATCCTGGCAACATAAGAAATTTGTCCCCGGGTGCAATGGGATGTCTGTGAATTATCTCAAAAAAGCTGGCGTTCTCCTTGGCCGAATTTTGAAGCTGACGATAATACCCTTCAAATCCATCAACATCGGCTCTTTTAAGCGCACCGCCATAGACCAGGGACAACCACATAAAAGCTATACTATTTTCCACCGCTTCCTTCGCCGTATGCTGGCCAGATTCAAAACCAATGGCCAAGTAGCCCTGTTCGTTGATATAACTCAGTAGAGGGCCGTCTAAGTACTCCTCAATCCCCAAAATTATTGGGACTGGAAAGAGCTTTGAAAATTTCCTGTTGATCAAGGCATCATTAATAGTAATAAACGGCAGGGTCTTGCTGGAAGTGGTATGGAAATCTATAAAGTAAAAAGGCCCGGATTCTGTTTTCAGGATATCCAATAAGACTTGGTGAATGCATAACAATTCCCTGTCTTCGTTAAGAAGTTCATTTTCAGCTTTGGCCTTAATTTTTTCAATTTTTTCATCGGTCCATAATCGGTTTAGGTCACGATCCACAAATCTTTTCCCTTCCAAAAGTGCCGCAATGTTGCCACGAATCCCATAAATGCTGCCATTTACAGAAATTTCATTTTCTTCGATCCCAAGGAAAACTTCTTGCATTGCCTCCTCACCGGAAGGCTCATTGCCATGAATACCCCCAAAGAATATCATGGTAGGGCCACCATTGCCGCCTTTTAAATGACCAATGGTTCGGCTCTTGCCAATTTGGTTCTCTATGGTAATCATAAGTCCTTGGTTGTAACTATCCCTACCAATTTCTTTCCGTGTACCACTGGCAGACAATTTATACCTTTGGATTCCATTAATGCCTTCGCCCTATTCATGCCTTCCTCCTCGGTTATAGTAATAAGTTCTGTTTTCATAAAATCCTTTATAGGCCCTTCAAACTTGTCCGGATGCTTCAAATATTCTTTTAGGTCGGTCCAAGTCAGCAATCCAACCAAATCCAGATCATCATTTAGAATGGGTACATGGTGAATATTTTTCCACTGCATCATTTTCAACACCAACTCCGAACTATCACTATCCAGGGCGGTAATGGTTCGCACGTTCATAATCTGGTACACCTTCTTCTCATTTTTTCCAATTACAAATTCATCCCCCCTTGGCAATTGCCATGCATCTACCGAATATCCTTTTTGTTGACCCTGGTACATTTTGGCCGTTAATATGGTCAGGGCATCCGGAAGCTTAAACTCCTTACTAAGCTTTCTATAACTTTTAATAGTCCATCGTGAACCGTTTTGAGTGGCAATCCTCTTTTCTATAATTTTTAAGTAATGCTCTGCATCCTTTGGTGCTACCCCCATACTGTACAATCCCTTAAAGGCCATTGGCAAGAAATGATCCAACAATAATTGTTGACTGGAGATTAGTTGTCCATCCCAATAAAATTGAGCTGCCATACCGTATCTGGCGGCATTGAAAAAATTACTTTTCGCATCCTTAAAATCCATCTTGGTATGAATGGCATTGAATTTTTTAGGCCTTCCCATCATTACTCCCACCCACAGCATCATATTGGCAATTTCGTCCTCGGTAGTGGGTCCGGAAGGAATATATCTATTCTCAATTCTTATATGGGGTCTTCCATTGGTAATGCCATAGCAGACACGGTTCCAGGTATAGACTGTTCCGTTATGGAGTGAAAGCGCCTTTAACTTTGGTATTTTTCCCTGTTTCAATTCGTTTAAACTGTCCACATCGATAGCGGAAGTAAGTAGGCTCCTAAATCCTGTAATGGAGTCCTTATAATAATCCACAACTGTTCCTTTGGACCAACTATTTCCAAAGTTCACCCTAGGTTCACTTTCATTCAATAGAAAGTTACTGGCCCTGGTATCAACACTCTGCGTAAATAGGGCAATTCTGGTCTCTTCCCATAATTCCCGACCAAAGAGCATGGGGGAGTTGGTACAAATGGACAGGATGGGCCCTGCAATGGCCTGGGACCAATTGTAGGTATCCATAAAATCATATGGGTCTATCTGCAGATGCGCTTGAAAACTGGTATTGCATCCTTCGAACAACACGGAATCATGGCGAATATTCAACTCATCTACCCCTTTTATATGAATTTCTATATCATTATTTCTTATTTCCTTAATAACCTCGTTCAAAATCTTATATCGGGGAATAGGGGTCAAATATTCTAAATTCAGATGTCTTTTTGAAATGGTCGGCAAAATTCCGCACAGTATAATTTTTGTAGCAGATTCTTCGGCAACCTTATTGGCCATGGTCAATAATTGATCTAACTGTAAGTGCATTTCGGAAAAACAGTTCCCGGATAATGGAACGGGATCCAAATTAATTTCGAGGTTATAAAGGGCCAATTCGGTGGTGAAATGGGGATCATCTATATTTTTAAGCACTTCCAAAGCCTTATTGGATGGCTGCCATGATTCATCAACCAAACAGAACTCCTGTTCGGCACCGATCCTAATCGGACTTTGTTCGAACATCCTTTTATCCAGTATTTGTTCCAAAGCCGCAATGTCTGCCAACAATTGTTTAATATACCTGGCCTTAAGCGGATTGTTCCTCAATTTTTCTACTTGCAATTCTCCCATAAATCCCTTATTTATAGTTTAGTAAAAAATATAACCCAAGATAATGGCTAATGGGATTTTGAACTATGATCATTGTCATATCCCATAACTGTGGTTTTTATTTTACATTTACGGCCAAATGTCATTTAGCTTCCCAAAAAAAGAAAAACTAAAGAGCAAAAAACTAATTGAACAGTTGTTTGCGGAAGGGATTGGTGTTACCAATTATCCTATAAAACTTGTTTATCTCAAAACGAGATTTGAAGATGATTCCAAATGCAAGGTCGGGGTAACCGCGTCCAAAAGAAATTTTAAAAGTGCCGTAAAAAGAAATCGAATTAAAAGATTGATGCGGGAAAGCTATAGGTTGAACAAACACCTAATTTTTAACAACATAGAGGGTAACTTTGCGTTTATGTTTTTATATCTTGGTAAGGAGATGCCCTCGCAATCCAAAATAACAGATAACATGATTCCTTTGATGCGGAAATTTGTCGATGAAATTGCCAAGGCTAGCAAATAATTAATGAACAGATGAAAGAGATATTAAAAAAGCGGGTACTAATTCCCATTATCGCCATTGCCCTACTTATTGCAGGAAGTAGTTTTAAGGGCGATTTTTTTGAGATTGCCAAACAGATCGAAATTTTTACAACTCTTTTCAAAGAGTTGAATATGAACTACGTGGATGAAACCAATCCTGCGGAATTAATGGATACGGCCATTAAAAATATGTTGGAAGATCTGGATCCCTATACCAAATTCCTGAATGAGCAAGACGTTGAATCATTTAAAATAAATAATGCGGGCGAATATTCCGGTATTGGTGCCGTGGTACGGAGTTACAAGGATAAAGTAGTTATTGTTGAACCTTACAAAGGCTATCCCGCAGATAAGGCGGGCCTTAAGGCCGGGGATGAAATTATTAAGATAGGTGATGTTGCCATAGCGGACATTCAGGATGATGCCGACGAACTTTTAAAAGGAGCCAATAACACCAGTGTGGGCATTACTTATATTAGGCAGGGAGAAACCAAGTCTACAACAGTAAACAGGGAATCTATAGAAGTAGATGCCGTTCCCTATTACAAGATGATCAAGGAAAACACCGGTTATATTGTTTTGTCCAAATTCAATAAAAAAGCTTCTGAACAGGCCAAGGAAGCTCTCCTTAACTTAAAAAACGATGGCGCCAAAAAAATAATTTTAGACCTAAGGGATAATCCCGGTGGTCTATTGACCGAAGCTATCAATGTAACCAATCTGTTTATTCCAAAAGGGGAACTTGTTGTAACCACCAAGTCCAAGGTAAAGAAATTCAACAGGGAATATAAAACTACCAACCAACCCATAGATACAGAAATACCCTTGGTTGTATTGGTAAATGGAAGAAGTGCCTCGGCCAGTGAAATTGTCTCCGGCAGCCTACAGGATTTGGACCGCGCTGTTATAGTGGGCGCAAGGAGTTTTGGCAAAGGTTTGGTACAACGCCCTTTAAAATTAACCTATGGCACACAACTAAAGGTAACCATCTCCAGATATTATACAGCATCGGGCAGGTGCATACAATCCTTGGATTATTGGAATAGGGATGAGAATGGAAACGCAGTCAAAAATACTCAGTTCAGGGATTTTAAAACCAGAAATGGACGAAAAGTCCAAGATGGCGGCGGTGTTTTGCCGGATATAGAAATTGCTGCAGCCAAAACAAATACCCTTACCCAGGCGCTATTATCCGGTAATGTTATTTTTGACTACGCCACCGATTTCTATTATAATAACAAGGTGGAAAATGTATTGGACTTTAGTTATAAGGATAGTGATTTTGCATCTTTCAAAAATTATGTCTCCAAAAGTAATTTTGATTTTGAGACTAAGGCCGAAAAAGCCTTAAAAGAGGCTATGTCCGGTGAGGACAGCACCATATTCGGCAACGAGGTGAATGAACATTATAAGGCGCTGTTGTTGGAAATGGATAAAAACAAACTTATGGCTTTGGATAAATACAAAGCTGAAATCCAGAAGAATTTAGAGGATGAAATTCTTAAACGCTATTTCTACAGGGAAGGTCTTTATGATTACCATTTACAAAATGACGAAGCCATTATGGCCGCTTCCGAACTGTTGAACGACAATGGCAAATACATGAATATTCTAAAATAAGGGAATCCAGGTCAAATAATACCTAGGTATTGAACCAAGTAATTAAAACCAGAATAATTTTTAATATTCTCATCGATTTTTTCAAAATGCTAGATTACGGTTGAATAAAGTCAACCTGTAGGCTTTATGTCGATTATGCGAACAGCTTGCGCTTTAATGCATAAATTAAACCCAACATTTGTAGGCAGTCACTAAGATAACCATATACAATAAATTTAGGAATAAAATTAACGGTAATTATACCCTTATTATACCCATGGTCATGGTTATTTAAATTTAAGGAGGCGATTTAGATTGAAAGTGTAATGGTCCCACTATACGGGCCGTTCTACCGGGCCGTTCAAACAAAATATAAAGATCTCAGTTCCCAGTTCCATTTGTCGTTCTTTTTAGTAGTTCCGGTAATTAACCTTTTGCGGAACTAAAAAAAGTAAATTTAAACGACTTCTTATATTAACTCAATAAAAGGTATTAAACCTCAGGGCAAGCCCTGAACCCAATAATAAGAATCGACCTAAGGGTCGAGGTATTGAACCTAGATCCCGCCAAAAAGGCGGGATTAGTTCAACTTGCAATTTTCAGTGCGTCTTACTGACTTCTTAAAATTGAGTTTCACTAATAAAATTGACAAATAAGAATTGAATATCCCTATTTTTTTCTTAAAGTTATTATTATTGTATTATAAGGTCATCTAATTGACTCTATTTGATATATTTGTAATAAATTAAGTACAAAATGATACGAGAAATTTCCAAAGACCAAGTACTAGACCGAATTCGATTTGAAAATCCATGGTGGATAGATGGCGAAATTGAAACTGATTACAATGAGATGCCGCGAAGGTTATACTTTGAACTATTCAAACCATTGGTGAAAGAAAGGGAGATAAGAAGAGCTGTAGTATTGATGGGGCCACGAAGGGTTGGAAAAACTGTTATGCTCTATCACATGGTTCAAGAATTAATCGAAAATGGCGTAGATCCAAAAAAAATAATATTTATAACCATAGAAAACCCTATTTATAATAATATCTCTCTTGAACAACTTTTTAATTATTCAAAAGAAGCTACTGGTCTGACTGATAAATCTGATTGGCACATAATTTATGATGAAATACAATATTGCAGGGAATGGGAAGTACATTTAAAATCTTTAGTAGATAGTTATAGGAAAGATAAGTTTATTGTATCTGGATCTGCTGCAGCTGCACTGAAATTTGCAAGCAATGAAAGTGGGGCGGGTCGATTTACCGATTTCTTGCTCCCTCCACTTACCTTTAATGAATATATATCCTTAAAAGGTTTGGATAGGCTAATCAAGCCTATACAACTTAATTGGAACGATAAACAGACAGAATTCTATTCAACAAGTCATTTAGATGAGCTCAACAGACATTTTCTAGACTACATTAACTTTGGAGGATATCCAGAAGTAATACTTTCCGAAAAAATTCAAGCAAACCCAGGGCGATATATAAGGCAAGATATTGTAGACAAAGTTATTCTTAGAGATTTACCTAGTCTCTACGGCATAAGCGATACACGAGAATTATATTCTCTATTCACGACAATTGCATATAACAGCGGTGGTGAATTCTCACTTGAGACCTTGAGCAAACAATCACAAGTACCTAAAAACACTTTAAAAAAGTACATTGAATACTTAGAAGCTGCATTCTTAATAAAGCAAATTAAACGAATTGATCAAAGTGGAAAAAGATTCAAACGAGATAATTTTTTCAAAATATACCTTACAAACCCCTCATTACGAAGTGCATTGTTTACTCCTATAACGGCGACTGACGAAATGATTGGCAATATGGTTGAAACAGCAATATTTGCTCAATGGATGCACAGGGATTGGTTTACACCTTATTACGCTAGATGGAACAATGGCGAAGTGGATATGGTCGGATTGAGTGATAATACATTAAAACCTATTTGGGCCCTCGAAATTAAATGGTCAGATCGATATTTTGAAAAACCGAAGGAGTTAAAAAGTTTAATCAAATTTTGCCAGGAAAATAATATTAAAACTCCAATTGTTACGTCAATAAGTAAAGAAGGGGAAGTGGAATATGCAGATGTTCACTTTCAATTTTTACCTTCATCCGCTTATGCATATACAGTCGGAAAAAATACGCTCGACATGAAAATAAAGAAATAATCATTCCACAGCACTAAACTTTTTTATAGTTCTAATAGAGGATGATCAAACACCTCAGATGAATACCAAAACAACAGTAAGGTAATCTGAGACGCTCTAAGTTTACAAGGTATTTTCGGGAAAAGGCAGATCAACGAAATAAATAAAACTCAAAAAACTTTATTATTATAAAAGCCTAATATGTTGTGCCCAAAAAAATAAAAATCCCCTGACTTAAATGAAATCAAGGGATTGTAACGTTGGCCTACTACGAATCGAACCTTTTAAATCTTAAAGTAAACCTTCTTCTGATCCAAAAAGTAGGTGATATACCAGAACATAAAGAGGACAAACAAGGAATTTATGACCAATATTAAACCTTCCTCTACGCCCATGGGAGCCAATATTCCTTCGGTAAAAATAAGCCCAAAACTCCTAAACCACTGAGCCCCTACGGTTTCAGCAAACAAATAAATAAATATGGAGTTGGTCCCCACAACAGAAAAAATCTTCAGCCATTTATTCTTGTGGTCCTTAATGTCTATCCACCAATAAAACAAGGCCAAGGCCAACAAGGCCCATCCCCCCGAAGCCAAGGTAAATGAGGTAGTCGCTATTCTTTTAATAATAGGGGTTATCCCCAGTAGATCCATCCCATAACCCAACAAAAGTAAAGCCGCTCCCCACATTAATAAAGGATTTAATTTCTCCTTGGCGGATTTGTTGGAAAGTAATATTTGTCCACAAATTACCCCCATAACCGTATGGACCGCAGTAGGCAAAAAGTTTATGAAAACCCATCCCCCACCGTTAATTTTACCCATTACCAACATATCTACCCAAGACCCAAAACTCTGCCCTTGATTGTATGGATCCTGTGGATTATAAACCCGGTAGAGAATCTCTGTAAGTATCAAAATTCCAAGGCAAATAAGAATCTGCATACGGTGCGGAAGCTTCATTATAGCATAAGCTATAAGGATAGTAAAGGCCAATTGAACCAAAACGTTCCACAGTTCCCAAACCAATGCATGACTATACACGCAGTGCAGCAAGACCCCAAAACTAAAGAGCAAAAAACATCTTCTCAAAATATGTTTGGTAGCAGCCTTGCGGGTTCCACTAGCCAAGCGCTTTCTCAATGAAAATGGCATGGCCACCCCCACTATAAACATAAAAAAAGGCTGTATAAGATCCCAAAACCGCAACCCGTTCCATGGATGATGGTGCAACTGTTCCGCCAATGGATGTAAAACGGTGTTGTTTTCTGTATAGTCTCCGAAGCTACCATGAAATCCGGCAGCCTCTGCAATTAGTAAAAACATGGTTAGTCCCCTGAATACGTCCAAGGAAAACAACCTCTTGGAAAGGTTGGTGGATTCGATTGTCATTTTGTATGTGGTTGATTATTTGGCAAGAACAATGTAGTGATTTTCTTTGGACATTCATAAATTATTATAAATGAAGGTAAATTATCCAATCCCTATGAAAGGGCAACCCGGTTTTCCCTAAACAATAAAATACCCCCATTATGACAGCCTCTCCATTCCCTTTCTAAATTTTTTAGTTATTTTTCGCCTTTGCAAAACCTAAATCATGAAAAATAAATTTTACCTCCTAATAGCCTTCTGTATTTTTCTTTGTCTGGGATACAAGCCTAAAGAGCCAAAAATATTAATCATAGGCGACTCAATTTCCAAAGGTTATTTTTCAAAGGTAAAAGAAGCACTGGCCACTAAGGCAATAGTTATGCACAATCCGGGAAATGCTCAACATACAGGAACAGGATTGGAGAAAGTAAAGGATTGGATAGGTAAGGAAGATTGGGATATTATTCAATTTAATTGGGGATTATGGGATCTTTGTTATCGGCATCCAGATTCCAAAGTCTATGGAAATAGGGATAGGATTAAGGGTACCATAACTTATGATCTACAAACCTATAGACAAAATCTGGAAGAATTGGTGCGTATCCTCAAAGCCAGTACCTCAGCTAAATTAATATTTGTAACCACCACATATGTTCCCGTTAATGAGGCGGGCAGATTTTCTGAGGATGTGGCCAAATACAATGCCATTGCAAAGTCCGTAATGAAAAAAAATGATGTAATTATTAACGATATCTATAAAAAATCCATTGCCATCCACCACAAAAATGGTTTGGGGGATA
The DNA here is from genome assembly GCF_000733925.1 of Arenibacter algicola. Classification (NCBI taxonomy): domain Bacteria; kingdom Pseudomonadati; phylum Bacteroidota; class Flavobacteriia; order Flavobacteriales; family Flavobacteriaceae; genus Arenibacter; species Arenibacter algicola. The sequence continues at coordinate 2,908,200 of NZ_JPOO01000003.1, forward strand.
ATGACGTTCATTATAATAAAGAGGGATATAAAGAACTTGGCGAGCTAATTGTGCCTGTACTGAACAAAACCTTGAAAAGGTTATAAGGTAAAAAAATAGTCTTTTCTAAATCCCCAACCACTGCTCTTTTGGGGGGTTTGTATCTAGTAATAAAAGAACCATTGTATCCAAGACCAAAATATTAGATCACAGTACACAAAGAAATAACTCCTTAGTTCTTAAAAATTAATTAATTTAAGCGATAAAACCACCATCAATGTCGCTTAATATCACAAAATATATATCGATAATAGCCATAGCGGCCATTTGTTTATTAAGTTGCCACCCTGATAATTCCACCAAAACCGACTCTGACAAATACACTACATGGACCTCGTATTTGGGAGGGCCGGATCGTAACCATTATTCCACTCTCTCACAAATTACTTTGGACAATGTTACCCAACTTAAGCTAGCCTGGTCATACTCTGCTCCTGATAGTGGTCAAATGCAAATGAACCCTATAGTAGTGGACACCATTTTGTATGGGGTTACGGCAGCCTTAAGGGCAGTGGCATTGCACGCTGGCACTGGTAAGGAGATATGGAGATATGGGGATTCGTTACAACTTACAAATTCCACTAGTAGAGGTGTAGCGTATTGGGCAAAAGATGATGATAAACGTATTCTCTTTACCCAAGGGCCCAATCTTTTTGCCCTAAACGCCATGACCGGTACACCTATTCCTTCCTTCGGGGAAAATGGAAAAATTGATCTCCACTCTGGATTACCAACAAACGCAAGGGATAAATTTGTCGTCTCCAACACTCCTGGAACTATTTACAGAGATTTAATTGTAATGCCTATTCGGCTCTCGGAAGGTAGTGGTGCCGCACCTGGTGATGTCATGGCTTTTAATGTAATAACAGGCCATTTGGAATGGGCCTTCCACACCATACCACATCCTGGTGAACCGGGGCACGAAACATGGGAAGACCCTAATAGCTATAAGAGCGACACCGTTGGTGCCGCCAACAACTGGGCCGGTATGGCCCTGGATGAAGCAACGGGAATCCTATACGTGCCAACAGGCTCCGCAGCGCCAGATTTTTATGGTGGCGACCGAAAGGGCAGTAATCTTTATGCCAATACCTTATTGGCTTTGGACGCACAAACGGGAAAACTGCTTTGGCATTACCAATTTACCCATCACGACTTATGGGATAGAGATCCTCCGGCACCCCCTAACCTTTTAACGATAACTAGGGAGGGGAAAAAAATTCCCGCTGTAGCCCAAGTAACCAAGCAGGGGTATGTTTTTCTTTTTAACAGGGTTACGGGAGAGCCTTTATTTGAAATTGAGGAAATACCGGTACCTCCATCCACTTTGGAAGGAGAAAAAGCATGGGCAACCCAACCTTTTCCCATCAAGCCCAAACCTTTTGCAAGACAATCCCATTTATTGACAGAAAAAGACCTTAGTCCCTACGCAGAAAACAAGGAAGAAATATTAACCCTTTTCAATAAAGCGGACAAAAGAATCTATGCCCCGCCAAGTCTGGATCCTGTTCTTCTTCTTCCCGGCTATGACGGAGCTGCTGAATGGGGAGGAGCCGCAGCTGATCCCGAAGATGGCATACTGTACGTAAATTCCAATGAAATGGCCTGGTTCCTTCAAATGGACAAGGATACCCTAAATACAAACTTGGCTCCAGGGGCAAATGCCTATAACAAATATTGCGTTGTATGCCATCAAAAAGACCGCAAGGGTAATGTGGCTAGTGGATATCCCTCGTTAACCAAGCTAAAATCGACCTATGATAAAGAGGCCCTTGCCCACACCATAAAAAAAGGAAAAGGCATGATGACAGGTTTTCCCCAAATTGAAAAAACAGAAATGGAAGCTTTGATACAATTTTTATATGGGGAAGAGATTGCGCAAATTGTCCCCGAACACAAAACAAAACCTATAAAAACAACATATAAACACAGGGGTTATAAAAAGTTTCTGGACAGCAACGGATTGCCTGCCATTTCCCCGCCTTGGGGTACATTACATGCAATAGACCTAAATTCTGGAGATTACCTCTGGTCCATTCCCTTTGGGGAAACAATGAGCCTGAAAGAAAAGGGATTTCCTCAGACCGGTACAGAGAACTATGGTGGGGCAATAGTCACCGAAAACGGACTTCTGTTTATTGGTGCCACTAAAGACGGATATTTTAGAGCTTTTAATAAAAAGAATGGCAAGCTACTTTGGGAATACAAACTCCCTGCTGCTGCATTTGCAACGCCCGCCATGTATGAAGTAAACGGCAAACAGTATATTGCCATTGCCTGTGGTGGCGAAAAATTAGGAACTGAAAAAGGGAACAGGATTATGGCCTTTTCACTGGAATAAAAAAATTAAGAAAATTTATAAATAAATAAAAAATGAACAAACTTAAAACCCTTGTTGTAGGTTGTGGAAATATGGGTGTTTCCCATGCCAGAGCCTATCACCAACTCTCTGAATTTGAAATTGTGGGACTGGTAAGCCGGAAACCGGAAAGTAGGGAAAAATTATCCAAGGAATTGGGAGGATTGCCTACCTATGCAAATTTTGATACCGCCCTGCGGGAATCAAAACCAGATGTGGTATCCATAAACACCTATCCGGACACCCATGCCGATTATGTTAGAAAAAGTCTTAACGCGGGAGCACATGTATTCGTAGAAAAACCTCTTGCCCTAACTGTTGAAGAGGCCGAGGAACTTGTGGCTCTGGCAAAGGAAAAAAACAGAAAGATGGTAGTGGGTTATATTCTTAGGGTACATCCGTCTTGGACCAAGTTTGTGGAGGTTGCCCGTACCCTTGGCAAGCCCTTGGTAATGCGCATGAACCTAAACCAACAAAGTTCTGGGGACAAATGGTATACCCATAAACAATTAATGAACTCCATGTCGCCAATAGTGGATTGCGGCGTACATTATGTGGATATTATGTGTTTAATGACCCAATCCATTCCAATTAGTGTCAGTGCCATTGGAGCCAATTTGAGCAAAGAAATTGATTCCAAAATGTACAACTATGGTCAATTACAAGTACGTTTTAAAGACGGGTCCGTAGGATGGTACGAGGCCGGATGGGGACCTATGATGAGTGAAACCGCGGTCTTTATCAAGGATGTTATTGGCCCAAAGGGAGCTGTTTCCATATCGGACAAACCCAAGGATAGTTCCCAAGATATAGAAGGTCATACAAAAACGGGCAGTCTACAACTTCATTATAGCGAATTGACCAAAGAAGGAGATTTTGTAAAAAAAGACGACTTCATTAGAACCGAGGATGAGCCGGATCATGACGGACTTTGTCTACTGGAACAGGTGTATTTATTGAACGCAATTAAGACCGATGAAGATCTGTCATCACATTTAAGGGATGCCATTAATAGTCTAAAAATTGTACTGGCTGCGGATGAATCCGTGAGAACTGGACAAACCGTTATACTGTAGTTTAGATTGTTCAAAAATTCCAAAGTTCTTAATATTCATAACATTTAGTTATATTTATTTCCCTATTATTTTAATTCAAGGGTTTAGGAAATGACTTTGATCTGTTAAAACCAACCATTAAAAATATTTTTAATGCCCCACATAGGGCTAAAGAATTTGTAAATGCATTATGAAGGAACAACTTATTATTGAAAAAATTGAACTTTTTAAAGTCCCGCCAAGGTGGCTGTTCGTTAAGGTGACCACCAAGGAAGGGATTATTGGTTGGGGAGAACCAGTTGTGGAAGGTAAGGCAGATACTGTAGCCGCCTGCGTAATGGAACTACAACAGTACATCATTGGAAAGTCGGCCACAAATATTGAAGACATATGGCAAATACTGTATCGCGGAGGATTTTACAGAGGTGGTCCCATCCTGATGAGCGCCCTTTCAGGTATTGATCAGGCACTTTGGGATATAAAGGGAAAATTTCTTGGTGTTCCTGTCTACGATTTATTGGGAGGGGCAGTCCGCCATAAAATGAAAATGTACTGCTGGATTGGCGGAGATCATCCGGAGGTGTTATTGGAACAGGCGCACGAAAAAGTAAAGGCCGGTTTCCAAGCTGTAAAAATGAACGCTACCGGCGGTATGGAATGGATTTCATCCTTGCAAGATGTGAAAAAGGTGTCCAACAACATTAGATTATTAAGAGAGGAATTCGGTACCACACTGGACGTTGGACTCGATTTTCATGGGCGTGTACACAAAGGCATGGTAAAAAGGCTTATAGATGAGATTGCGCCTTATGAACCCATGTTTATTGAAGAACCGGTACTTAGCGAAAACAATGGTGCCTTAAAGCATATTTACGCCTACACCGGCATCCCAATTGCCACTGGGGAAAGAATGTTCTCCCGTTGGGATTTTAAGAAAATTCTGGAAGAAGGGGTGGTCGACATTATTCAGCCAGACCTTAGTCACGCTGGAGGCATTTCGGAGGTAAGGCGTATTGCCACTATGGCGGAAGCCTATGATGTAGCTCTGGCCCCCCATTGTCCGTTGGGGCCCATATCCTTGGCTTCTGCATTACATGTCGACTTTGTTTCCGCCAATGCCTTTATTCAGGAAAACAGTATAGGTATCCACTATAATCAAGGTTTTGATTTACTGGATTATGTCCTTAATCCTGAAATTTTTGATATCAAGGATGGTTATATTGATCTTTTTCAGAAACCAGGATTAGGGGTTGAAATAAACGAAGAAAAATTAAGGGAAGGTCAGAAAATTGGACATAATTGGTCCAACCCCATATGGCGTGGACCCGACGGAAACTTTACCGAGTGGTAAAATATTAACCGAATAATACCAATAACCAACCAAAAAAACCATGACTTACCTTATCGCCTTAGTACTTTCCCTTGCCCTATTAATCGTAGGTATCATCAAATTTAAAGTGCATCCCTTTTTTGTCCTTCTTTTTTCTGCCATAGCCTATGGCTTTATGACGGGAATGGATATAGAATCCATAATCAATTCCATAAATAATGGTTTTGGTGACATTATGGGCAAAATTGGGCTTATAATCCTGTTTGGAGTTACCATAGGCAAAGTTTTGGAAAAATCTGGCGGAGCCTTTGTCATCGCCTCCAAAATTTTACAGTTAATAGGTGCAAAATCCATTCATTTGGCCATGCTGCTAACTGGTTATATCCTATCCATACCCGTATTTGCAGATAGTGCGCTTCTGATCATGAACCCCTTGAACAAGGTGCTCTCCTCCAAAGCAGGTGTTTCCTTTGCAGGTACTACCGCTGCCCTGGCATTGGGATTGACCGCTTCGCATACCATGGTACCACCTACCCCGGGGCCTATTGCCGCTGCTGGTATTTTAGGGGCAGATTTAGGAAGTGTTATGATATGGGGATTATTGATAAGTAGTATTTCCCTTGTTGCCTGTTATTTCTTTGCCACCAAATTGGCATCGCGTATCAATGTCCCTATAACACTGGAAGCCGTGACAACACAACAGGAGCAACCTGCCCTATGGAAATCCTTATTGGCCATAGTAATACCTATTGTACTCATTATCCTTAAATCGGTCATGGATTATCCGGAATTTACCTTTCAACCTTCCCCTATCAAGACCATTATATCATTCTTGGGCACGCCTGTAATTGCCCTTTTGATAGGCGTTTTATTGTCCCTTGTATTGCCCAAAAAATTGGACGAAAAGATTTTCTCCTCTACAGGTTGGTTTGGAGAATCGTTAAGGGAGGCGGCCCCTATAATTTTTATTACTGGGGCCGGAGGAATTTTTGGCAAGATGTTACAGAATTCAGGAATTGCAGATACCATCACCTCAGAATTTACCGGTATGGAATTGGGCCTGTTTTTGCCCTTTCTATTGGCTGCCTGTCTTAAGACAACGCAGGGCTCATCTACAGTTGCCTTGGTAACCACAGCATCTATCATAGCCCCTTTAATGCCCGCTCTGGGTCTAAATGACCCTTTTATGGCTACTATGACCGTTTTGTCTATAGGCGCAGGAGCTTCTGTAGTATCGCACGTAAACGACAGTTTCTTTTGGGTACTCACCCAACTTACCGGAATGAACGTAAAACAGGGATATCAGATCCAATCGGCCGGGACGTTCGTACTCGGAGGTACTGCCATGGCCGTTATCACTATCATAGTTAAAATAATGCACTAAAATGAAAAAAATAACATCAATTATTTTAGGCTCGGCTCTACTATTGGGGGCTTGTAAGGAGTCGAATAAAAAAACCATTCCCGATGAAGCTAACCTTGCGCCCTTGTCGATTGAGATTTTGGACGATGAGGCACTTCAGATAATAGATCCGAAATCTAAAATTGAAATCCTTGCCAGTGGCTTTGCCTGGACCGAGGGACCACTATGGATAAAAGAAGGAGATTATTTGTTATTTTCAGATATCCCCAACAATAAAGTATATAAGTTGGACCCGAAAAATAAAGATACGGTCACCTACTTGCATCCTTCCGGGTTTTCAGGTACCGATTTTACAGGTGAAGAACCGGGCTCCAATGGACTTTTGCTAAATAAAGAGGGGGAGTTGGTGCTCATGCAACACGGGAATCGTCAAGTTGCCAAAATGAATACACCTGTAAGTACTCCTTCTTCCGACTTTACTACCCTGGTTGATTCGTATATGGGCAAGCAATTGAACAGCCCCAATGATGCCACATTCGATAAAAACGGTAACCTCTATTTTACAGATCCACCCTATGGCCTACCAAAAAGAATGGATGATGAAGGCAAAGAATTGAATTTTCAAGGAATTTATTGCCTAATGACTAACGGGGAATTAATACTGCTCGACTCTATTTCCCGCCCTAACGGAATAGGAATATCTCCGGATGGTAATGTCCTTTACGTAGCAAATTCAGATCCGGAACATGCCGCTTGGTACCAGTATAAGATTTCGGAACCTGGAAAGGTAACCGATAAAAAACTTTTTTATGAGGTAACAGAGCTAATTGGCAAAGAAGGTCAACAAGGTTTGCCCGATGGCTTAAAAATAAAAAGCAATGGTACCCTATTTGCTACAGGACCAGGCGGGGTATGGATCTTTAATCCGAAAGGAAAAGCCTTGGCCAGAATCCATACAGGACAGGCTACGGCCAATTGTGCTTTTGATTCAGAAGAAAAAAGGCTCTATATCACTGCGGACGACATTATAATGGCTGTGGACCTAAAATAAGCTTTGGTCAGTCCTTAAAAACAGGGGTTTTGGCAAGCTCTATCAATCCGTCCTTTGGTTCCTTGAGATAGCGATTGGAACGTAAATATCTATTGAGGTTGTACTCGTCAAAATTTGGGGCGTCTTTGTCCACACTACTTATATGTACCCTTCCTGCAGAATGGATGAATTCGTTGTTACCGATCCACATCCCCACGTGGATTACGCGCTCCTTGGTGGTATCTGTTGCTGGTTTTCCAAAAAATAATAAATCGCCAGGCTCCAACTTGTCAAAATCCTTAACCGCATCTATCTCCTTGCCGGTATGTATTTGTTGGGAAGCATCCCTCGGCAAGACAATGCCATTTAGAAAATAAATGGTTTTGGTAAAACCACTACAATCTACCCCTTTGGTAGAGGTACCCCCCCACAAATATGGGACACCCATTAAGGTTTTCGAAGTACTCACCAAGGATTCCTGACTGGGATTTAATGCCGCCAACCAAGAGTCATAATCCATGGCCTCTGTTTTGAGGACATAAGCCTTTCTACCATCTGGAAAAGCCACATAATAAAACTCCTTTTCTTCTCCTATTCGTTCTAAAACACCTCCTGCAACCATATCGGAAATAACCTGGCTATCTTTATTGGGTTCGGTATAGGAATGACCTATGGTATTGGTGTATATAACTTTTGGAGTGGATTTCCACTGCGTAAACCTTTCTGCTGATAATGGTTTTATACCTCCCCTATCTACCCAGGACAAATATTTATCCGGAGTCTGAATCAAATACCAGTCATCCTCTTCCTTAAAAATCTTCACAGGGGTACCCAAGGTAGCCTGGGTAACCAACTCCGATGAATGTGCAGGTTTTCCACGCAAATTGGCCACGGATATGGTAATAAGGCCTTGGATAAATCCATTTAAATTGGATAAGGGCAATAATTGAATACTATCTATATACTTTATTTCTTCTTCTGCAAGCTTTTGTTTAAAGCTTGCAATGGCCTCAGGTAAGTTAGATTCTCCCTTAAGAATGGTTTCATTACCCTTCCTAACATATTCTATATTAAAAAGGGCTACCCTTTTGTCCGGGGCAAATTCCTGTTTTACGTCTTCCATCAATGTATTGATAGCAAGCTCATCCTTATCAACCTTTTTTTCACAGGATATGAATATAAAAATACCTGTAATTAGTATAAAGTGTATTCCTTTTCGGTAGCTATTCATTAATAAAATCTATGATTGTTAATGTAAAATCTTGTTTGGAACTTGGAAAATTATAAAAATTTAAGGAATACGGGGGCAGCGCAGTTCTAAAATTTAATTTTATGCCAAGTTTTTAGGTAACTGTATCCCAAAAAATCAGATAAAACTTAGTCCAATCAATTGGGAAACTTATCAAAATTACTATTCCTAAATCAATTAAAACATCCACAGTAAATAGCAATTATTTTGAATTAAACTAGATTCGTTTCCTAAATGAAAACAAATTTGTTAAAAACCCCTTAAATAACTGTTAATCAGCGTATTTATTTGCTTTTAATCGAATTTTTTCATACATTACGATTATGATAAAAATTGAAAAATCAGCAAACGAGGAGTTCATAAAGAAGTCCATTTCCCACTTGGAAGCGCACGGTTTTGAAAAAATCAAGGCGGATATTGAAGGTTATGATTGTCCAAAATCTTATTTAAAAAGAGGTAGCGACACCAAAATTACCCCGGATATTGTGGCTTTAAAGAATGGCAAAAAATACTATTTCGAGATTAGTTTAAAATCCGAAAGGCCATTATTATTGAAATCCAAATGGTTGTTTTTGGATACCCTAAGCCGAATGAATTCCAATCGTTTTAAAATTATCACCACTAAAGGACATTATAAATTTACCGACAATATGTTGGAGGATATAAATTTAAGTGATAAAACACCTATTAAAATATAAATTGGAATACTAATATCACATACATTGGGAGCTGTATTTTACAGCTCTTTTTTTATGGGATAAAAGGTATTAAACCTCAGGGCAAGCCCGTCTGCCGACAAAGGCAGGCCCTGAACCCAACAATAGGAATCGACCCAAGGGTCGAGGTATTGAACCTAGATTCCGCCGAAAAAGGTGAGATTAGTTCAACTGGGCTATTCCCTGATCATGCCAACATGGGGAATACCATCCTCCAAATACTCCTCACCAACAACCTTGAATCCAAGGGAAGTGTAGAACTTGGTCAAATATTTCTGGGCGGAAATATGTATGGAGGTAGTACCAAAATTTTTATGAATTGCTTCAATGGAAGCCTTCATTATTTCCAATCCATATCCATACTGTCGTTGAGATTTTCGTACCACTACCCTACCAATACTTGCTTCCTTAAAATAGTCCCCTTGTTTAAAAACTCTGGTATAGGCGACTATTTTACTATTCTTATAACCCATTATATGAAGGGCAAGCTGATCTTTATAATCCATATCCTGGTACACACAATCCTGTTCCAAAATAAATACTTCGCTACGCAATTGCAATACATCATATAACTCCTGTGCATCCAATTCCTGAAATCTTTTTATTTCAATTCTCATACTTTACATCTCCACAATTATATAAGTAATAGTCAAGTTTAAAAAATAATATGGATTACAAAATATAGACACCTCATTAGGAAAAAAATCCATTAAACAATAGTGTCATATAATATACCCACTATGACTAATCATATAGAAGAAATAATATTACTTACAGGGAATTTTCTCTATTCTTCTTTCATGACGACCACCTTCAAAGGAAGTATTCAGAAATGTTTTCACCATTTCCAGCGCCTGTGGCAAAGAAATAAATCTGGCAGGCAAACTTAATATATTGGCATCATTGTGCTCCTTGGCCAATTTAACTATTTCGGTTGTCCAACATAAGGCGGCCCTTATTTTTTGATATTTGTTGGCCGTCATTGAAACTCCATTACCACTGCCACAAATAATAATCCCAAAATCTGCATTTCCTTTTTCCACTTCAATGGCTACAGGATGTACAAAATCCGCATAATCAACGCTGTCAGATCCATCGGTACCATGATTTATAACTTCTATACCCATAGATTTCAACAATCCGATTATGGCAAGTTTATATTCTGTACCTGCATGATCGTTACCAATAGCTATTTTCATTGTTTAAGGATGGTTATTGATGAATAAAAATTATAAAAATAAGTAGTTCTATTCACACAAATGTACAAATACCTATGGTTTCACCACAGAAACTGGGTTGTTAACAACATAAATTTTAAAAAAAACCAAAAGCATTGTTATTTAGTCGTTTACTCATAATACCTCATTGTTAACAAACTACTTATAAAAAGTAAATATTAAATTTTTATTATCCGTCTTAATTTTGCTTTACAAAATGTTATCGTAAAAGAATAATTTACTTCTTAGATTCTTATAGAAAGATATTAAATAATTAAAAGAAGTAATTAACACTCCCGTAACATTAACTTTTCAATAATTTCATGTTCATATGGGTTGTCAACAAATATTAATAACCCATTTAAAAGCTTGATTTATAATCTTTACTCACTGTATAAATTGTCAATAAACTTATTTAATGGTTTAAAGCAAGTTTAAAGGTAAATTTTTATATCCACTATAAACAAGCCATCATAATCACCATTTTATTTTAAATTTTAGAAAAAAGAAAACATATATATAATATAAATGTTGATAACAATATTTATTCAAGAAAAGGAAACTTAAAATTGGAATCTAAGGACAATGGATTATAATTCGTAATTTTCCAAAAATAAAAGTGTTAATGTCAAAGAATAACAAGAGAAACAAAAATCAAAGAAAAAACGAAATAACCAGAGGTATTTTTACGGTTCTTGAAAAGGAGCCGGAAAAATCTTTTAATTATAAACAAATTGCTGCTAAAATAGGAGTTGTAGATACCAACGATAGAAACACCCTAATTAAAAGATTGGTAGAATTAAAGGAAAAGAAAAGAATATTGGAAGAAGGAAGAGGTTCATACAAAGCTATAGCTTCCACTAAGACTTACCATACCGGAACTGTTGATATTACGGGAAGAGGAAATGCATACATTGTAGTTGAAGGTTTGGATGATGATGTTTTTGTTCCGTTCAATAAATTAAAAAAAGCTTTTCACAGAGATGTTGTAGAAGTATATATTTTTCCTAGAAGAAAAGGAAAAAAATTGGAAGGGGAAATTACAAAAATCGTTTCCAGGGATAAGACTTCTTTTGTAGGTATCGTAGATATGCAAAAGGATTTTGCTTTTGTGCGTCCTACGGATTATAGAATGTATACAGATATTTTTGTACCAAAAAGTAAGTTTTCCAACGCAGAGGATGGTGATAAGGTAATTGTAGAAATAAATGAATGGCCGGATAATGCCGATTCTCCTTTTGGAACCATTACCCAGGTATTGGGGAAACCAGGAGAACATAATACAGAAATACATTCTATTTTGGCCCAATATGGTTTGCCGTATGAATTTCCGGTGGAGGTGGATATGTTTGCCAATACATTGGATACCAGTATAAAGGAAGAGGAAATAGCTAAAAGAAGAGATCTAAGGGAAACATTGACTTTTACAATTGATCCCAAGGATGCCAAAGATTTTGATGATGCACTATCCTTTAAAATATTGGAAAATGGCAATTATGAAATTGGAATCCATATTGCAGATGTGTCCCATTATCTTAAAACTGATACTATCTTAGATGATGAAGCCTATGATAGGGCTACTTCTGTTTATTTGGTGGACAGGGTTGTACCCATGTTGCCAGAGGTATTATCCAACAATGCATGTTCCCTTCGTCCCAATGAAGAAAAATATACCTTTTCTGCCATATTTGAAATTGATGAAAATACCGTTATAAAGAATGAATGGTTTGGGCGTACCGTAATTAATTCCGATCAAAGATTTACCTATGAAGAGGCACAACATATTATAGAGACCGGGAAGGGATCAATTCCTATGGAAATATCCATAAGGGATGGTGCTTATACGGTTGGAAATGAGATTGTTGATGCTACTTTGACCATGGATCGTCTTGCCAAGATCATGAGGGATAAGCGTATGCAACAGGGAGCTATTTCTTTTGATAAAATTGAGGTACGTTTTAATCTCAATGAAAAAATGGAACCTGAAGGGGTTTATTTTAAGGAGTCTAAGGATGCCAATAAGCTTATAGAAGAGTTTATGCTGTTGGCCAATAGAAGGGTAGCACAATTTATTGGAAAGCAAAAACCTGTTAAGACCTTTGTTTATAGGGTGCATGATGAGCCTAATGAGGATAAATTAATGGCACTTAACGGTATAATATCACGTTTTGGACATAAGCTCGATTTTAAGGATAAAAAATCTATAAGCAATTCCTTGAACCAACTTTTGGAGGATGTAAAAGGGAAAAAGGAACAGAACCTAGTGGATACTTTGGCTATACGAAGTATGAGCAAGGCAATTTACACGGTTGACAATATTGGTCATTATGGTTTGGCCTTTGATTATTATACGCATTTTACCTCGCCAATTAGAAGGTATCCGGATGTGATGGTACACCGGTTATTACAGCATTATTTAGATGGCGGGGAAACTCCAAAGACAGAACCTTATGAAATAAAATGTAAGCATTCTTCGGATATGGAAAGTTTGGCTGCAAATGCTGAGCGCGATTCCATAAAATATATGCAGATTAAATTTATGGAAGATCATCAGGATCAAGAGTTTGTAGGTGTAATTTCTGGAGTTACCGAATGGGGACTTTATGTAGAGATCATTGAGAATAAGTGCGAAGGAATGGTGAGAATTAGGGATATAAAGGATGATTATTATACCTTTGATGAAAAGGAGTACGCTATAGTTGGTGAAAGAACCAAGAAAACCTATCAATTGGGAGATGAAGTTATTGTGATGGTTAAGAGTACAGATTTAATAAAGCGCCATTTGGATTTTTCCTTAATTGGAAAAAACGCCTAAATTTTTGTTTTGGAACGGAATTTGTTTAACTCAATGAGGTAACTCTAAAAGTTTAAAAAATTTGTTGCCATTGCATTAATATGTTTTACGGAATGAATCCGCAAAAAATGTTTATTGGTTAATAACAATTAGCCAATAAACTATAGCTCTAAGAAAATGGATCAGAAATTAATAGTTATACTTTTGTTACTGGTTGCCACCCAATCACTGAGGTCGCAAAATGAAAAGGTAACTCAGAATTTACAACCGTTCAAAGAAGTTAAGGCTTTTGATGGATTGTCCGTGAACCTTATAAAATCTGATGTTAACAAGGCTGTGATTACGGGTGCAAATACTGCCAATGTTGCTATTGTAAATAATGATGGCGTTCTCAAGATTAGAATGGAAGTGACTAAACTATTCAGTGGTTATAGAACTTTTGTAGATGTACATTATACGGAAAAACTTGTTGTTATTGATACTAATGAGGATGCGCGGATTTCTTCCAAGGAGCCTATAAGACAGGACATTTTGGAATTAAAGGCTCAGGAAGGTGGAGAGTTGATAATTAGTGCCCAAGTAGACCAAATGCTTATAAAAAGTGTTACTGGAGGAATTATTTCTGCTTCGGGTTCTTCCAACATTCAGGATGTTCAAATAAATACAGGAGGCGTTTACAAGGGTAAGGATTTCAAAACTAAATTTAGTACAATCAATGTAAATGCCGGTTCTAGGGCAGAAGTGTTTGCAAGTGATTATGTAAAGGCGGCAGTAAAGGCCGGTGGAGAAGTTATGGTGTATGGCAATCCTGCCAAAATGGAGGAGAAAACGGTTTTTGGAGGAAAGATTACCAGAATGTAAGTAATATATTTTTATGATGGAGGATATTCAGGCGGCTATTCCATTAGGCTTATTGTTAAGCTTTATGATAGGGCCTGTTTTTTTTGTACTTCTTGAAACCAGTGCTATTAAAGGGTTTAGAGCTGCATTATGTTTTGATGTTGGTGTAATTGTTGCCGATATTCTTTTTATTTCCCTGGCTTATTTCAGTAGTTTTCAGTTGTTGGAAAATCTTAGCAGTCATCCCGGTCTCTATGTCTTTGGTGGTACCATTTTATTGGTTTACGGGCTTACCAACGTTTTTAAGAAAGAATCCGTTAAACAGGAAAACAAAATAAGGATTACCAAAGGAGATTACTTTAGTTTGTGCATCAAGGGATTCTTGCTGAATTTTATAAATATTGGCGTTTTGGTATTTTGGTTGGGTATTATTATTGTCGTAGGACCTAGTCTAGATAATGATCCCAAGAGAATAATACTTTTTTTCTCTGCTATGATCGGGGCCTATTTTGTTACTGATATCTTTAAAATATTATTGGCCAAACAATTGCGAAAAAAATTGACCAAAAGACGAATTCTTATGGTTAAAAAAGGCATTGGGATAGTCCTTGTTATTTGTGGACTGTTTCTAATAATAAAAGGATTTCTCCCTAAAGATCAATTGAATATAGAAAAGGGAATAGAACTTATAAAGTAGTGAAATAAAAGTATTTGGAAGTGAGTAATAAGAATCTAGAGTCTGAAACATAGAAAGTTCCACCACAACGTAGTCCATTTGTATAAGTGCAGATAGCCTATAAAAAATCATAGGAATTTATTTACATAGACACTACCTTAAGATAAACTGTTTTTTGTCAAGCAAATGTAAATTGCTCTCATAACCCATAAAAAGAGTTATGAAAATCATGTACTGGCAAATTTTTATGATGGTATTATTATTTGGTATAGTTTATCTCCTTTACCGTGTTTTAATGAAATGGTTTAAGTAGCCCAAAGTATTGCTTCTTAGTACAGTCCTTTTTTTCTCGATGTTTTGATGCATTGGGGATACCATTGACGTCTTTATTAATAGTCTCAATATGAATGATATGAATTGGTAACGATAGTCACTTCGACAGAGTCCCTTTTCGGGACGACGAGAAGTCACACATACTGGCCTGGAGCTGGATGTGCGATTTAGCTCATGTCATATTTATTTCAGGGTTATTCGTGAACCTTCGGTTTAGCTTCGCTGAACCTTCGGTTTCTCATATGCATTCGAAATGACGATCTGGAAACCTTCAGTTTATAACTCATACCTTTAACTGTCTCTCTACCTGTATCATATTTGATATTTACACCAAAATCAAATTTTTAAAATAATGTCATTTTATCCGCTTGAAAAATAAAATTTCTTGGGTCTCAAGATGACAACGTTTTAAAATCCAGGGATATAGTAAGAAACAAGGTAATCTTAGAGCAATACATCTTGGAGCAATTGGGCCGAAATTTTACAATTAAGGATGGATCCTCTAATTATTCCGAATTAGAGTTTAATTAATCAAAGTTGCAAAGGCAGTAGGAAAAATCTTTATAGATAGGAACATTGGATGGCGTAAAATATTGGTTAAGTTTAGATGAACAGAGGGTTAGCCAAAGGTTTTTTACATCAAAGGTCAGCCTTACAAAACAAAAAAACCTCCATCCGTTAAGATGAAGGTTTTGGAGGCATCGAGCGGATTCGAACCGCTGTACAAGCTTTTGCAGAGCTCTGCCTAGCCACTCGGCCACAATGCCTTTTTGCAGTGCAAAGGTAATACTTTTTTTATGTTTCAAAAACTAAAAGCTTTATCTTTTGGATTTAAGTATTATGGTCACTTCTTGTACATCCCCACCAATAGGGGGGTTGATTTTTGAGACCGCAACTTTCACTTTTTTCGCTATAGGTATTTCGGTAAATATTCTATTTAAAATGCGCTGTGCCACATGTTCCAATAGTTTGGAAGGAATAGACATTTCTTCCTTTACAATATGGTTTATATGAACGTAATCAACTGTTTCCGAAAGTTCATCTGTTTGTGATGCCTTTTTTAAATCGGCATCTACTTCAACATTTACTTGATAATCACTTCCAATAATAGTCTCCTCCTTAAGACAACCATGATTGGCATAAATTTTAATATTGCTTACCCTTACTTTCCCCAACACATTAATAATTTGTACAAAATTAAATCAATCCAAACTTAAATGAATGGATTTTATAAATATTTTAGGGTTGCAATTGGCAAAGGCATAATGTTAATAGGTACATCTACAATTGCTGATACCTTGGAATAGGTCTAATCCAATGGTTACCACATGGGTACCGGTGCTATAGCCCAATATTTCATTAAGAATGATCTGGTAGGAATATCCGAAATAGAAATTACTTTTCTTAAGTCCGGCCAATGGAGCAATGTACAATGGCCGACCTATTTGGTCATTTAAAAAACGGTAGGTAACACCCGCATAATAGTAATCCTCAAAATCGTACCATCTAAATTTTAGGTTTAAATCCGCTTCGGATCTACCGTCACTTTCAAATATTTTGTATAGTAGGGAGGGTTCTATTTCCATATTACTGTTTCTGGATTTTTTGTATCGGTATCCAGTATAGGCATAGAAGTTTCTAAGTTTGTTGGGTTCATAGATAGGATCGAAAATATATACATCCTTGTTGATAACGTTGGAGGCATTTACACTGAAATAAAAGGAATTTTTTCGGTACAAAAGACCTACATCGAAGTTGTGGTTGGATGTGGATCTGTCATCGGTTACCCCTGGATCAAAACCGGCATCTATAAATTCTTCTACATCCAATCTAAATTGATTAAAATTATAGGAGATACCAAAGGATAAAAATTCGTCCTCGTAACGGTCCAAAGTTAAATGGTGGGCAAAGGATATTCGTGCACCTTGTTGTTTGGTATAGCCATTGGAATCGTTATATAAAAACAAGCCTATTCCCGATTTTTCCCCTAACCTCATATCGGCTGCCAAAGACTGGGTCCTTGGCGCATCCTTAATACCAACCCATTGCGCAAGTCCGTTCAACCTAATTTTCACATGGTCACCAATTCCTGCATATGTTGGGGATAGCACAAAAGGATTGTCTGCCAAGTATTGTGAAAGCTGGGGTGAATTAAGTTCTTGGGCACGAGTGATCAAGGCACTTAAAAGCAACACAAAAGTTAATAGTTTACAACGCATTGTATTTATGGTTAAGTTTTTTATCTGTATAATGTAAAGTGTCCAACAAATTCCCTGTCATCTTCTTCTCCTTTTAGTTTTATTACATACCAGTAATCTCCAGTTGGAAGTTCGGTATTATGGTATAGTCCGTCCCATCCTTGGTCATTGAGTCCCATTCTGTAAACCTCTCTACCATAACGGTCAAATATTATGGTTAGTATTTTTGGGAAGCCTTCTTGGTTTCTAGGTCTCCAGAAATCATTTTGACCATCACCGTCAGGGGTAAAGAAATTAGGGATTTCTATATCGATGAACTCCATAAAGATTTCCGCAATGGCTTCACATCCGTTCTCATCAACAACCCTAACTATGTGGGTTTTTGTTTCTGTTATGTAGTGGGTATTATCCGTACCATTGTCCTTGTCGTTAAAATAGAAGGTGTACTCCTGCTGGCCACCTGTCGCAACGGCCGAAATTTCATTGATGTTCCCTGGTGCCAAGGTAAGAACCAAGGGTTCAAAGTTCTCTATTTCAAAATCTATGGTCAATACACAACCATTGGCATGGGCTATTGCAATATAATGGGCTCCAGGAGCAATATTGGTAAAATTGGGTTCCAAGACCATGTCATTTGGATCAGTGGAGTCCAGGGCATACATTACATCCGGGGCAACATTTGGATCTTCCAGTACCAGATCAATTGAATTGTTAGGGATGTTACCCGTACATTCATATATTGGGGTAGCAATTGCATTTAAGTTTACTCCGGGATCAATGGTTACAGCCATGTTGATCATACAATCCTGTGCATCCTTAACAAATATGGCATAAGTTCCAGCAGCCAGATTGGTAAACAAGGTCCTGTCCAAGACAAAATCGCTATCTGTTGTAGAGTTTATACTAGTCCTATATGGTGCCGTTCCACCAGAGATTATCAAAGATATGGTGCCATCTTCACTGCCAATACATATTTCCGGCGTTGTGGTTGGTACTGCGGTTATGATTGCCGGTTCTATTATGGTATATCTCAATTGTTCAAAACATCCATTTATATCCTGTGCAATTACAGTATAGTTACCTGGTGCTAGATTGGTAAATGTATTTACAGTATCAAATTTGTCCAAGTTGGGTGAAATGGCATATTGATATCCACCGGAACCACCACTTAAGGAAACTGTTATACTACCGTCATTGGCGCCATTACAGCTAACGTTCGTAAAGGAATCGTCCACAACCAGTGGGGTTGGTTCTATTATTCTGTTTTCGTTGGACACCACTACACAATCATCGCTGGTAACCCTAACCCAGTAGCTGCCCACTGTTAGGTTACCGAACTGACCGCTTGTTTGAGGTCCAGCAATGCTGTTTGTTAAGGCGGCATCGGTAAACAATATATAGCGGTAATTACCCAGACCACCATCTGCTTTGGCTATCAATATAGCGGTATTATCACCATTACAGTTGATGACCGCTGCAGAAGTATCCATACTCACCGTTAAGGGTTCAATGACATCTTCTTTTATTTGGTTTGATAAAATTGACGAACATCCGAAGGAATCCTTGACATAGTATCTATAGGTTCCTGCAGTAACAGTGAAGCTGTGGGTATCACCACCGCTCATTGGGAAATAATTGATGCCGTCTTCACTATATTCATATGGACCAGTTCCGCCATATGCAGTTAGGAGCAATTCTGCGTCGTTTAAGCAAGTTAATGGACTTGTCCTTATCAAAGAGGCATAAACTTCTGTAGGATCGATTATAGTGGCCTGTACGGTTTCAACATCACATCCCCAACCATCAGATACTGTAATTGTATAAATACCGGATTTTAGGTTGTTGAAAATAGGACTAACCTGTCCGCCAGAGGTGTAAACAATGTTGCTACCTGTTGCGTCGTACACATTTAATTGATATTGGTAAATACCTTCACCGCCAGCCATATTTATAGCGGTCAATGCACCATCACTATCCCCGTAACAATCCAATGTTGTGGATAAAGGAGTGATATCTGCAGTAATCGGTGCAGGTTGTACCAAGGTTTCGGTATCGTTAAGGATACAGCCATTGGCATCTGTGATCTGTACAGTGTAGTTCCCTGCTGATAGATTTCCAAATACCATTACATTAACATCAGTGGCATTGTATACCTGTGAGGTGGTGGTATTGGTAAGTACAATATCATATGGACCATAACCTCCACTTGGGTCTACTATTATTTCACCTGCATCATTGGAACAGGTTACGTTGGCTATTGGATCTACATTAGCGGTCAATGCCCTATCCGGAGAAATTATTCTTACTGTATTGGAATTCTCAAAGCACAATGGAACATTGGTCTCGGTAACCCTTACGTAGTAATTCCCTCCCGTAAGCCCACTAATGGTCAATGGGTTGGTGGATGTATTGGCCGATCCGGTAATTGCGGTGGCTACACCTGCACTGGTATAAACAGTGTAATTATATGGACCTGAATAACCACTAACATTAATCTGCAAAGCACCATTATTATCCCCAAAACAGGTCACAGGTGTAATCGCCGTAGCAGTCACTTTGATCAAATCATAAGGAGCGATCGTATAAGTTGCGGTATCCACATAACATCCAGTGGTGGTATCGGTAACCCTAAAGGTATAACTTCCTACAGCGGTCAGATTAAATGTGGCACTGTTATAGGTTGGAGTTCCTGTTTGTGTAGCATTGGTATTGCCAACAGGTAACAACTGATAGTTATAAACATTGGCTGCATTGCCATTGTCGTTTACAGTTATGGTTACTTCTTCTGGTCCTGCACAGGATATTGCTGCATCCTGGGCCAATGTAGCCGAAAATTTGTTCAGGGCGCTAATGTTCACTGTGGTAACATCGGTACAACCGTTATCATCCTTAATGGTAACGGTAATAACCCTATCAGACCCGTTATCGCTAATATTAAAGGTATTGGAAGTAAAGAAGTTTACTCCGTTAATACTGTAGGTATATGGCGCTGTTCCACCTGTTCCCACTGCGGTTATTACTGCTTGCGATGCCTGGTTATTGGCATTACATGCAAAAGTGGTTGCGGTAGCGGTTACGTCCACTATAGTTGGTTCACCGATGGTTATGGTCTGCATGGTAAAACATCCCCTATCGGAGGTAACTGTAATGTCGTAGTTACCTGCGGTGAGGCCTGTGAACAGGTTATTGTTCTGTGTGGTCGGCGGATTTGTACCGTCGTTGATGGTAAAGGTATATGGCGGGTTGTCGTTGGAAGCATCCAGGATGACCTGAATGGAACCGTCGGCACCCCCGTTACAGGATACGTCCTCATAGGTATATGTAAATACTACCGGTGTGGGGGTTTCCAAGAAAACGGGCACCTGGGCGTCACATCCGGATCCCGAGGTATCGTAAACGATGGCGGTATAATTGCCCGGAGCCAGAACGTTGAATACGTTGGAGGCCTGACGGGCTCCTCCGGTTAGGCTGTTTCCAATGGAATTCAATAGGTCGTACTCATAGTTGCCCGCACCTGCCCCACCGCTTGCGGTGATGGTGATCACCCCGTCGTTGGCGATACATGAAGGCTGTGCGGTTGCCACTGCAGCCGCGCCCAATGGGGGCAGTATGTCAATGGTATCTGTCACGGTACACCCGTTGGCGTCACGAACGGTGACGGTATAGGTTCCCGGAGCGGATACGGTAAAGGTGCCGCTGCTCTGGAATCCGTTCCCGATGCTGTATTTTATTGGGGCCACACCGGTACCTGTCGCGGTAAAGGTATAGGATGTCCCGTTGGAGGTACACTGGTCGTCGGCATAGGCCGGAAGGCTTACCGTCGGCATGGGATCTTCCGCAATAACGACATCTATCATATAGGTACAGTCCATGGCATCCTTCACCCAAACGTCCCAGTTAAGGTTGGTGGCCGGGTCAAGTATGGCACTGGCACTTGCGGTATAATCCCCTGGGTTTACAACTGCACCGTCCTGTACAAAGGCATAGGTATATCCGCCGTTCCCACCGCTGGCGGTAACGGTCACCTGGGCACCGATGTTACAGTTGGCGTTGATATTATTGGTTACTGTCAGGTCAAGGTCGGCCGCTGGCGATACAATGGTCACCGTATTGGAGGTATCATCACAGAACGGGGTACTGGTAGCGGTAAGCACCACATAGAAGTTACCTGCGGGCAATCCTGAAATGGTCCTTGGGTTGGTGGAGGTATCGGAACTTATAACTGCGGTTACGCTTGCGCCACTACTGTCAAAGACCTGGTAGTCGTAATTGCCCAGATAGTTGTTCACCTGGATCTGCAATTCCCCATCGGAGTCCCCATAACAGGTCACCGGGGTAAGGGCGGTGGCCACTACTTCTATCAGGTCGTAGGGGGCAACGGTGTAGGGCGCAGTTGTGAAATAGCAACCGGTAACATTGTCTGTGACCCTAAAGGTATAGTCCCCCGGGGCGGTCAAACTAAAGTCGGCCGTTTGGCTCACCAAGCTCTGGGTCGGGGCACTTCCCGTTGGCAAAAGCTCAAAGGTAAAGTCGCCCGAACCTCCCGTTACGGTCACCCTGGCCACCTCGTCGTTGTTGCAGGTAATGGCGGTCTGTTGGCCAACTGTTACATCCGTGATGGTCGGCAAGGGGTTTATTGTCTGGGTTGGAATTGTAAAAGTACAGCCATTGCTATCTTTTACAATAATGTCATAATTGCCAGCAGTTGTGACAGTGTATGTAAACACATCCCCACCTGTGGGTATAAAAGCACCTCCATTAACACTGTAGCTATAGGCTGGTGTTC
Source organism: Arenibacter algicola (assembly GCF_000733925.1). Classification (NCBI taxonomy): domain Bacteria; kingdom Pseudomonadati; phylum Bacteroidota; class Flavobacteriia; order Flavobacteriales; family Flavobacteriaceae; genus Arenibacter; species Arenibacter algicola. The sequence goes on from NZ_JPOO01000003.1 coordinate 2,930,185, forward strand.
CAGTACCTGCAGTAATAGTAACTTCAATAGATGCAGATTGAACAGCATTGTTCATATTACAGGCGAAATCGGTTACATTGGTGATCGCAGCATCTAAAGCATTGGGTTCACCGATGGTTACGGTCTGCATGGTAAAACATCCCCTATCGGAGGTAACTGTAATGTCGTAGTTACCTGCGGTGAGGCCTGTGAACAGATTGTTGTTCTGTGTGGTCGGCGGATTTGTACCGTCGTTGATGGTAAAGGTATATGGCGGGTTGTCGTTGGAAGCATCCAGGATGACCTGAATGGAACCGTCGGCACCCCCGTTACAGGATACGTCCTCATAGGTATATGTAAATACTACCGGTGTGGGGGTTTCCAAGAAAACGGGCACCTGGGCGTCACATCCGGATCCCGAGGTATCGTAAACGATGGCGGTATAATTGCCCGGAGCCAGAACGTTGAATACGTTGGAGGCCTGACGGGCTCCTCCGGTTAGGCTGTTTCCAATGGAATTCAATAGGTCGTACTCATAGTTGCCCGCACCTGCCCCACCGCTTGCGGTGATGGTGATCACCCCGTCGTTGGCGATACATGAAGGCTGTGCGGTTGCCACTGCAGCCGCGCCCAATGGGGGCAGTATGTCAATGGTATCTGTCACGGTACACCCGTTGGCGTCACGAACGGTGACGGTATAGGTTCCCGGAGCGGATACGGTAAAGGTGCCGCTGCTCTGGAATCCGTTCCCGATGCTGTATTTTATTGGGGCCACACCGGTACCTGTCGCGGTAAAGGTATAGGATGTCCCGTTGGAGGTACACTGGTCGTCGGCATAGGCCGGAAGGCTTACCGTCGGCATGGGATCTTCCGCAATAACGACATCTATCATATAGGTACAGTCCATGGCATCCTTCACCCAAACGTCCCAGTTAAGGTTGGTGGCCGGGTCAAGTATGGCACTGGCACTTGCGGTATAATCCCCTGGGTTTACAACTGCACCGTCCTGTACAAAGGCATAGGTATATCCGCCGTTCCCACCGCTGGCGGTAACGGTCACCTGGGCACCGATGTTACAGTTGGCGTTGATATTATTGGTTACTGTCAGGTCAAGGTCGGCCGCTGGCGATACAATGGTCACCGTATTGGAGGTATCATCACAGAACGGGGTACTGGTAGCGGTAAGCACCACATAGAAGTTACCTGCGGGCAATCCTGAAATGGTCCTTGGGTTGGTGGAGGTATCGGAACTTATAACTGCGGTTACGCTTGCGCCACTACTGTCAAAGACCTGGTAGTCGTAATTGCCCAGATAGTTGTTCACCTGGATCTGCAATTCCCCATCGGAGTCCCCATAACAGGTCACCGGGGTAAGGGCGGTGGCCACTACTTCTATCAGGTCGTAGGGGGCAACGGTGTAGGGCGCAGTTGTGAAATAGCAACCGGTAACATTGTCTGTGACCCTAAAGGTATAGTCCCCCGGGGCGGTCAAACTAAAGTCGGCCGTTTGGCTCACCAAGCTCTGGGTCGGGGCACTTCCCGTTGGCAAAAGCTCAAAGGTAAAGTCGCCCGAACCTCCCGTTACGGTCACCCTGGCCACCTCGTCGTTGTTGCAGGTAATGGCGGTCTGTTGACCAACAGTAACAGCTGTAATGGTCGGCAATGGATTTATGGTAACGGTATCGGTATCGGTACAACCGTTGGCATCACGCACAGTTACGGTGAAATTCTGAACCGCACCGGTATCGTTAATGTTAAATGTATTGGTAGTAAAGAAGTTTATACCATCTATACTGTACATATAAGGAGCAGTTCCTGTGGTTGGAATATCTGCTGTTATTACGGCTTGGGCTACAGAATTATCTGCGGCACAGGCAAAATCGGTGGCAGTTGCATTGGCCACTAAAGCACTGGGCTCATTGATAGTAAATGGAATATCCATTTTACAGAACCTTGCAGATCTGATCCTTATAATATAATCGCCCTGATCCAATCCCGTAAAGACATTGGAGGCTTGTGGTAACAGTGTTACTGGAATAGTTCCAGTACTATCAAATAATTGAAAGGTATAGGGAGGATTATCCATACTTGGGTCTAGGTTAACCACTATAGAACCATCACTGGCACCATTGCAACTAATATCTTTTTTCTCCCCAATGGCAGCAACCACGGCCGTTGGTACATCCAAGGTGATGTCTATAAAGGCATCACAACCTGTGGCAAGATTGTCATATACATAGGCTCTATAAGTACCTGGGGTTAGACCAGTAAAAGTTGATGATAATTGTTTTGGTCTTATAATATTGTCCGAAGTATCCCTAAGTTCATATCTGTAATTAAACAAGGTACCCCCATAAGCATTTACCTTGATCTCGCCATCATCCTGTAATAAGGCATTACATGATGGGGTTACCACAACTTCGGCCGAAAGGGAGGTTGGAGTATATATTTCAATGCTTTCGCTGTTACCACAGCCATTGGCATCCCTAATTACTACAGTATGATTACCGGAACTTAAATTTGTGAAATTAAAAGTTCCCGGAGCTCCGGTAAAGGTAACTGCCTGAAACGCACCTCCATCCAGACTTAGGAAATAAGGTTGCACACCAGGGGTGTCCAAAGTAACTTGGATAGTAAAATTCCCTTCCGTAGTGGCGCACTGATCTGGCACAAGAAGGCTAATGACTGGGCTAGGATCTTCCGCAATAGTTACTGCAACAAATCGTATACAGTCATTGGCGTCCTTAACATATACAATATAATCCTCTGCCTCGGCATTAAAGAAACCACTGGTATTGGTTCCTGTCCAAGTACCTATAGTAGGTGCTCCTGCAGATGCCAATTCCAACTGGAATTGGTAAGGTGCCTTACCGTAACGTGCGTTGGCGGTTATGGTACCTGCATTGGGCTCACAATTATCATTGGTGGAGGTAGCCGTTATCTCCAATAAGGCTGGAGATTGCTCTATCACAAAGGAATCGGATGCATTAACGCAACCAGCATTTGGGCCATTTACTTCTTCAAATAGTATATAGTATTCCCCTGGGGCAAGTCCGGATAATGTTCTACTTTGTGAAGTCCCTGCGATAAGCACACTAGAGCTACCAGTAATTCCGGTGGCATTATTAGTGGTTTGGGTGTAGATTTCATAATTTACTTGTGTTCCTCCATAACCGCTATAGGTAAAGTCCACGGATCCATCTACTGCACCAAAACAACTTATATTGGTAGTAGCATCTATTGTTGAAGTTAAAGATGAGTTTGTGTCTACCGGAACGGTTGCCTCCTGAATATATTCACAACCGGTATCCGAGTCATAAACTATAAAGGTATAGGTTACGCCAGGGGTTAAGCCTGTAAAATTATGGGTATATGGAGGTGACCCTATACCGCCATCCTGAAGATACCATTCGGGGTTTCCAGCAAACCAATTAGAAGCAGGATATATTGCAAAATAGAAGGTACCTGTACCCAATGTTCCGTTACTTGCTGCGGCTTCTACCAGCATTTCACCAGATCCAGGAGCACATCCGGCCACAGGTGAAGTCGTAATAAGGACGTCAGGACCAGTAGTGATGGTAACAGTGGAGATACTTTCACAACCGTTATTGTCAATTACCCTAACGGTATAATCCCCAAAGTTTAATCCTGTAAAGGTATGGTCATTGGTACCTGATGAGGTATCATAGGTATCGGTAAAGGAATAATCGTTGTTATTTATTTCATATATGTAGGTAGATGTGCCTCCATTGGCATCTACAGTTATAGTACCCATTACATTTGTAGAAGCCGAACAGGATAAATTGGTATGGCTTACATTGGGATTTATGGCAGTTGGTTCTGTAATGGTTTCGGTTGCTGTTACAAAGCATCCTTTGTCATCGGTCAATGTTATTTCATAATTCCCGGCCGGTAATCCTGTGGTCTGACTACCATAATTAGTTCCCGAACCAGTTTCTACTATTGTAATGGTATATGGGGCAATTCCAACAGCAGTATCCACTGTGATATCCAAAGACCCAGAGTTATCACCATAACAAAGAACATGTGTTGGGGTTACGCTAGTAATAACGGGTGTGTCCGCCGCTGTAACGGTTACCGTATTACTTTGAGCGACACAACCCTGGGAATCCGTTATTCTAAATCTATACGTACCTGCATTGGATGTAGTATAAGGGAAGGCTCCGGCATAGGGTGCATAAGCTCCACCGTTAAAGGCTACTTCATAGGTATAGGCAGGATATCCTCCGTTAACGTTCAAGTTGATTTCCGCATCTGGACTAACCGTGCAATCCAGGTCTTTGGTTAAAACTGCATTGGCCGTAAGTTCTGGTTCAATGGTGAATTGAACGGTATCTGTACATCCATTGCTATCAGTTACATGAAAGTCATAGGTGGCAGGTGTTAAGTCCACAAACGTATTGGAAGTTTGGGTAGGACCTGTATTCAAACTATAGTAATAAGGGGCCAATCCACCTGTGGCGCCTACTACAATTGTTGCTAGCCCAGTTGAGGTATAGCATAAAGTAGAGGCTGCCATGTCAATACTCGCTACTGGATTGGTAGGGGTAACAATATCAAAGGTATCTGTTACGGTACATCCACCAGCATCGGTAACACTTATGGTATAGGTTCCTAATTTGTTTAATCCGTTAAAAACATTGCTGGCCTGAGGTCCAACTATATTGGTGTCGGGTTCTGTAAGTTGATAACTATAACCTCCCCATCCATCAGTTGCAGTAATGGTTACCGATCCATCAGCGGCACAGGTCATTGGGCTCAAATTAAAAGTAAATGCCAAGGGAGCTGAAGGTTGGTTTACGGTAACGGTAGCCGTATCGGTACAGTTAGTGGTATCGTCCGTAACGGTAATGGTGTAATCCCCGGCCAAAAGACCGCTAAAGTTTAATGGGTTGGTGTTTATTCCAGATTGTGGGGCAATGGCCGTTGGCCCAGCTACGGTAAAGCTATAATTGCCACTAAATCCGGTTATATTGTATTGTATGGCTCCATCCGCACTTCCCTGACAGGAAACGTTCTGTGTCAAAGTACCCAGCACATTTATCTTGGTAACAGGGTTCAGGGTATAGTTTTCGTCATAGGAGCATCCTTTGGCGTCGGTAATTCTGAACGTATAGGTGTCGGGATCAAGTCCTGTAAAAATTCCTGTTGCATTGGAAGCTACTGCGGCGGCCGGAGCAATAATTTCATATGTGATTGCACCGCTTCCTCCGGTTGGAGTTAAGGTGATATCCGAAGTCTCCGCTGGACAGTTGGCTGCGGTGGCACTAAAGGATATGTCTGTAGGTGGTGTCAAGGGATCAATGGTGATGGGCCTAGTGGCGGTACAACCATTGGCATCCTTCACGGTAAGTGTGTAATTCCCGTCCTTAAGACCCGTAAAGCTGTTGGCGCCAAAATTGATGCCGTCAATACTATAGGTGTATGGAGAAGTGCCTCCAATTACGTTCTGGGCTTCCACTGTTGCATCCTGTAGACAGGTATATTCTTGGACGATTGCTGCATCGAAAGTGATTGCTGCAGGTTCTCCCACGTTGACGGAATTGGTTACTGTACATCCCTTATCATCCTGGATTGTATAGAAGTAGGTTCCCGCGACCAATCCAGAATAAGTAGTGTTGTTGCTCAGTCCTCCGCCGTCAAAATTTACTCGGTAAGGAGCCGTGCCAAAATTTGTATCGAATACGATCTCCACTATTCCGTCACTTCCTCCGTTACAGCTTACATTGGTAACTGTTTCGGAAGCCTGTGGGTTGCTGATGGGGTCTACGGTAGTGATTGTTGTTTGTGCAATACAGCCTTCATTGTCCGTAATCTCAAACCTATAGGTTCCTGCAGTTGTAGCGGTATAACTAAAGGTGGTTATTCCTGCACCTAAGGCGGTTGAAACCCCGTATGCCGCTCCATCAACACTTACCTTATAGCTATAGTCGGCATAGCCTCCATTGACAGTGATGTCCAATATAGCGTCTGGAGAGGCAGTACAATCCAGTTCCTTCGTCAATACACTGGAAGCGGTAAGCTGTGGCTCAATAGTAATGGTATTAGTGGTAACATTACAGCCGTAGACATCCCGTACTTCAACGGAATAGATCCCTGGCCCAAGGTTATTAAATACATTTCCATTTTGTGCCGGTGCGCTGTTAAGGCTATAGGTATAAGGAGCTACTCCTCCAGCTGCTGTTGCGGTAAGGCTGACACCTGTTCCAGGAACGTAACAAAGGTCCGTTGTTGCGGCCAAGGTAGCCGTAGGGTTGGCCGGTGTAGTTATATCAAAGGTATCGGTAACGGTACATCCTCCGGCATCGGTTACGCTGATAGTATAGGTGCCTGTTTGGCTAAGACCCGAAAAGACATTGCTTCCCTGCGGTCCTAGAATATTCGCATCTGGTTCGGTAACCTGATAGGTATACCCTCCCCAACCGTCTGTTGCTGTAATGGTTACCGATCCATCAGTAGTACACGTCAATGGGCTTACTGTAAAGGTAAAGGCCAATGGATCTGCAGGCTCATTTACGGTCACAGTGGCCGTATCGGTACAATTGGTAGTATCGTCGGTAACGGTGATGGTATAATCACCTGCCAATAGACCGCTAAAGTTTAATGGGTTGGTATTTATTCCAGATTGTGGGGCAATGGCCGTTGGTCCTGTTACGGTAAAGCTGTAGTTGCCACTAAATCCGGAGACATTGTATTGTATGGCACCATCTGCACTTCCCTGACAGGATACGTTCTGGGTCAAAGTCCCCAAGGCATCTATTTTTACAACTGGGTTTATGGTATAGTTTTCGTCATAGGAGCACCCTTTGTTGTCGGTAACTCTGAAGGTATACGTATTTGGGGCAAGATTATTGAATATTCCTGTTGCATTGGTGGACACGTCGGCCGCGGGTGCAATTATTTCATAAGTTATTGCTCCACTTCCACCTATGGCTGTTAAGGTTACATTTGATGTCTCGGCCGGACAGTTGGCCGCTGTACTGTTAAAGGTAATATCTGTTGGCGGATCTAGTGCCGGTACATTTACGGGAACCGTTGCGAATGTACATCCACTCGCGTCACGCACGGTAATTGTATAATCTCCGTCAGGAAGCCCAGTGAAGGTATCCCCGGCAACAAAATTTATTCCGTCTATACTAAATGTATATCCAGGTGTTCCCCCAGTTATATTTTGAACTTGTATGCTGGCTGTTTGTAGACAGGTATAGGGTTGTGTTAATACGGCATCGGCAGTAATGGCATTTGGCGCTGTCAAGGTTGCGCTACCATTGAAAGTACATCCTTTACTGTCTTGTACTACATAATTATATGTTCCAGAAGCAAGGCCGGAGTATGTGGTTTGATTACTAAGTCCTGCACCATTGAAGTTTACTTGGTATGGGGCGGTTCCAAAGTTTGGATCTATTACAATTTCAACACTGCCGTTGGTGGCACTATCACAATTTGGATCCGTAATATTATTTGTTGCTACGGGATTGGTAATGGCGTCCACAACAACAGTGGTTTGCGCTGTACAGCCTTCACTATCTGTAATTAGGAAGGTGTAACTGCCGTCGATTGCCGTGGTATAAGTAATGGTATTACCTACAATAGCGGTACTTGCACCTCCATTTATTTGATAGCTATAGGCGGCATATCCACCATTTATGGTAATATCAATTATCGCTTCAGGAGAAGCGGAACAATCCAATTCTTTGGTAATAGCATTGGATACGGTTAGCTGTGGCTCTATGGTAATAGTATTTGTGGTAACACTACATCCATAGGCATCCCTTACCAATACTGAATAAGAATCTGGGGCAAGGTTGTTGAATACATTGCCATTCTGTGCTGGGGCACCGTTAAGGCTATACGTATATGGGCCAACACCACCAGCTGCAGTAGCAGTAAGGCTAACTCCCGTACCGGGAACATAACATAGGTCTGTTGTGGCATTTAAAGTTGCAGTAGGATTTGCTGGGGCTAATATATCAAAGGTATCTGTAGCGGTACATCCACCTGCATCGGTAACGCTAATGGTATAGGTGCCTGTTTGACTAAGACCGGAAAATACATTGCTTCCCTGAGGGCCTAAAATGCTATTATCGGGCTGTTCCAGATCATAGGAGTATCCTCCCCAGCCATTGGTTGCAGTAATGGTAACCGATCCATCGGCGCTACAAGTTAAGGGGGTTGTGCTAAAGGTAATTCCTAAGGCGGTTGCCGGTTCACTTACAGTAATCGTGTTGGTATCGGTGCAGTTGGTGGTTTCATCGGTAACTACTATGGTATAATCACCAGCTACCAGACCGGTTAAATTAATTGTGTTGGCAGACTGTCCAGTTATGGCGGTTGCGCCGTTAACAGTATAGCTATAGGTAGTGCTAAAATCGTTTATTTCAAAGTCTATGGCTCCATCGGCATTTCCTATACAACTCACGTTGTTGACCAAAGTACCAACAACCTGGATTGGATCAACTGGAGTAATGGTGTAGGTTTCGTCATAGGAACAACCCTTGCTATCGGTAACCCTAAAGGTGTAGGTGTCCGGATCAAGGTTGTTAAAGGTTGCCGTTTTACCAGCTATGGAATTGGATGCAATGGCCGAAGGGGCAATAATTTCTATGGTCAAGGGATCAATTCCGTTAACAGCCGTTACCGTTACATTGGATGTTTGTGTAGGACAGTTTGGCGCTGTAGAGGTAAAGGTAAGATCCGTTGGCTCATCAAGCGGGCCAATTACAACGGAATTTGTAACAAAAGTACAAAGCGTTGCGTCCCTAATCGTAATACTATAGCTTCCACTTGTAAGATTGGAAAAAGTTTCCGCACCAGGGCCTGAAACAAAGTTTACCCCATCAATACTATAAGAATATGGTGCCGTTCCTCCTGCAACATTTTGTGCCTCTATAATACCGTCCTGTAGACAGGTATAATCCTGTATTAAGGCGGCATCACCTGATACGCCGTCTGCGGGACCACCTATGGTGAAATCTTGTATGAAATCGCAACTTGCCCCTCCTTTGGATTGAGTTAGGATTACGGTGTAATTACCTTGTGGCAGTCCAGTAAAGGTTCCAGAGGAATTGATTACGTCATCAGTGTCGGGATCTGGGTAGATTAAGGTATACTCAACCTTATAGCCGTTGGTATTAGTCATATTATAAACTATACTACCGTCTTCAGCTCCGAAGCAACTTTCATCAGTGACCGAGGTGGTGAATTCCACTGCCGGAACCAAATTTATGGTAACGGTGTTGGAAAAGGAATAGCAATTATTCCGATCTACTACCACAAAGGTATAATCTCCTGGGTCTAGAATATCGAATATTTGGCTAGTTTGAAAGTTACCAGGGGGTATTGAGGTTACATTTGGATAAGAGGTAACAGTATTGCCACCTTCATCCACGTAAGACCAAATGGCATAGGTATGAGGTGTTTTTCCACCACTGGAATCCATAAGGATGTTGCCTTCCTTACAACTAATATGTTGTGAAATCCTTGCTGTTAAGTCCAAGTCGGCCTCGCTGAGAACAGTGACCTTTTCCTCCAGGAAACAACCATCATCGGTGCTTACACGGATTATATAGTTGCCAGCATTTAAATTTTGAAAAGTATAGTTATTATCTGGTTGGGCTGTTTCGTTGTCCAACAGTGTACCATTTCCACCGTTACTACCGTCATCTATTCTAATCTCATATTCGTAATTGGCCTCAACATTCATTGCTTGAATGTTTATACTTCCCAAGGTGCTACATGTGGCTGCAGTTGTTGTAATGTTGAGTTGGAAATTTCGATTTCTAATTCCAATATCCGGGGTGGTAAATTCGCAGGAGCCATCTATAGGTTCACCGGTTGTATTATCCAATTGTGTAATGCCCACTCTGTAGGCACCATTGGTACTAATATCAAAGCTTGGGCCATTATTGTCGCTATAAGGCACTACAATGGTGCCGTTGGCAACATCATAAAGTTGATAGCCGTAACCCAAACCTAGATTTGTAATGGTAATATTTCCCGGGGTATTACAAATAATATCGTTGGCATTGTACTGTATATCCAAATTGTTCTGGAAGACGTTGAAATAAAAACGGCTAAAACAACCATTTTGGTAATTGACAACCAAACGGAATTTACCGGCACTATTTGCTGTAAAACTTGGGCCGATAGACACTTGGTTCCAGGTACAGGTGGCATTTTTATTGCCACAATCGTCCCCTGAATCAGTACAACTTCCTTCTACCAACTGCTCCCAAACCATACTTTGGGCATCGGCAATATTGACCTGTATTAGTTGGGTGTCATTTACCCCACACAGGAAAATCTTTGGTAAGGGACTTCCATCTACGGAACAGCTTACAATTTCCCCCTGTACATCGTTGGTAGGATCGGCATCATTGTTACTGTTATTGAAAAAATCAACAATAGGGTTTGTTTGTGTGGCACCAAAACGTTCCACAACCAATATTTCTTTAAATCCCTTACAGGGATCGGCAACAATTTTATCTACGATATAGGTGCCTATGGCGCTAACCACGAAAGTACTCGGATCGTTATCGGAATCGCCATCGGTTATTAGGGTATCGGCGGCATCCAATTCTTGGTTTCCGTTTTCATCCTTATACCATATATAATCATCAAAACCATCACCGGCATCCAATAATGCTTGATCTCCACATAGTTTTACTGTTCTGATAAAGTTACAATCTGCCAAATCGTCCAAAAGAAAGTTGGTGGCACCTGGTATAACGAATCCACAATTATCGAAGTCGGTTACACTAGGGTCATCACTAATTTGGTTGCTGTTTAGCACTCCACGATAAGTAGAATAAGCCAGGTTTTGAATAAGATCGGAACAGGCATCCACAAAATCGAAGCAGTTTTCAGCCACTTTGACTCTCATGCGTATGGCGTAACTGGGATCATTTTTTTCAACTAATGCATTGGGAATACTAAACAGGACGGTCCTACTAGGCTCGTCATAGGTGTAGGTAACTCCTGCCGGTAAGGTAAAATTGGATTCGTCCAAGGTCACATTAACGGGAAGTATATCTTTGATGGTATAGCTGTCTCCATCATCATTTCCAACGTTTTGGAATGTTAACACATAATCCAAGGTCTGTCCCAGATTTACTCCTTGTCCGGTAATATCATTGCCGGCAATATCTTCAACTGTTTTGGTTAAATTAATGATGGGTTCAATAATTTCAACATCAAAGGAGGTAAAGAAAATATCGTATTTATCCTGTGAGGAACTTGCCCTCAATGTTGCCCCTGTTTCACTGTTGGGGATAACACCATTTAAGGGGTTGTTGATATTAAAAAAGTCAACATCCCAGCCCAAAGTATTTATGGAGTTTGGGTTCCTGTCCATGACAATGGCATTGGCACGGGTAATATTGCTGTTAAAGAAGTTATTGGTCGGGTTTACCGTATTTCCTAAAGCTGTGTATGTAAGGTTAGAGTTGGCCTTAATGGAAAGTCCGTCACCGCCAATTCTGTTATCCCCTTCCAAAGTACCCACCCCAAGCTGAGCAATAACTGGAAATGGAGCGGGAAGGGTTGTAAAACCGTTTACAGGAATGTCTACGGTTTGTCCAGATTTGATGCCTGCGTAACCGTCAAAAGTGGTGATATATTTTCCTGGTAAATTAGGGTCTTCATAGACTACGACCATTTTCCATCCTCCGGAAACACCTCCGGAAATACTGCTTCCTGAACTTGCCCTTATGTTGGCGGCAAAATATTCCCCATTGGGGTCGGCCATTCCGGCAACGATGGAAGTAACATCCTTATAACAGGCGTATGGGCTGTAATAGCCAAAATCGGCGTCTCCTGCACCGTCGAATAATATTTCATCTGCCGTTAAGTCTTGATAAGTACCTCCTGGAATCTTAAATTTAAGTTGGTCGAAACCTGTTCTGTTACTTGCGCTGAATACTGCCGACCAGTAAAGTCCGGCATAACGTACTATGGCGCAATCGGGGTTGGGAACGGTTAAAATTGCACTACTGGAACTAAATGTTGAGGCATCGCCGTCGATATCGATATACTGCATATCCAGGTCGTCGTTGTATTCCGAAGAGCTACCTGTGTCATTATAAGGATCGTTTGGACCCACTGCCGGCACCCAGACTCTATTGTTACCTTTTCCCTGCCAATAACCATCAGCCTGTCTGTTGACGATATTGTTGGCTATAAACGTTATATCACCACGGAGTTCATTTTCATAACGAACATCAAAGTTGTTTTTTACTTGAGAATAGGCAGAGAAGAAGCCTAATAGTAAAAAACAGGTCAGCAGTAATTTTTTAGTATTTTTTGATCCCATTAGGTAAATTAGTTTGGTATGGCATACATTATTAAGTGATTTGGGTCGCTTATAATGTTTACTTGGAAGGTTGGGTTTTTGTGAACTTTACCGAGAATTGTTAAAAACATTCTTGATAAGTTTCCAAAAACCGAACATTCATAACAAATATTAACCTTAATAGTGAGCTGTGGAATTTAATGTTGTAGGGGTGTTCTAATATGTTGTGAAATGCTTTTATTGTATGGTTAGGCATTTTTTTAAAAGCAGCTTGTAAGAATTTAATTTTGAAGGAACTATGTATTATTGCTAGTTAAACCCTTGCTTAGTTGGAATAAAATAGGACCTTTTAGATACAGGAGTATAGAACAGAGATGATAGATTTACCTTAAAGGAAAATATTTTTAATAATCAATTTGTTGTCAAAGGCAAAACCTAATATCAATATTTTCACCTGAATGGGATTGCCCAGGATGATGTTGTTGTAAATGATGAATGTCGGAATTTAATATCTCTTTGCCATATTGATCACAACGGTATTTCGATTATCAAACTTGCAATCTTAAGTTTAGGATTATATACACTTGAATAGATTGGTTATTCCATTTTTTAAATTGACCCACCCGATCATGTCATTTGATTTGGCGTTACCCGCATGATCCACATTTTATCGTTGTAAGTATCGTTGATCTTGGAATAATAGGAAACCAAGGCATTGTTCCAGGATTCGTGCCTCTTAAGATATACATATCTATAGTTATTTTCAGGGTTAATGAAATAACTGGCACTTAGTCCTTGTGCATTTAACATTTTTACAAATCTATTGGCATTGTTGGCACTGGCGAATACATTGGCAATAATATAATATCCGGTTCCAAGACCATTTATTTTGTACACTTTGGCCGTAGGATCATTGGAGGTTACATTGTCTTTAACCACAACATTTTTCTGAAGTTTGTCCAAAGCATATTGTGATGATTTTTCCTTGATTTTGTTTACGTTTTGTACATAAGCCCTATCAGCGTCCGTATAACGGGTGTTGTCCACATTCATAATCCACATATCCTTGGAATAGGTTCCATTGATGTTGGATTTATGTGCGGCCAATGCCTCCTGCCATGTATCATACCTTTCTAGGTATACATATTTAAGTCCATTGTTGGAATTTTCGAAATAGTCTGCCCTTACTCCATCATTGGCAAGTTCCGTTACAAACTTATTAAGATATTTTTCGCCCTTATAGACATTGGCTACAACATAGTAACCGTCGGCTACCCCGTCCAAATTTCTAAATTTTCTACTCTTAATATTGTTTTGTTGTGCTACCCTTGTAAACTCATCTTGTTCAGCTTCTTCAGCCTCTGCTTTGGGAGTGATTTTGGTTTCAACTGTTCTTGTCGCTATAGCATCCTTGGTTTTGTCCACAGGTTTTATAACGTTTGGTTTATTTTCTTTTGGATCGGGCTTGGAATTATTCACCAGACCCCCGTTTTCATTGTTAACGAGATACATTTTTTTGGCTTTTTCCTCAATGTCCGGACGCTTGCCCTGCGTTTCTTCGCGGACCATTCTCATTACCATTTCAAATCTGCGTTCCAAATCTTTTTGACGGTTGGTTTCCGATGAATCCTGACGGAACATTAACTCGGCCAATATTGCATCATTTTCTGCCAATGCCTTCTTCAGTTTTTCAATTTCCAGTTGTTGTGCAGTAAGGGTATCTTCCTGTTCTTCTTCATTTTCTGCCAATTCCTCGTAACCTTCTTCCAACATTACACGATCTTCTGTAAGGTTTGGGGTTATGGAGTAGGCAAAGGATATTTCATGTGTTAATCCAAAATTGTCAAAATTGTTGGACATACCTTTTTCCATAGTATAGCCTAAAGAGATCCGGCGGTTTATGTTAAAACCTATACCTGCGGAGGCACCATAGAAACTATCATAACCACCTTGTAACCAACCCAGTTTTGGCAGGTCCAGGATAAGGCTTCCACCCAGCACTACCTCTTCATTCCCAATTTTTCTAACCCTGGCCAAAGGCATTAAACGACCTGCTTCAAAAATGCCGGCACCGTTTTCAAACTGATGGGTATATTGTAAATGTCCTGAGAAGGTTTTATCTCCAAATTCCGTTATTGTTTCACTGCTCTTAAGGTTGTAATCAAATAGGTTTTCTGCGAAAACACCAAAATCAAACTTGCCATAAGAAATATTGAATCCCGGTTGAAAGGACAAAAGGTTGGAATCCTGTAACCCGTTTAGGGCTGGATCATTGGGATCCAAAGCATTGGCGCGGTTTCTATCAAATCCACTGTTGTAATAAGCTAGATTTGCTCCAAAAGTAAAATTACTCTTGTCGCTTAATTTAATGCCATATGCATAGTTGGCCATAACGCCGTAGTTGGATATTAATCCCTCCCTTTGTGTATATAGGCTAAGTCCCAAACCGCTACGGTCATTAACACGACCACTGTAACTAAGGAAATAGTCTTGGTTGTTATCATTGAAAGATACCGATTGGTTTCTGTGTAATAGATTTATATAGGACTTGTCTTCCCTTACCGTAGAAAATGTGGGGTTAATAAGAAACCTATTGAATTTTAAGAGGTTCTGTGAGGGAACATCGTAAGAAACAAACGGACTTTCCTCTTGCCCCGTAACCTTGGAAAGACAGAGTAATAAAAAGATTATATATAAATAGTTTTTCTTGAACATGGTGCATTAACGTATTACTGTAATAGTACCTTTCTTTAGAGTTTCCTTGGCATTTTTAATGGTATAATAAAACACCATATTTTGCTTTGGGAATTTCATGGAAGCTTCTGGCCAGTTATTCTTGTATTGGTTCTGGCTAAGTACTTCCTCTCCTTTGTCATTATAGATAATAACTGAAATATTGGGGTCTTTAGTATATGTATTGGGAATAATCCATTGGTCGTTATACCCGTCCCCGTTGGCAGTTATTACATTTGGAATACCAAAGGTGTCTTGATAGGAGGCGGAAAATGATTTGGAAACCTCGCAATTGTTTATCGTAGCAATTACCATATAATTACCTTCCTGTGTAATGGAAACGGTGTCCGTATCACTCAGCAAAACATTGTTTTGGTCGTACCATTTATAAGTTGTGGCCCCGCTGGCTGATATAATTTTGCTACCTCCTTCGGGAAAGACCACTTCGTTATTGGCTGTGCTGAGGGCTATCAAGGAATCGTCTAAGGGAGAAATAATAATCTCGTTGGATCGAAGATCACAACCGTTTTTCTGTACTATTAGTTGATAGGTTCCGGCTGCGTTAACAGATAGTGATTCGCTCAAGGTATTTAAGTTTACCCCATCTTTAAACCAATCAAAACTTTCTCCTGTTAATGTTGTGGTTGTTGAAATGTCTATAGTATCGCTGGAATTACAGATGACGGTACCAGTGGATGATATGGTCAAGGTTTCGTTGGTCAATAAACGTACCGGTAATACATTGGAAGTTGAATTAAAACTGTCCAAGCTGCCCTGAACCCTATATTCCCCGTTTTCATTGGTATTCGTTAAACTTATATTGCTTCCGTTGGCAGCTGTAATATTGGCTCCGTCCTTCGTCCATTGGTAAGAGAAATTGCTTTTAAGATCGGCGGTCACATCGGTTTTGGTACCATCTGATAGGACGGCGTTGATTCTACTGACCTCTATGGCTACACTTGTATTAATACAATCGGTATATTCTGTGGTATAGTTGGTAATCAATTCAAAGGAATCAGGATTTACCAATGTAGTAGTTTCCGTGTTCTTGGTGGCAGACGTACAGGCACCTCCGCTTAGAGTTACTTCCGCATAATAATTGCCTACTGCATTTGCTGTATAGGAACTGTTTGTTGCCCCAGGAATTAAGGTGTCATCCTTATACCATTGGTAGGTTACGGAGGAGGCATCGGAGGATGCGGATAAATTTGCAGTTGCTCCTGGCAGTATGACCATGTTGGCCGGGTTGTCCCTAGACACTGTAAAAAGTCCGGCATTGGTAATGCTTACGGTATTGGACGTTTCTGTACAAATGCCATCTCCCTGTATCTTTACAGAATAATCGCCAGGAAAATTGGCATCATTGGTATCTATGTTATAGGTATATGCTCCTAAGGTACTTGGTTGTACAATTGTTGATCCCTTATACCAGGTGTAGGCAAGGTCCGGATAGTTCATGTTTGCCTCAAGTGGCGCGTAACTTTGACCTGAACACAATGCAGTTTCGGCCGGTGGGTTTAGGGCCAAGCCTACACTGGTTCCTATTTCAACCTCAATGGAAAGCGATTGGGTATTGGCCGATCCTGAACAGGTGGACCCGTAATCCAATTCAACAACATAATAACCACTTTCGGAAACTTCTATGGAAGTACCGCTTCCGCTACTGGTAAAGGGTGATGTATTCTTATACCAATTATACCGATAAGTTTCTGGATTGGGTACATTGTATACTTCCAGGGTGGTTGTTCCCCCATTGCACAATTGTATTTTCTGCGCTGGCGGCGCTCCAGTGTCGCCCAATTCCCTGATAGCCAGTGTGGAATTGAAGTCTATATAATACATTTCAAAGGCATCCGATACGGGACTTGTTTTGGCAGGACTTGTACTTCTTACCCTAAATCTGTAGGCATCTCCCCTGGTATCTGTTGGCAATGCAAATGAAAATTCAAAGTCAAAGTCCGAATTCTTGTCCGCTACCCTGGCCAGTTCCGTAGGGCTGCCAAAGGACCCGGAGGCATCGGATAATTCCAAAACAAATTGATTATCACTGTTTACAGTGGGTAGCCAAGTGAAGTTTATAAAATATTCATTGAAAGTTGCAGATGCACAGGCAGCGGTCCAAACCGAATTGCCCGCTAGATTAGGGTTATCGGCTGGAGTAGGTTTGTTCAGGGTCTGGGCTGAAATTGAGCTTGCACCCAACAGCATCAATGTTAGAACGAAAGGTAGTAGGTTAATATTTTTGTTCGGCTTCATGAGATGTTGTAGTTAGGGGTTACTACCAGCTTTTATTGTTGATAATTATCAGATAACTTTTTGAATAAATTGGGAACACATTGAATTACAAAGTATTCAACAACAAATATGTTATATAATTATAATACTGGAAATTTAAAGTTGTAAGGGTATTTAAATCTGTTGTGAAACCCACTTAATTGTATGCTATGCGTATTTTATCGTCGGCTTTACCTGCATTTTCCCTACATTTGCGCATCAAAAAGGAGAATATGAGTGAAGCATTAAAATCGCTAAATTTTATTGAACATATTGTTGAGGAAGATTTAGGGAACGGCTTTCCAAAAGAGAAGCTAAGATTTAGATTTCCACCTGAGCCAAATGGTTATTTACACATTGGTCATGCGAGCTCAATTTGCCTTAATTTCGGTTTGGGACTAAGGTACGGGGCTCCTGTAAATTTACGTTTTGATGATACCAATCCGGCCAAGGAGGAACAGGAATATGTAGATGCCATTAAGGAGGATGTTAAGTGGCTTGGTTATGAATGGGATACGGAATGTTTTGCTTCGGATTACTTTCAACAGCTTTATGACTGGGCTATAGAGTTAATAAAAACTGGTAAGGCCTATGTAGACAGCCAAACTTCAGAGGAAATTGCCGTGCAAAAGGGAACTCCCACAGAGCCTGGAACACCAAGTCCATTCAGGAACCGGTCCGTAGAGGAGAATCTACAGTTGTTTCAAGGGATGAAGGAGGGTAAGTTTAAGGAAGGAGAGCATGTTCTAAGGGCAAAAGTGGATATGTCTTCCTCCAATATGTTGATGCGCGATCCTATAATGTACCGTATTTTGTATAGGGCACACCATAGAACAAATACCGATTGGTGTATTTATCCTATGTACGATTGGACACATGGGGAGAGCGACTATATTGAGCAGGTTTCCCATTCCTTGTGCACGCTAGAATTTGCTATGCACCGGGAGCTTTATGATTGGTTTTTGGACCAAGTGGTAGATAAAAATTTGGTACGGCCCAAACAAAGGGAGTTCGCCAGAAGAAATTTTAGCCATACTGTAGTAAGTAAGCGCAAGTTGCTTCAATTGGTGGAGCAGGGTTTTGTGAAGGGTTGGGACGATCCCAGAATGCCTACTATATCGGGGTTGAGAAGAAGGGGCTATACTCCAGAATCCATCAGGAATTTTGCAGATACTATCGGTATAGCTAAAAGGGACAATGTTGTGGATGTTTCCTTGCTGGAATTTCATGTTCGCGAACATTTGAATAAAATTGCTCCTAGGGTTATGGGTGTTTTAAATCCGTTAAAGGTTGTATTGACCAATTACCCCGAGGGGGAGGAAGAATGGTTGGAAGCGGAAAATAACCCGGAGGATGACTCGGCAGGCTTTAGACAGCTTCCATTTTCTAGGGAACTATATATTGAGAAGGAAGATTTTATGGAGGAGGCCAATAGAAAATTCTTTAGGTTAAAGCTCGGAGGCGAGGTTCGATTAAAGAATGGTTATATTATAAAGGCCGAATCCTGTACGAAAGATACCGATGGGAATATTATTGAGGTGCAATGTACTTATGATCCTAAGAGTAAAAGTGGAAGTGGTACGGAGGAGAGCTTAAGAAAAGTTAAGGGAACCTTGCATTGGGTTTCTGCAAAGCATGCCCTTAGCGCTGAAGTGAGATTGTATGATCGTCTTTTTACTGATGAAACTCCGGATGCACACAAGGACAAGAATTTCTTGGATTATATTAATCCTGATTCCTTGCAGATTATCACGGCTTTTGTAGAACCGAGTTTGGCCAATGCAGCAATTGGGGATCGCTTTCAATTTCAACGCATGGGTTATTTTAATATTGATCCGGACAGCAAACCTGAAAAGTTGGTTTTTAATAGAACTGTAGGTCTAAGGGATACCTGGGCCAAAATTCAGGAAAGAAACTAACATAAGTTAAGTTTATACCTTTTGATATAACAATTGGTATTTTCTATAAAAAATGAAGGCCACAGCTCGCGAATGCTGTGGTTTTTTTTTGGGCCAAGGTAATTCCATAACAGTTGGTATTTTGGTCTGTTGTAAGGCCTTTAATTGGATTTTGGTTGAAATATTATCGATTTAGGGAGTTTGAATCAAAAGTTTGATGGATAGCGTCAATCAGTGATCCTCCTTTCCTTTAATTTTGAGTTTTACGCCTTATAAGAATATTTCAGAACACGGAATTTCAATTATGTAGGTTTTCCTCAATTTGAAAAATAGAAGTATAGGAAATTCATATGGGGCTCCCAAATTTATTATTAATAACAATATAAAAATAAAATTATGACAAACGATAGTGGGAATACTTTATTAGCTTTATTAACAGGTGCAGCCATAGGTGCAGGAATAGGAATTTTGTATGCACCTGATAAAGGGACCAAAACTAGAAAAAGGATTAAGAAAAAGGCCATGGAGACAACAGATGACCTAACTAGTAGAATATCCCATGCAAAAGAAGAGCTTACCAAAACGGCAGAGGCCAAGAAAATAGATTTTGAGCAGAAGTTGGAAGAGACTATTTCCAATATGAGCTACAAGGCAGACGACATTATAATAGCACTGGAAAAGAAGTTGGCCGATCTTAAGAATAAGAATGCACAACTGCAAAAATAAGAGACGACTATATGGCCTTAGAGGAAATTAAGGAAAATCTTTCTGAAGTTGATGGGGATATCCGATCCTATTTGGAAAATACCGGGGAGTATTACAAACTTCAGGGGTTTAAAATTGGAATGCGGAGTATGACCTCTTTTGCCAAGATGTTGATGTTGGGAAGTATTGCCTTACTTGCCTTGTTTATGTTGTCTTGTGCGGCTGCATTCGGCATTGGAGTTTGGTTGGAAAATACTTTTTTAGGGTTTTTGTTCGTGGGTCTGTTTTATGGTTTAATTGGAATCATATTTTATTTATACAGAGATATGTTGGACAAGCCTATGCTAAAGAAATTTTCTGAATATTATTTTGATTGATGAGTTATGGCAAAACAGGTTTTCACTTCTTTTGATGAAATAGATCAAAGGTTGACTATTTTAAAATTACAGAGAGAAATTGACAAAGAGCAGTTACGACTGCACCTCAATAGGACAAAGGCTAATTTTTATCCTACAAATTTGTTGGGGGGCGTTAGTGGAATAGCCCAGAAATTGATTATTTCCTTTGTTGCAAAGAAAATATTGAAAAGATTTAGCTAGTTCCCTTTTTTAGGCTAATAAAAAACCTTTTACGACTTGTTTTCTACAAATTGTAAAAGGTTTTTGATTTAAAAGGTCAATTGGACTACTTGGGGTCTTTCTTTTTGTTTTGCGTTTTCATAGATTCCCCTATCATATTACTGGCTGTAAAGGAGGCTACCATATTGTTTAACATATCACTCCCGGCTTGTGGCGAATTGGGCAACAGAATTAAATTTGTGTTTGTAGCTTCCCCAATAGATTGTAGTGTATCATAATGTTGTGTAACCACAATTAGTGCAGAGGCTTCTTGGGAGTTTATGCCCACTTTGTTCAATACTTCTACAGATTCCTCCAATCCACGTGCAATTTCCCTACGTTGATCTGCAATACCTTGTCCTTGCAATCTTTTGCTTTCAGCTTCGGCCTTTGCCTTTTCAACTATTAGAATACGCGCTGCATCACCTTCAAACTGGGCCGCAATTTTTTCCCTTTCAGAGGCATTAATGCGGTTCATGGCTTCTTTTACCTGAGCATCAGGGTCAATATCCGTTACCAAGGTCTTTATAATATCATAACCATAATCCAACATGGCATCTTGAAGCTCTGTTTTTACAGCAATGGCGATATCGTCCTTTTTTACGAAAACGTCATCCAGCTTCATTTTGGGAACTTCCGCACGGACAACATCGAAAACGTAGGAGGTTATTTGATCATGTGGATATTCCAATTGATAAAAGGCTTCATATACTTTGTTCTTAAGAACAACATATTGGACGGATATTTTAAGTTTTACAAATACATCGTCCAAAGTTTTGGTCTCAACAATCACATCCAATTGTTGAATTTTAAGCCCAACGCGGGCTACAATGCGGTCTACCAGCGGAATTTTCATGCCTAAACCGGAAGTTCTCACGCTATTGAATTTACCAAAGCGCTCGATGATAACAGCTGTTTGTTGTTTTACCGTAAAGAAGGAAGAAAATAGAATAACAAAACCGATAAGTAATAACGGTATCAGTAAAAATGAACCCATGATTTAGTGTTTAAAATTAGCTAATGAATTTACAAAAGACTTTGTTGATATGTTGCAATTTTGGCAAATATGTTACAAAGCTTTTGTAATACTATTAAAATAGTACTCATCTAAATGACTAATGCATATTCATATTGGGCAGATTACTATATCGTTTATTTTAAAGCACTGTGATGGCCGTTTTAATTCTATTGATACTATCTGTTTTGCCTATAAGTGCCATTATATCAAAAATATGAGGTCCTTTCATCTCACCAACTATGACCAATCTTAGAGGGGGCATTACTTTTCCGAAAGATAGCTCATTTTCTGAGATCCATTGTTTTACTTGAGATTCAAGATTTTCCGATCCAAAGTCTTCTGTTCCTTCTAATAGGGATATCAATTGGGTCATAATGGCAGCAGTGTCTTCTTTCCACTGTTTTTTAACGGCCTTTTCATCATATTCACTTGGAGCCAAAAAGAAGTAACTTCCCAATTCCCAAAAATCCTTGACAAAAGTAGCACGTTCCTTGATCAAGGAAACCACTTGCTTTATGTAATCGCCATTATTCTTGTCCTTTGGCAAATCCAATTCCTTGTTTTTAAGGCTTAGCATAAATGCATTGGCTAGATCGGTATTGTCATAGGTTTGCATATAATGCTGATTGTACCATTTGGTTTTGTCTGGGTCAAAACGTGCTCCAGATTTGTTTACCCTTTCCAAACTGAAAGCGGAAATAAGTTCCTCTAGGGTAAAAATCTCCTGTTCGGTGCCAGGATTCCAGCCCAATAAGGCCAAAAAGTTGGTAACAGCTTCCGGAAAGTACCCTTCCTCTCTATAGCCAATGGAATCGTTCCATGAAAGGGGAAATACGGGGAAACCCATTTTCTCCCCATCCCTTTTGCTAAGTTTACCTTTGCCCACAGGTTTCATTATTAGGGGTAGATGGGCAAATTTTGGTGCTTCCCATCCGAAGGCATCATATAGTTGTTTATGGAGGGCCAAAGAGGGTAACCATTCCTCTCCGCGGATAACATGGGTAATTTCCATTAAATGATCGTCAACAATATTGGCCAAATGATATGTGGGCATGCCATCGCTCTTAAACAGTACCTTATCGTCCAAGGTATTGGTGTCTATTTTAATATCGCCCCTTATAATATCGTTTAGATGTAGTTCGGTATCCTGAGGTGTTTTAAAACGTATTACAAATTCTTCTCCAGCTTTGAGTTTAGCATTTGTTTCTTCTGTGCTTAGGGACAAGGAGTTGGAAAGTTTTAACCTGTTGTGATAGTTGTATATGAAGGTTTTACCTTTTTCTTTATGGTCTTTTCTGTGAAAATCCAAATTTTCACTGGTATCGAAGGCGTAATAGGCGTGGCCTTTATCAATAAGTATATCCGCGTATTTTTTATATAGTTCTTTCCTATCACTTTGTCTGTAGGGACCATAGCCGCCATCTTTTCCTGGGCCTTCGTCGTAGGGTATATTACACCAATTTAGGGAGTTTATTATGTATTGTTCGGCCCCCTGAACATATCTAGTTTGGTCTGTGTCTTCTATTCTTAGAATAAAGTCGCCCTTATGCTTTTTGGCGAAAAGATAATTGAATAAAGCGGTTCTTACACCGCCTATATGTAGAGGTCCTGTTGGACTGGGAGCAAAGCGAACTCTTACTTTCTTGGTCATGAAGTATTATTTTTGCGCAAAGATACATAAAGCGTTCTATTTTGGGATTCGGTTTTGGGGCCTTTGGGACTAGGTTGCTTTTTTGTACCTTGGTTATAAAATGATCTATTTTGGATAATTATAGTAATATTTTAGAAAAGCTTAATGCCTTTATTGCAAAGTTCTATACCAAGATGTTGCTTAAGGGTGTGCTTCTTTTTATAGCCTTTGGGTTGCTTTTCTTTTTGTTGGTTTTAGGTATAGAATATTTTTTGTGGTTAAATTCTGTTGGACGTTTGCTACTGTTAGTACTATTTGTTGGAGTGGAGTTCTACCTAGTTTGGAAGTTTATTATTACGCCTTTATCGTTTTTATTAAAATGGAAGAGAGGTTTGAGCAATAAGGAGGCATCCTTGTTAATTGGAGAGCATTTTCCGGAGGTAGAGGATAAGCTTTTTAACCTTTTAGATCTGGCTGAAAGTAGTGAGAAGTCAGAATTGCTTTTGGCGAGTATTCAACAGCGATCTATGGACTTGAGTGTTGTTCCTTTTGTAAAGGCTGTGGATCTTAAGGAGAATATGGGATATGCCAGGTATTTGCTCCTTCCTCTGTTAGTTTTTGGGTTAATTTGGATCTCGGGTGATATAGCTTCCTATTTCGGTTCTTATAAAAGAGTGGTGAATTACGACTTGGCTTACGAGCCGCCGGCACCTTTTGCCTTTAAATTGCTTACTTCTGATCTGGATGTATTGGAGGGCGAGTCCTTGACCGTTTCTGTGACTACCGAGGGACGTGTAAAACCTGAGAATGTTTCTATAGTTTTAGATGGGGAAGAGTTTCTTTTGCCATCTAATGAGGGATTTTACCAGTACAAGTTTAATTCGCCTTTGGAGGGTACTTCTTTCTATTTTGTTTCAAATGGCTTTAGGTCCAAGGAGTTTTTTTTAAAGGTAATTGCTGTTCCCAGTATAGTTGATTTTGATTTGATTTTGGATTATCCGGATTATACCGGAAAGCGGGATGATATAATAAAAAGTACTGGTAATGCGGTTTTTCCCGAAGGTACATTTGTTTCGTGGAGGATGAAGACCAGGACTACCGAGGAGGTGCTTTTTAGGGTGGGGGATAGTATTGAAAATTTTAAAAGGTCAGGAGATGCTTTTAGTTTGGACAAGCGTGTCTTTTCCGATTTGGATTACGAATTGTCTATTTCTAATGCTAACGTAGATAATTATGAGAGTTTGGGATATCGCTTTACGGTTGTTAGGGATGCCTATCCCAGTTTGCGGGTAGATCAGGTGCTGGATTCCTTAAACCCTAATGTGTCTTATTATGTGGGGGAGGCAACGGATGATTACCAGTTAAGTGCTGTTAGGTTTATTTATTATAAGAAAGGGCAAGAGAAGAAGAATGTTTTGGTTCTGTCCAAACCAAATGTTAATTATAACAAGTTTTATTACACCTTTCCATCGGGTTTGGATTTGGAAGAAGGCGAGGCGTATGATTACTATTTTGAAGTGGTGGATAATGACGCTATTCACAAGGGCAAGGTTACTAAGAGTCAGGTGTTTAGCTCGGCATTTATGAACGCTAACCAGCTGAAAGAGAAGGGGTTGGAGTTTCAAAAATCTGTTCTTAAGAATTTGGATAGATCTTTGGAAATGTCTAAGGAACAACAGGAGAGCTTAAAGGAAATTAATAGGCAGGAAAAGGAAAACAGTATACTTAGTTTTTCTGATCAGAATAGAATTAAGGATTTTTTAAAGAAGCAAGAGTTGCAGGAGGACTTAATGAAGAAGTTTAGTGGGCAATTGAAAGATAATCTTAAGAAGACCGAAGAGGATAATAAATTAAAAAAACTGTTGGAGGAGAGGTTGGAAAGGATGGAATTAGAGGCGAAGAAGAATGATAAGCTCTTGGAGGAGCTGAGTAAATTGACAGATAAATTGGATAAGGATGAATTGGCTAAACGCTTGGAGGAGCTTGGAAAGAAGCAGAGGAATGCGGATCGTAACCTAGAACAGTTGTTGGAACTTACTAAGAGATATTATGTTCAGCAAAAGGCTGAGCAATTGGGGGTCGATTTGGATAAATTGTCCAAGGAGCAGAAGGATATGGCTGAGAAGAAGTTGGGTTCGGAATTGGAGCAAAAGGAACAGGATTCCATAAAGGCTAAATTCGAGGAGATTAGTAAAGAGGTTGAAGAATTGATTAAGGATGTTGCGAGTTTAAAGAAACCTATGGAATTGAAGGTTGATATGGGTAAGGTTGAGGAAGTAAAGAAGGATCAAGAGGATGTAATGGAAGAACTTTCCAAGCAACCTTATGGTGATAAATCTTCTTCTGAAAAGGCTAAGTCTAAACAAAAATCGGCGGCCAAGAAGATGAAAGAACTATCACAGGATTTATTGTCCGCTTCTTCGGGCGGTGGAGGTGGTTCTACTACCGCCGAGGACGCTGAAATGTTAAGGCAATTGTTGGACAATTTGATTACTTTTTCGTTTAAGCAGGAAGGTTTGTATAGGAGCTTGGGGGAATCGGAAATGTCCGGTAAGGTAAATACGCTTAGTATTAAAAGGCAGCAGGAATTGAGGGAATTGTTTAAACACGTTGATGATAGTTTGTTCGCCTTATCCTTAAGACAGGCCGAACTTTCCGAATTTGTAAACGAACAAATTACTGAGGTGTATTATAATTTGGATAAGGCCTTGGAGAGTATGGCAGAGAGTGAAATGTATCAAGGTGCGTCTTATCAAAAATATGTTTTGAATGCTTCCAATAGTCTCAGTGATTTTTTGGCGAATGTCTTGGAAAATTTGCAACAGAGTATGAGTGCCAGTTCGGGTAAAGGGAAGGGAAAGGGTTTTCAATTGCCGGATATCATTATGGGGCAGGAAAAGTTGGGTGAGAAAATGGGTGAAATGGGTAAAAAGGGTTCAGAAGGAAAGAGTTCTGGTGAAGGAAAAAAGGGTAGTGGACAGGGAGGTGAGTCCGGAGAGAAAGGTAGCGAAGGTGGGGATGGGAATGGTCAGGAAGGTGAGAATGGAGAGAAAGGTAGTGAGGGCAAAGGTAAAGGTACTAAAGATGGTGAAGGCTCCAATAGTGGTGGAGGTGGAAAAGGAAGTGAGATGGGTTCTGGAGGTAGTGGGAATGGACCTAACGAAGAGGAGCTTAATGAGATTTATGAAATTTATAAGGAGCAGCAGTTGTTGCGTGAGCAATTGGAAGAGCAATTAAAGAATCTTATAAACAATGATGACCGTGAGTTGGGTGAGAAATTGGTACAGCAGATGGAGGATTTCCAGAACGATTTATTGAGAAATGGGGTTACCCAGCAAACTATGAGTAAAATGAATAACATTAACAGGGAAATGTTAAAGTTGGATAATGCTGCTTTGAAACAGGGAAAGACCAAGGAAAGGGAGAGCAATAGTAGTAATGATTTGTTTCAGAACCCGATTCTTACTAGGCCTTCAATATTAGATAATTATCGTAATGATTTGGAGATTTTAAATAGACAAGCATTACCTTTGCAGCAAAATTTTCAGATTAGGGTTAAGGATTATTTTAAAATTGATGATTGATTTTCACTACGAGACGGATTTTGGTATTGACAATGAATCCAAGTTTGCCGATTGGGTTAGTAGGATAGTGCTTTCTGAGGATAAGGCTTATTCGCAATTGGATTTTATTTTTTGTGATGATGAGTATCTTCTGAAGATCAATCAGGACTATCTTGATCATGACACTTATACGGATATTATTACTTTTCCTTATGAAGATATGAATGGAATAGCGGGTGATATCTTTATATCTGTTGATCGTGTCAAGGAGAATGCGTCTGATTTTGGTGTTGAGTTTGATCTGGAATTGAAGAGAGTTATGGCTCATGGGGTACTTCACCTTTTGGGGTTTGGCGACAAGAGTGAAGAGGAGGCCTCGCAAATGAGGTTAAAGGAAGATGAAAAAATTAAATTGTTCCACGTGGAACATTGAAAGTTATGTTTGAAAAGGAATACGATGTTATAGTGGTTGGTGCGGGTCATGCTGGAGCTGAAGCTGCTGCTGCTGCGGCTAATTTGGGCTCTAGGACCTTGTTGGTTACCATGAACTTGCAGACTATAGGGCAAATGTCCTGTAATCCGGCTATGGGAGGAATTGCTAAGGGTCAGATTGTTCGTGAGATTGACGCTCTTGGTGGATATAGTGGTATTGTTAGTGACAAGAGCGCTATACAATTTAAAATGCTTAATAAAAGCAAGGGTCCGGCTATGTGGAGTCCCAGAACACAAAATGATAGGATGCGCTTTGCTGAGGAATGGCGTATGGCTCTGGAGAATACTCCCAATGTGGATTTTTATCAGGAAATGGTGTCTGGTCTTTTAGTGGAAAATGGCAGAGCTGTGGGGGTGAAGACTTCTCTTGGTTTGGATATCAGATCTAGGTCCGTTGTTCTTACCAACGGAACTTTTCTTAATGGTTTAATCCATATTGGTGACAAGCAGTTTGGTGGAGGAAGAGCTGGTGAAAAGGCGGCTACTGGTATTACCGAACAATTGGTGAGTTTGGGTTTTGAGAGCGGTAGAATGAAGACTGGTACTCCACCTAGAGTGGATGGTCGTTCCTTGGATTATTCTGTTATGATTCCCCAACCAGGGGATGAAATACCTGAGAAATTTTCTTACTCCAATACCAAGGCCTTGACCCATCAGCGGGATTGTTATATGACCCATACGAGTCTTTTGGTTCACGATTTGTTAAGGGAGGGTTTTGATCGTTCTCCTATGTTCAATGGTAGAATTAAGAGTTTGGGCCCTAGATATTGTCCCTCTATTGAGGATAAGATCAATCGGTTTGCAGATAAGGATAGCCATCAGTTATTTGTTGAACCGGAGGGCTGGAATACGGTGGAGGTTTATGTTAATGGATTCTCAACTTCCCTACCTGAGGATGTTCAGTATAAGGCTTTAAAATCTGTAAAAGGGTTTGGGAATGTTAAGTTTTTTAGGCCGGGTTATGCCATCGAGTATGACTACTTTCCACCCACACAGTTAAAGCATACCTTAGAGACCAAGCTTATTGAAAATCTTTATTTTGCTGGTCAGATTAATGGAACTACAGGTTATGAAGAGGCCGCATCCCAAGGTCTTATGGCTGGTATAAATGCTCATTTGAAAATTAATGAAAGGGAGGCATTTATACTTAATAGGGATGAGGCATATATTGGAGTTTTGGTGGATGATCTTATAACGAAGGGCACAGAGGAGCCATATAGGATGTTTACTTCCAGGGCTGAATATAGGACCCTTTTGCGACAGGATAATGCCGATTTAAGACTCACTCCAAGGAGTTATGAAATGGGACTGGCTAAGAAGGATAGGCTTGAAAAGATGGAGGAGAAGGAGCGAAAATCTAATGCTTTTGTGGACTTCTTTAGGGAGACTAGTTTTAAACCGGAAGAGATAAACCCTATTTTAGAAGGATTGGATTCATCCACGGTTAAACAGCCTGATAAGATGTTTAAAGTGTTTTCAAGGCCGAAAGTTACTATGGATCATATGTTGCAATTGGAAGGGGTTTCAGAGTTCGTTTCTGATAATAATTTGGATAGGGAGGTGCTGGAACAGGCAGAAATTCAGGTTAAATATTCAGGATATATTGCCAAGGAAAAGAACAACGCGGATAAGCTCCAACGATTAGAGAATATTAAAATCCCTAAGGATTTTGATTATAGTAAGCTTAAATCCCTTTCTTATGAAGCACGGGAAAAGCTTAAGGCAATACAGCCTGTGACTATTTCCCAAGCATCTAGAATTAGCGGTGTTTCTCCTAGCGATATTAGCGTTTTACTGGTCTATATGGGCCGATAATTTGCCAAGGGAATTGAATGTTCCACGTGGAACATTTCTATTGTTAAAGTCGTTTTTAAGGCTGATAAAACGTTTAAAAATATAATTTTTTAGAAGGGTGTTTGCGTACTAAAATTGGCAAACATTTTTTTTTATGGCAGTCGTTTTTGTTTAGGCATTGTTTTGGAAGAGCATAAAATTTGGATTAAATAATTCAATTTTTGTGCCCAGAAATCCTAAGTGAAATTATGTAATTCCCTAGCATGTCTAATTTAAAATTGTAGAACATAAATGGACAGAGGAATTAGGATTTCCAATTAGGTGGAAATTATGGTTTATTATTTTCGATAATTAGTAATTTATTTCAGGATTGGTTTAGTTAGAATTCAATCTAGATGGATTAAGTAATATTTTGTTTCTTTCACAAATGTAATTGTCCATGGTGCCATAATTGTTTTTTAATTCTTTGGATTTGTTCTTTATCTGGTCTTTGTGATTTCAATTTATGATTTAGTCCAATAATTGGTGCTACTTATTAAATTCTTTTAGCTAGGCTGGGGTTGCAGTATAAAGTAAACTACCTTGGGAACCCACGACGCATTGAAAGGAAATTCAAGTTGAATTTCTCGGCCCGCCTGAATGGAACGGGCGGGCAGGTTTAAATCTCGGTTCTCGAGTAGAATCTTCCTGTGATTTCACTTTCATGTACTACTGTTTTGAAGTATCTTCGTTGCTTCTAAAAACAAATATTATTCACCCATCGTAACCATGAAAGTTTATTTGGAAACCAAAGATTATACCCTCACAGGAGAGTCGTTTAAATTACTGCACGATCCTGTCCTGGACATGTTGGTTACTGAACCGCAACCGGAAAATCTCGCGACATATTATGAGAGCGAAGATTACATTTCCCATACAGATGCCAAGAAGTCTTTGGTAGATAAGATTTATCATACCGTAAAAGGATATAATCTAAAAAGTAAGTTGTCTCTGATTGATTCTTATGCTGCTTCAAATAAAAGACTTTTGGATGTTGGGGCCGGTACTGGAGATTTTTTGGCTGTAGCTAAGAAATATGGCTGGGAAGTTGCCGGAGTGGAACCCAATGAATTGGCTAGGCTTAAGTCAAGTGAAAAAGGGGTGGTACTTTTGCAGAATTTAGACGCTATTCCAACCAGTGATAAATATGAGGTCATTACACTCTGGCACGTTTTGGAGCATTTGCCCGATCTTGAATCCCAAATTGCAAAATTGGTCGGACTCCTAACTGATAATGGAACCCTAGTTGTGGCTGTTCCTAATTTTAAATCCTTCGACGCAAAGTACTATAAAGAATTTTGGGCGGCTTTTGATGTACCTAGACATCTTTGGCATTTTTCCAAAAGGAGTGTGCAGAGCATCTTTGCAAAACATGGAATGAAATTGGTGCGGACGAAGCCCATGTTTTTTGATGCTTTCTATGTTGCGCTGCTGTCGGAAAAATATAAGAACGGTAAACAGAATTATATTAGGGCATTTTGGATTGGGCTTATGTCTAATATACGGGCTTTGGTTTCTAAGGAGTATTCTTCGTTGATTTATATATTGAAGAAGGCTTAATAGCTATTTTAAGAGGCTTTAAGGGGGTTTTATCGAGTGAAACGACTAACGGCATTAAGCGCACCGGAAGGGCTTTAAATGGCCACCCTAAGACCCTGTACAAAATAAATTGTATTGATTGTGTTGTGTTTTTCAATCAATTTTATCTATCGATGTGGTTTGTGCTAGTTTCAATTGCTCAAATGGGTATAAAGGGAGGTATTGGATCTGTAGGAGCCGGCTATTAGGAATAATTATAATTTTTCTCTTATTATAAAAAAGCTTTTCTATTTTTGCCCAAATTTAAACTAAAGAGAAAATGAAAAAATTAGTTTTGGCGTTGGTATTAATAGGAGCAATATCTTGCCAACAAGAAAAAATAGCTTTTGTAGATAATGTGAAGTTAATGGATACTTATCAGGAGAAGGTGGATATTGAGGCTAAGTTCAAAACAAGAACTGAAACTTTTGGTAAAAAGAGGGATAGTATATCCCAAGCTTTTCAAATGGAAGCCCAAGCTTTCCAAGCCAAGGCACAAAAAATGGCCCAGGCTAAGGCACAAGAGGAGTATGGTCAGTTACAGCAGCGTAGTCAGTTTATAGGACAACAGTTGCAACAAGAAGAACAGCAATTACAGATGCAGGGCCAAACAGAGATGGATAGTCTCGTATCTAAGGTTAAAAGGGAAATTAAAGCATATGGGGAATCAAACGGCTATTCCTTTATATTAACCGGTGGAGATGGGGGTAGTGTTCTTTACGGGAAAGAGGCACATAACGTAACCGATGCCATCGTTAAAATTCTAAACGATAATTATAAGAAGTAGTATTTTATAAAAAGCTCTTTAAATAGGGCGCATTTATAAAACCTCCGAAGTGATCTTCGGAGGTTTTATATTTTGATATAAAACCATTCTCAATCGTCTTTTCTTCCTATCCTATAGACCTACTTTTTATTAATCCCATACCGTGTAGAGGATGAATACATTTGTGTAAGAAACGTGAGTTCGACATAAAATATTATCAATACATTGATTTAATGTAAGTTATAATAAATGCTACGGTCCCCTCGAGCGGAGTCGAGAGGTTATTTTACTGTAATGTATTTACAATGAGGTCTCGACTCCGCTCGACCAGACAGATGTCATATAAACAATTGATTTTAAATAAAATACATATCGAACTCACGTTAAGATGTAAACATTATGGGTGAATTTTCCAGAGGTTCTTTATTCGGTTTTGGGCAGCGACTCTAAAATTTTCCACACTTTATGGTCTGCCAAATTATAAAAATGAATATTCATTTAGCTTTTAGAATCTGCACCAAAACTGCTGAAAAGATTGAGTTTTATTTTTGGTTTTTCTTTAGAAATTTAAAAGTTGACTCCCTTGGAATTCCTTTGTTTTATGATCACTTCATGGTAGGGCACCGTGCTAATTAATGAACTTCGGATATAAGCTGAGGAGTCAAAGGAAATGCTTTGATCTGGCATTCTTCCTATTTTTGTTCCAATAATTCCACCAACTGAGTAGTCGGGCTCCAAGCATTTAAAAGTTCCTGGGAGACCATTTATGGGGCTTAGTCGATATATAGGGGCACTTTATCTATATATTTCAATTGGAAAGTACTTTATTCCGGATAAAAAACCGACTTATTAGTTTAATTTTGAATAAAAGGTAGATTCAATTGCATACTTGCCGTAATGAAATTGAATCAAAAGCGACTATACATAGGTGTAGGTTTTTAGCCAAGGATTATGCAACTGTAGTATCAATGCTGGAACATTATAAAATAGATAGTACCGCAATTCTGATATTTGCCAATTCCTCTAAGGAGGAATTGAAATATAAGACTATACCCAAGGGCAGTATTTTGTTTGATGGGTTAACAGAAAATGCCTTGAACACAGCAAGGAAAACGGGTCTTCCTTATTTTCTAATATCGGAAAAAGAACAAAAGGGAAGTTCCTTTGGAGAAAGGTTTGTTAATGCCATTGGTTCCATTTTTGCTATGGGCTTTGATAATGTAATTACTATTGGCAATGATACACCCCAATTAAAAGTCTCCGATCTTGCCAGAACTTCGGAACTAATAGGTGCACGGAAATTTGTCTTGGGTCCTTCCAAGGATGGTGGATTTTATTTAATGGGACTTCATAAATCCCATTTTGATACCAAGGCTTTTAGGCAATTGCCTTGGAGAACAAATACACTTACCAATAAAATAACGGGTTTAATTGAAGGCTACAACGTAGATGTAATTCAACTTCGAGTCTTGTTGGACTTGGATACCACCGCAGATTTAAAGAGGATCCTAAAAGGATTAAAATTTAGTACAGGGAAGATCTATCAAATAATCCTTTCCTTAGTTATACCTATCGTAAAAATTAATGTTCAGGGATCCATTCTGCAAAGTTTTCATTTTAATAGTACTTATTTTAACAAAGGCTCCCCTGTCCACTTCATCAACTAGTACTGGTTAAGGAAATCTATTTCCAATATACTCTTCACCCATATCCTGGTAAACTTTAGTAAGCGGACAAAAGCCCGGTATAGGGTTTTGCTGCCCTAGTTTAGGTTTCACTTTAATGTTGGGTGAATAAAATAAATTATTAATAGTGGAAGCCAAAAACAACTTAGGGTTTCCATAATAACTATATAAAATATATATCATGGCAGATTCTTATTATGACCCGGCAGATTTACGGAAGTTTGGAAAAATTACGGAATGGAGCGAAGAACTGGGAAACAAGTTTTTTGATTACTATGGAAAGGTATTTGAGGAAGGAGCCCTTAGTGCGAGGGAAAAATCCCTAATCGCCTTGGCGGTGGCCCATGTGGTCAAATGCCCCTATTGCATTGATGCCTACACCAAAGACGGTTTGCAAAAAGGAATAACCAAGGAAGAGATGATGGAGGCGGTACATGCAGCTGCGGCTATTGAAAGCGGTGCTACCTTAGTACATGGAGTTCAAATGATGAACAAGTACAATAAGCTATCCATGTAAAATATATGGCACTGCGAATAATTTTTGAACAATGTTATAGCGAAAATTTTGCTGGCTTATGGGTTGAAATACCGGGAGCTTTGTTATTATTTAAGGCTATTACATGCTAAATATCGAATACACAGTAGAATGGCAACAAAATCTTTAAAAGCAAGGCATAATCCCCTTGTCACAGATAATAAACAATTGGAAATTCTAGAAGGCGGTATTTTCGAAAATAGGGAATTACCCTATTTTAAGGATAAAATCGCCCAAATAGGACGGTTTCCATTGCGCCCCAAAAAATTGGAAATCCTACAGATCAATGTTGGTTATATGTGCAATCAGGTTTGCGAACACTGCCATGTGGATGCAGGTCCGGATAGAAAAGAAATAATGACCCGGGAAACCATGGAGCAATGTTTGGAGGTTATACGCAATACCGGTGCCCATACCTTGGATCTAACAGGAGGTGCCCCTGAGATGAACCCTAATTTTAGATGGTTTGTGGAAGAGGCTGCCAAGGCTGGAGTACAGGATTTCATAGTACGTTCCAACCTAACTATTATTAGAGCCAATAAAAAATATCACGATCTTCCGGAGTTTTTTAAAAAGCACAATATCCATGTTATTTCCTCAATGCCGCATTATACCCGTGGCAAAACGGACAAACAGCGGGGGGAAGGAGTGTTCAACAAGTCGATCAAAGCACTTCAGGAATTGAATGCAGTGGGATATGGTATGCCGGAT
This sequence comes from Arenibacter algicola, assembly GCF_000733925.1. Lineage (NCBI taxonomy): Bacteria > Pseudomonadati > Bacteroidota > Flavobacteriia > Flavobacteriales > Flavobacteriaceae > Arenibacter > Arenibacter algicola. The sequence goes on from NZ_JPOO01000003.1 coordinate 2,964,512, forward strand.
AGTTCGTTGAGATTGGATCTGGTCTATAATCCCTCTGGCGCTTTTTTACCTGGTGACCAGTCGGCGCTGGAGCGCGACTTTAAGAAGGCGCTAATAGAGGATTTTGAAATTCAATTCCATAATCTCTTTGCCATAACAAATCTACCAATTGCACGTTTTTTGGATTATTTGATGGCTTCAGGGAACTATGAAGATTATATGTATTCCCTAGTAGAGGCGTATAACCCGTCTGCTGTGGAAAATGTTATGTGTACCAATACCATTTCGGTGAGTTGGGATGGATGGTTGTATGATTGCGACTTTAATCAGATGTTGGGCCTGAAAGTGGCCAGCAAAATCAAACACATAAAGGACTATAACGAAGAGGCTCTTACAGATAGGAACATTATAGTTTCACAACACTGTTTTGGTTGTACGGCAGGAGCGGGGAGTAGTTGTCAGGGGTCCGTTACCTAAAATCGCTATTTAATATTATGCCAAAGAGGTTCCTTGCAAATCGCTGGCGAAAGGACCAATTGGTTTGTTGAGGTTAAAAAAATTGCTTAACTAAAGTTTTTTAGTGCCTTTTATCGATTTAAACTTAATTTTAGCACTTTTTTTTAAATAAAAGGCCATAATTGGAGTTAGGGTAACAGACTTAAAGGTCTGTTTACCGAAAACCAAATCTTATGGATAAACAATTGAAACGCATGGCTACCATGCAACGTATACAAACTACTGGCTTGGAGGTTTTTTACCAAAAGGGCTATTTTAATACAAGTATAGACGACATTTTAAAGGAACTCTCCCTATCCAAAGGGGCCTTTTATTACCATTTTCAATCCAAGGAGGAGTATTTTATAAGTATTGTCCAGAACCTGCTTTTTAGAAGGGTGTACAGTAGTTTAATTGAACCTATTGAAGGCCAAGAAGATCCCTTGAACAAGATTGTTGCCTGTTTTGATGATGCCTTGGAAACTGCAGAGCACAACTTTCTGGATTACGGATTCGTTTTGAGCAACTTCATTACTGAATTTAACGGGAAGAACCCCGACATAATGAACTACCTACAGGATATTTTGAAGGTATGGGAAGTTAATTTGGTAACGGCCCTTCAAAAAGGAAAAACGGATGGATATGTAGACAGGCATGTAGATAGTGAAGCTGTGGCTACCTACCTCATTTCGTCCTATATCGGGATTCGGACTTTAATGGTTGAAGGTAACAGTAAGATGTTGCGATATAAGTATATTCAACAACTTCGTCAATACTTTAAATTAATAGAGTACAAAGAGCCGGCATAATTTAATAATTAGATTGAAGTGGGTATCGTTGTCATTTCGACCAGAGGGAGAAATCACACATGTGGCTCAATTCATCTAGGATAGAATTCCCACGTTGCCCAAGGTCTTCGGATTATAAGGCTACTTGTGCGACTTCTTGGAGCTCATGCTGTACTCTGTCGATGTGACTAGGCTAGTCAACCCAGCTGCTTACATTTCACGCTTCGCAAAATCACCCGACTATCTACGGTAATATTTTCTTGTTTAGGATTTCCTCAATTTTTGAAAGAACATTCTCAGGAGCAATGGAGCGCATTGCATTTTCATACCCAGGTGGGTATTTGTTTCCATAGACCGAAGTTGGGATCAATGGAAATTGCTCCCTATCCGCCAATAAGGCATTTCGGGGATCTTGTTTAAACGGATAGAATCCTGCATAGGGATGGGTAACTCCCCACAAAGTTATGGTAGGGATCCCAAATAATGCTGCCAAATGGGCATTGCCACTATCCATGGCCAACATCAGATTTAGCTGGGAGATTAAGGCCAATTCCTCCATGAAGGTCAATTTACCCACCAGATTAGTACTATTGCGGAATTTATCGGCCCATTTATCCAATAGTTCCTTTTCCTTTTCCCCACCACCAAAAAACAGAATTCTGTAATGATCGGTTGCGTTTAATGCAGTAACGACCTTTTCCATCAAATCCAAAGGATACATTTTACCATCAAAGGCTGCAAAAGGAGCAATGCCTATCCATTTTTGCTCTTTGCCCTTAATTAATTCCATTGTGGAAGGAGTTATTGCCCTTTTAGGCAGTGGACCAGCATTTTCCAAATCTATAGGTATTCCCAATTTCCCAAAAACATCCGCATATCGCTGGTGGGTAGTTTTCAAGGGTTCAAAAACCTTATTGATCAGGGAGGTCAATGCCTTCTTCTCTGCCCTGCCCTTATCTACTTGGATAAACGGAATGGATCCCAGCCTAAAATATTGCTTAAGAATGTTGCTGCGCAGCACATTGTGCAAATCGGCAACCATATCTATGTTCAGGCCTTTAAGTTCCTTGTAGAGCTTCCAAAGTCCAAAAACACCTTTGTGTTGGCCCTTTACATCCGCTTCATAAACCCTTACATTGTTAAGTTCAGAAAAAAAGGGGCTAAAAAACGCTCTGGTCAGTACGGTAACTTTAATGTGTGGATGTTGTTCCACCAAGGCCGATATAACAGGAACGGTCATGGCCACATCACCCATGGCCGACAATCGAATTACCAGAATATGTATTCCATTCCCGGTTAAAGAGGCAGGTTTTGCACTGCCATTTCTGGAGGTAACGGGAGTTTTTGGCGCTATTTCCATTTATATGTTCGATGATCCCTTAAATAGGGGATGGCAATTTTTGGTTTAGGGAGCTTTGCGGAGAACAGGATTTAGTTCATTATCATTGTACATTTTCATCTGCTTGTACACTTTCATGTATTTTTTCCCAGATTCGATGTCTTTTAATAATTGATCTATAGCAGAACATAGGTCCTTCTTTTGTTCCAATAGTACATTAAGTTTATTTTGGCATTTTTGGATATGTTCTTGGGAGGCATCCGTTCTATTTACCTCTTCCTGCATATGGTATATTTTCAGGGCCAAAATCGAAAGTCGGTCTATGGCCCAAGCCGGACTTTCGGTATTTATAGTGGCATCCTTCCTTTTTTCTACCAATTGGTATTTATTCAGAAAGTAACTGTCAATAAATTCCACCAGGTCTGTCCTATCCTGATTACTGGCATCAATCTGTCTTTTTAATTTTAGTGCGGCTACCGGTTCAATATTGGGGTCACGTATAATATCTTCATAATGCCATTGTACCGTATCTATCCAATTTTTGCGATATAGGAGATGGGATATATCGTCCTTTGGATAGGGGTTGTTAAACTCTTGGGATACGTCATCCTTTAGATGATATTTTTCGATGCTTTCTTCAAATATTTTAAAGGCAAAATCACTGAACATAAAGACAATATTTTACGGCAAAGATACCTTTTATTTAAAAAACGGATTTTATTTATTTAAAGGCTATTTCTGCCTAGTCCTTTTGTGTAATTATTTGTGTAAAGGGGAATGTTTTATGGAGTTCTCATTATAGATTGGTAAAAGAGCACTGCTAGGGATTATTTTACTTCATAAGCGCATTGGTCAGAAAAACGATAAAGGGAACTATAACGGATGCCATTAATACAATTTCACGGACACTATCCTTTTTAATGGATTGGACATAAGTGGTTATAAAAACTACTGCGGGGAAAAAGGTAATTAAAATAGGGTGGGTGTCGGGTGCGGATTTCAAAACTTTCACCAACAAGCCTATAAAAAAGAACAGGACTACAAGGCGCATGGTCACTATTTTGCCTACTCCTACACTACCCAGTTTTAAAAAAGCCAAAAAACCACAAAGCAAAACTATGGAAACATAAAGAAATAATATGGTGCTATTGCTCCAGTCATAGAAATAAACAGCATTGAACTGAAAGTCGAAATAATAATGATCCCTTAAAAAATCCATATTATTGCCCAGCGCCAGCACTGCCAGCATAATTAGTACCATAGCAATAATTGCAGTGAATGGGACCAACCAATTTGTAATATTCTTAGGTTCATAAAAGTATATGGCAACAATTACGACAACGAGATACAATATGGCCCAGTCATAGAATAAACTAGCTATCAATATCCAAAAAGAGGCATCGAAAATTTTTAATTTAAGGTTTTTAAGGCTCCGGAAACTTAAGATTCTACGGATGGCGAGTAATAAAAAAAAACTACAGAGAATGGCATTGGGGTCTAAAAGTACTTCCGGAAAAAGTACTATTAAAAGCGTGTAAAAAAGGATTGCCAAGGAATTGCCACCAGTGATCTTATTTCTTAGGGCAATAAAATTGACCACAAAAATGCTGAACGATAAGAAGCCCAGAATAGCTGTTTGTCCTAATAATTGTTCTGGTGAATAGGATTTTAGGAATATGAAAAAATGGACAAACCAATAGAAAAAAAACAGGAATACCAGCAGTATTATATAATTTATTGGTTTTGTTCTTCCAAAAATGCTTGAAATCATCCTAGGTTTTTATATTTTTGCAAGGTAAATATAATTAAGATGGATTCATTTTTTTACGGTATAGAGGATTTATTTGTAAATGTGCTTTTTGCACCATTTGACGCTATGCGTGCTATGGAGAATTGGTGGGGAGCCAATACATTAAATTGGATTTTTATGCTTATCGGCTCTGCTGCCTTTGTTTATTGGATGTTGGAGTTGAAAAAATACAATGATAGTGGTGAGGAGAATAAAGACGCAACCGCACACTCCTACCTATAAATATTAGTTGTATTTTCGTTAGAAACATGGCTTCTTTTTGAAGCTGTGGTTTTACCTGAATAAAATTTAAGAACAAAAAGTATATAAGAAGAGGGCGTCTAAAAAGTATTTCAACCCCTCCATAATTTGCGTATTTGAGAATAGTTCTCCGATACCTACCCGAATAAAAAAGAGGCTGTCTTGACTTTTTAGACAGCCTCTTCTTATACTAAAATATAGTATTTCTATATTTGGTTGATTATTATAGATCGAATCCTAGGTCTTTGCGAAAGTACATCTTATCAAATTGTAGTTTCTCCATGTTTTTATAGGATTTCTTTAGTGCTTCCTTGTAATCGGCACCATATGCGGTAACCGCCATAACCCTACCTCCATTGGTCAAGACCCGGCCTTCTTTTAACTCCGTTCCAGCATGGAATACCACGGCATCTTCTATATTCTCAAAACCTGTTATTTCCATTCCTTTCCCATAAGCTTCCGGATAACCACCGGACACTGCCATTACTGTGGTGGCAGCACGTTCATCTATTTCCAGGTCGATGCTATCCAAGTTTTGGTTTGCAACGGCTTCAAAAACCTCGACCAGATCATTTTTAATTCTTGGTATTACCACCTCGGTTTCAGGATCACCCATTCGCACATTGTATTCAATTACTTTGGGTTCGTCCCCTACTTTTATCAAACCTATGAACACAAATCCCTTATAAGGTAGATTATCCAATTTAAAGCCCTCTACGGTAGGCTTTACGATTCGCTCAAGTACTATATCCATAAAAAGCTTATCTGCGAAAGGAACTGGGGAAATGGCCCCCATACCGCCTGTATTCAATCCGGTATCACCTTCACCAATTCTTTTATAATCTTTTGCGGTGGGTAGGACCTTAAAACCTTTTCCATCGGTAAGCACAAAACAACTAAGTTCAATCCCATCCAAAAACTCCTCAATTACTACAGTAGTGCTTGCAGCCCCAAATTTGGAGTCGATCAGCATGGTCTTCAGTTCGTCCTTGGCTTCCTGTAGGTTATTTAGTATCAAAACCCCTTTCCCTGCAGCCAGTCCGTCCGCTTTTAATACGTAGGGTGGTTTAAGGGTTTCCAAAAAAGCATAGCCTTTTTCTAAAGTTTGGGCGGTGAAACTTTCATAGGCAGCGGTAGGGATGTTATGGCGCATCATAAACTCCTTGGCAAACTGCTTGCTGCCTTCCAGGGTAGCCGCTGCTTTTTGTGGGCCAATGACAGGGATATTTTTTAAGTCGGCATCATTGAGGAAAAAATCGTGCACCCCATTAACCAAGGGATCCTCAGGGCCTACAATGACCATTTCGATATTTTCCGAAAGCACACATTTTTTAATGGCCTCAAAATCGTTTACACCAATGGGTACATTTTTGGCTATTGCAGCGGTACCCGCATTGCCGGGAGCCACATAAAGATTTTTAAGTTTTGGACTTTGTTTTAGCTTCCAAGCTAAGGTATGTTCGCGCCCTCCGGCACCAAGGATCAGGATATTCATTCTTAAAAAATTTCCCCAAAAATACGGTTTGAAGGGGAAATATCCAGCTATTTGGTCAAGAATTCCCGGTGTTCTTTTTTTTGTAGTTCTTCTGGGGAAAGGGATTTGAAATATTCGTAGACTTTCTTAAGGCCCTCGGCCCTGTTCACTTTAGGCTCCCATCCCAATATTTCCTTAGCCCTCGTAATGTCTGGCTCACGCTGCATGGGATCATCTTGTGGCAAGGGCTTGTATATTATTTTCTGGTCCGTTCCAGTAAGTTTAATAATTTCCTCTGCAAATTGCTTGATCGTTGTTTCATGTGGATTGCCAATATTTATGGGATCGGTATAGTTGCTCATCAATAAGCGGTAGATACCCTCCACCTGATCGTCTATATAGCAAAAGGATCTTGTTTGGGAACCATCCCCAAAAACGGTAAGATCCTCGCCTCTTAGGGCCTGTCCCATAAAGGCAGGTACCACCCTTCCGTCGTTCAATCTCATCCTGGACCCATAGGTGTTGAAAATACGAACGATACGTGTATCAACGCCGTGAAAACGATGATAGGCCATGGTAATGGATTCCATAAATCTTTTGGCCTCATCATAAACCCCACGTGGTCCAATTGGGCTAACGTTGCCGTAATAGTCCTCACTTTGCGGATGCACTAGGGGATCACCGTACACCTCCGAAGTAGAGGCAACCAATATCCTAGCTTTTTTTTCTTTGGCAAGGCCCAACAAGTTTAAGGTACCCAAGGAACCAACCTTTAGGGTTTCAATGGGGATCTTTAAGTAATCTATGGGACTTGCGGGAGAGGCAAAATGCAGGATATAGTCGAGTTTCCCTGGAATATGTACAAATTTGGAGACATCGTGGTGTTGAAACTCAAATTGTTCCAAGGGGAAAAGATGTTCAATATTCTTAAGGTCACCGGTAATCAGGTTATCCATGGCAATAACGTAATAACCTTCTTTTATAAAGCGATCGCATAAATGCGATCCCAAAAATCCGGCAGCCCCGGTGATAAGTACTTTTTTCATTTGTCGTTATTCTTGTGGTTTCTTTGAGGACTTTTCTTTTTAATTGGGTTGTCCACTTTTTCTTTTATTTTTTCCACCTTTCGTTTAATTTTTATTTTTTGTTTTAATGTGGAAAAGCTGTAGTTAAATCTGAAAAAAATGTAGGCTAGCAAAATTACAACGGACACTAGAAAAATCACCATTCCTAAATTTTTGGCTGTACTACCTAATACAATGAAAAGCATTACAAAAATCAAATTAAAACAACCTACAAGAAAACTGGCTTGTTTATGGGATAGTCCCCAATAGTCTATTAAGACGTGATGGGTATGATTGCGATCTGGTGAAAATGGACCTTTTTTATTCACTAGGCGAATTGCAAATACCCTGGCGGTATCGAAAAGGGGAACAATTAAGATACTTATAGCTATTAAAGGAGCATTTTCCAATAAAAAGGGTAGGTCTACGTACGTATTCGGCTTTAAAGCAAGAAATTTGAGTGTTAAAATACTAATAATAAAACCTACAATTAAAGAGCCAGTGTCACCCATGAATATTTTTCTGTCGGAAGAGATATTAAATCCCAAAAATGCTATAAGACTAGCATTCATTGTGATAGATATTAGCGCATAATAATATTCCTCTGTCAAATAAAATATTGTTGTATATATAAGCATAATTACGACTCCCACTACGGAGGCTAGTCCGTCTATGCCATCTATTAGATTATAACTATTTATTATTGTCAACATCATGAAACCGCCAATAACAATATATAAATAATAAGGAATTTCGTTGATATTGAGGAAGCCATTCAGGGAGTAAATGGTAAACCCCTCATTCACTAAAACAAAAGAAATAGCTAATGTTTGGGCAATTAGTTTGGACCCAGCGGATATTACTACCAAATCATCCTTTAGACCTATTATAAAAAGTATTGTCAAACCCGGAATAATGTACATACCTTCTTCAAAGGTATTCCACCCACGGATAAAGAATAAGGCAATCACAAAGGTGTAATAAAAGGCTACACCCCCTAAGGTTGGAGTTTTATTCTGATGTGAACTTCTGTGGTTGGGATCGTCCATTAATCTTTTATATTCAACAACCTTAATTATTTTAGGGATGGTCAAATATGTAAGCAAGAAGGCTCCGATGAATACAGATATGGCGGTTTCTAGAAAATTCACGTTTTTTTAATCAAAAGTAAAGAACTTTAATCATTTTATATTATTTGTCAATAAACCTTAACATCTTCAATGCTAAGTGAGTTCTGTCAAAATCAATCAGCATTAATTTAAATATATTTGGATCAATTGTGATTTGATTTTTTAATAGCTGCATTTTTTCAAGAAAATCGACTTTATTTTCCGGAATGAAAGCTAATCCAACATTGTATTGTTGAATTAGGTTCTTTGCCTCTCCTTCTACACCTAGTAAAATGGGTTTGTGCATGGCTGTTAATTCAAAAATTTTTGATGGGATTACAGATTTAAAGGTGTCCGACTTCCTTAGGTTAACTAAGCCAACATCTAAAATGGATATATATTCGCTTACTAATTTTTTTTCGACCGGGTCTAACATAGTAACATTGTGGATGCCAAATTTTCTTTTTTGGGCTAATAGATTTTCTTTTTCAGCTCCAGTGCCTAAAAAAAGAAAATGTATTTTACTATCCTTAATATCCTTTGCACAGTCCAAAATAAAATCTAGTTTATGGGCCATACCATGTGTACCTATATAACCAATTATAAACTTACCTTTGAGACCATGTTCTTCCAAAAGCCTCTGATTTTTAGGCTTTGGACCATATAATTCCATATTTGCACCATTTTTTACAACTTCAATTTTATCTTCTTTAATTTTATGTTTATCAATTAATTGTTTTTTAAAAGAATCTGTTACTGTAATTATCTTCCATGCATTAAGATACATTTTATGCTCCAAATATTCAAAAAATGAAATCACAGGATTATTTTTCATTGCGCCAACTGCTTTTATCGACTCTGGCCAAATATCTCGTATTTCCATCACCCATTTCGCTCGTTTCCAAAATGAAAGCCAACGGCCAGAAATGGCAGTGAAAAATTGTGGCGAGGTTGCTATAATTACATCGCATTTTATAAATAACCCGATCAAGAATGAAGAGATCATAAAACTGATGTAATCTATAGTTCTTTTGAAAAATCCTTCATTTGCCGTTATATAGGTCCATACCCGAATCACTTTAATGCCATCAATAATTTCCTTTTGATAAAATTTGTTTTTATAGCCCTTATATACTTTCCCTTCTGGGAAATTCGGGACACATGTTATAACAGTTACGTCGACCCCGTTTTTCACCCATTCTTTACAATGTTCATGGGTTCTAGTAGCGGGAGCATTGAATTCAGGAGGAAAATTGTCAGTTAGAAAAAGTAATTTCATACCTCTAGTTAAAATTTATTGTAGTGGTTAAATCTGAAGTAAAGTTTATCACGATTTTTTTCGATTCTACTAGTTTATTAAATCCCAAGGAATATCGGTAGAAATTTATTTTAATGTCAACGTCTCCTTCCAAAACGACTTCAATATTACCATCTATAATGTGTATTATATTGTCGGTAATTTGAATACGGTTTACATCGGGGTGTAAATGAATAAAAGCGGACTTTTTATAGCCATTCCCTTTTGAAAAAGTATCCTGAATTATTATCTTGTTAGAATCACAGATAAAATTTCGAGTATGTAATATGCCTAGTTTTTTGTAGCCGTTATGTGTTGCGGAAACCGTATTGGTGTTTTCATTTAATCTTACAATTTTCGCACGACGAGCTACTCTAAATCCATCCCAAACTTCTGTTTGTTCTTGGTTATTTATTTCGACGGTGTTGTGACTAGCCGTACTTCTTTCCTTTATTCTCCTAGTATTTTTTTCGTAGGTGGAGATACCAGTATCTACTATTACAGGTTGATTTTTATAATACAATTCAAAATTAAAAGTATCTGAATGTGCATGTCCCGGCTGGTAACTTGGTCCAATATTTCCAACATCTACAAGCAATTCGTAGTTCTTTTTCCGAAACATTCTATATCCTGAATCTGATAATGGGATAGGTTTCCATTTGATTCCAAGTTGTTTGGCATAACTAAATAATTCATTGGATGTAGGGGCTATTCCATAAGTGGAATCATTTACCATTGGTACTGTACCGTTTTTTAAGGTAATAGCTTCTAACCAAGAAAGCATTTTATTTGCTTTTTTTTCCAGAAAGGGTAATAAAGTATCACTTTTCCAATTATTTAATCGAATTAGATTAATAATATCCAATAAACGATGGAGTAAAATTTGATGATACATGGGGGAAAGTTCAAAATGTCCGCCATCCTTTAATATTTGCTCCTTTAGTTCTTTTGTTAATATTTTTTTTGCCTCCCTATAAAAAGATTCATCCCTAAAATAGTATGCTCCAAACAATAAGGAATAACCATTTTCCAACAAATGGTTGCCCAATAAATGAAACTCCAAATTATGGATTAATCTTTGATAATGATTTTTAAGAACTTGGTTCACACCGTGATCATATATCGCATTATTGGATAAAAATTTAATCCAGTTGATGCCCCTCAATGATATTGGATAGGGTTCCTTTCCATCTTTTAGGGACTCTTCATTTTTTACATAGTTGTGAATTAACTTTAGACCTGTATCCGGGTTAATTAATTTTTGATTTAAAAAATCAAAATAGTTTAAATTGTAGGTCCAAAGTTTTCCATAGCCTTTATGATTCCAATTAATACAATCTTCAAAGTGGTATGTTAGATTAAGAAAAGTAAACGTATTTTCCTTTGTATAACTATTAGCATAAAAGAACTGGTCATACCAATTTAGAGGAAGTATTTGGGTTTTTAATTCTTTTACATAATTTCCTTTATATAATTTATTACGAATTAAATAATATAGTTGATAATATATTTGCTTTAGTCTAAGATGTTTTAGAGTTTGTATAAGCAGGTTTAACCTATTTGGATCCATTTGCCTTGTTTAAGAGATTCTATAGCTGCAAATGAGGTTTTTGTAGTATTAACAATCTCATCAAAAGGAATAACTGGATTTCCGCCCTTTTGCTGCTGTTGCAACAGTTCTTTAAATTGATTAAAATGGCCTTTATCCTGCTTGGAAGAATTGGTGCCCATTCCTTTAAAGCCATATGCCTTTAACTTTCTCCAATTATCCATGATTATAGTACGTTCCTCAGAGTATACTTCAACTCTTTCTTTTGAATATCCCTTACTTCCATTGGCAAAGTAATTTATAACCGCATTGGTTCCGTTCTCGTACTTTAATAAAATGCTAGCGTTATCCGTGTTTTCCTCAGGGTGGGTGCCCATTGCGCTCATGCAAACTGATGTAACCTTACTCCCTGCAAGGTAGGAGCACAAATCTATGTAATGGCATGCTTCGCCTATTATCCTTCCGCCTCCAATTTGCATATCATGGACCCAAACATCCAGGGGTATAAAACCAGCGTTCATTGTGGCTATTATATTTATAGGTGTTCCATTATTTCCCAAGAGCTTTTTCATCTTCCTGGCCAATGGAGCAAAACGCCTATTAAAACCAACGGAAACCGATACATTTTGAGAATTATAGGCTGTAACAATTTTATCTAATTCATGGTTGGTGAGGGCCAATGGTTTTTCTACAAAAACACTTTTACCCGCATTAATAGTTTCCAGGACCATTGGGGCATGTAAATTATGCTGTGTTGTAATAAGCACCAAGTCCACCTCATTGTCCTCTAAAATCTCTTTATAGTTTGATGTTGAATTGGCAATACCGTGGCGTTTTGCCATAATTGTGGAGGATAATCCTCCAGAACTTGCTATATATTTTACATCGGCTTTTATTTTTTTAAGATTAGGGAGTATGGTTGAGCTAGTAAAATTTCCTGCCCCTATAATCCCTATAATCCCTTTTTTACCCTGAAAATTTTTGTTGACTATATTTATTGTAGAGGTTGGAGTTTCGGTGGAATCATATTCCAAAACTGAAGCGATCGACTTGGAATTTGCCATTCCTCCGTAGACTTTTTGAAAGTCTTTTAGGGAAACCCTTTCGGTTATAAGAGGTTTTACATTAAGAACTCCTTTCGAAATTGCATTTAGTATGGCTTCAAAATTTCTTTTTTCTGTCCATCTTACATAGCCAATAGGATAGTCATGTCCTTTTTGTTCATATTCTTCATCATATCGTCCTGGACCATAGGAGCATGAGACTTGAAAGGAAATTTCTTTTTCATAAAAGTCGGCTCTACTTATATCTAACCCAATAACACCAACGAGAACTATTCTTCCGCGTTTTCTGCACATATTGGCAGATTGTGAAATAATCTCATTACTTTTATTTGATGCTGTAATAATAACCCCATCTGCTCCTATTCCATTGGTATAAGATCCAACAAACTTTATCTGATCGGTACCATCACCAGGATTAATGGCTATAATTCCTTTCTCTTTAGCTATTTTTACTTTTTCAGGATCAAAATCAAATCCGATTACATTACATCCATTGGCCAAAAGCAATTCTGCCGTTACCAAACCTATTAATCCCAAACCTACTACTACAATGGTTTCACCAAATGTTGGAATTAATAATCGTATTCCTTGTAATCCAATAGAACCTATCACTGTAAATACAGCTTCTTCATCTGATACGTTATCCGGGATCTTGGCAACTAAATTTTTAGGAACATTTACATATTCCACATGATTTCCGTTTGATGCAACTCGATCTCCTATCTTGAACTCTGTTACACCATTGCCTATTGCTACTACCACTCCAACATTACAATAACCTAAAGGTATAGGCTGATTAAGCTTGTTGAGAACAGCGTCCATTGTAGGTTTTAGTCCGTCTGTTTTTACTTTATCCAAAACCATTTTTACTTTGTCCGGTTGTTGTCGAGCTTTTTGGATAAAATTGGCTTTTCCAAATTCTACCAACATTCTTTCCGTTCCTAATGAAACCAATGACCTAGTTGTCTTAATTAGAACATGTCCGGTTTTGACCATAGGGACCGGTACTTCTTCCAATATAGTTTCCCCTTTCTTAAGGTCTTGTATGATTTGTTTCATATATAATTTTGAAGTGATGATTTTAACAAGTTGAGGATAATGAATTTTATATTCGGCAAACTTATCAAAAATTGATGTTTAATTTATTATTTATATTATTTCAATATACCTATTCCAATTATATTTTAGTGCTTTTTCTGAATTATTAACTCTAAGTCAATTTTCTTAAGACAATCTTAAAACCCTTTATTAAAAAGATCCATGTTAAAACAAAAAATACAAAACCATAGCCTAATAAAGCCCTGGGTAGACTTGCCTGAGATAGGTAATATGCGAAAACAAAGCAAAAAACAATAAAGATTAAGTTGATGCTATTCTTTTCTAATTTATCAAGGAAGGTATCTAAAGTTGAAATTGTAAGTCCTAAAAAGAGATTTCCTAATATCATTCCGAAATAGCCAAAGGCACCATAAAAGTCCATCACACTATTGATGGCCATGGAGCCTTCCACTTTTACGGTGGAAAAATAATCAAATATAACTTGCGTATCAGGGAAATGTTCAAAACCAAAAATCTTACTAAATAACCCTATATTAGTAAAGTAATAATAGTCGTTAACCTCAGGGAAATAGTGAACATAACAGAATGCAGGAACTGATAACCTTCCAAAAACTCTTGTCAAAACAATTTCGGAAAGTTTGGCACCCGCTTCAAAAACATTTTGAAATTGATAAGTTGTTGCGGAATAATAAAGAACTAACAAAAGCACAAATAGAAAACTTAAATACATAATATATTTACGCTTTCTGCTTTTTTTCGTTTTGATTTTCTTTAATTTTTTAGGGAATAGATTTTCTTTAAAAACGTACCCTGATATGAGGACTGAGAGCATGAAGATCATCAAAGGCCTCTTTTGAAAAAGAGCCAAAATCAGAAAAAAGGATATAAAGAACAACATCAAAAATAAAATCTTGTTCATAAGACGCTTTCTTTTCAATGACATATAAAATGCCACTATCGTAATAAATGGCAACACATTATAAATGAGAATAGTATATATATAACTCGATGTAATTGCTGCTCGGGATTGTAATATGGCCTCAGGCTGTCTTCCTAACAAACCATCTAATATGCCAATTATCAAAATGTCCCGTTTTATGAATAAATAAATAAATATAAATAATAGTACCCCAAACGTAAGTACATAGAAATTAACTCTGCTTAAATTGTCTTTTATATTTACGCTTAAATTAAAATGATTAATACATTTTACGCGTTTGTACATTATGGAAATACCAAAAACATAAGCGTACAAAACAGATAAAAAGCCAACTGTGCCTATGATTTGAGTTTTAATTATGTCTGCATCTGAAATTAGTTCTAGCTTAAAAGAATTAAAGGTGAGCAAGAAGTAGGGTTTGAAAAAAGGAAACGCCATAATGCCCGCTATTGAAAACAAAAGTGTAGCTATGAAAAAAACACCAAAGACATTCCAATTAAATATCAGTTGTCTGAATATAATTATATGTAACAGCAGTATGACTAATAAAAAATAGGTGATCACCATTTAATCTTTTTTGGCATTCAAGTACAAAAGGTAATTGAAACAGGTGTAAAAGGTTATTCCCCATTGACGACTTAAAATATTCTCCGTAAAACAACAACCCATAACAATTAGTGTAAAACAAAAGTAGATAAAATTGCTAGTTTTATATGCATGTATTAAAGCGTAACCGAGCACGTACAAGAATATAAACAGCCCGATGATACCATATCTCATCAAATAGTCTAAATACTGATTATGTATATTACTTTTTGATGTAATATTGTTCTTTTTATAAACTGCATGCAGATGGTCTTGAACATCGCCAGTTCCTACACCAATTATTGGATTATTTTCTATAATGGGTAGTGCTGCATTCCATAGTTTTATTCTAGTCTCACGTTCTGCTTTTTTCCCTTGATTCAGTTCTTCAAATCTTTCGGTTATTCGTTCTAAGGGCAATTTTAGATAAGAAGATGAAAAATAAGCAAATAGGGCAATTAATGTGGCGACAAAAAATAACAATTTCAACTTTTTCTGTTTGATTAGAATATAGATGATTGATCCCACTACTAGAATGGAATTTGAAATAATAGCCGTTTTGGCAACCATTTGAAGTAAGAAAAGGGATTGTACACAAATCAGTAGGAATAGTAACGCAAAGATTCGAGTGCTTTTAACCTGTCGAAGTTGATTTAAAATCAGTGTGTTTGAAAATAGAATATACATACCAAAATACGCATTGTGTACGCCTAACAACTTGGTGAGTTCGGCCCCTGTATATCGATACGATAGGAAGAGGTCTAATGATAAAGGAAATGTATCGCTTTTATAAAGAAATCGATATACTGTATCAAGTTCAAAAAGAAAAATTAGCACAAAGATAGAAACACAATAGACTCTGAAAAGTAGGGCTATGTTTTTAATCTGGTACACGCCATAAAACAAAGGGAATAATAGAAAACTAATCTGTCGACCAATCATTTCAAACCCCTTAGGGAGATTTTCGGTATACAAAAGGCCTAATAAATTTAAAGAAAACAGAGCCATCAAGCACCAAAAATACCAAGTGATTTTTAAATTAGCCTTTTTGTTTTTAATCAATACAAATAACTGCGCGGCAAATAGAATTGCAATTAATGGCGCGTTGAGTTTCTCAATAGCAAACGTGACAACAACACCTGAAAGCAGTAAAAAAACTACATCTAAGTTCTTTAATAGGGAATAAGTCGGCTCTGCGGTTTTCATTTATTGAATTAAAAAAGATTCTAGTTCTACGTAATCGGTATCGCCTAAATATAGATTTTTAGATAAGGTTTTGAAATGTAATTTCATTTTATCTGCATTGATCATAAGAAATTCAACCCCAGCTTCAATTTCACCTTCAACTTTGTAATCAATAGACACTCCTACACCATATTCTTTTACCTTTTCCTCTAAATAAGTATCCTTACTACACAGCAATGGAACACAATAATACATACATTCATAAAGCTTATTCGGTAACGCTAAGCGATTATTTAATGATACCTGATGAATATCATAAATCAAGTAAATAATGTCAATTGATTCGTAAATCCGTTTTGTGTCAGTAAATGCGTTGTAGGGGCCGAAGTATTTTATGTTGCTGTATTTCGCAGCATACTCTTCAACCACACCTTGATATTGACCTTTTCCATATACGTGAATTTCTACTTGAGCATGCTCTCGGTAAGTTTCAAAAAGTTTTATGTACTCATCTTTCCGTAACAATAAGCCAACAATACCGATTACTATTTTATCTGATTTTTGGTTATCTGTCGACTCAGTTATTTTTATTTCTTGGGAAAGCAATTTATTCTCCAAAATGAAAACGTCTTTAGAAAAGAACTTTTCGAAATGATAGGTATAGTACTTCTCAGAAGTTACGATCAACTTATCAATATGCTTTCGATAGAGGCGCTTTTCTAAACCACGCAATCTTTTCGCCATAAAACCATCACTAAAAACATATTTTCGAAGATCGGAAATCTCAATTGCCACTTTCGTCGAATCCCTTTTTCCAAATAACTTAAAACGGGAGAATAAGTACAATAAAAGCACATCAAGATTATTCACCAAAACGACATCAAACTCATTTGCATTGATAAGCTTTTTTATGCTTTTAATGGTTTTTAAATACGTCCAAATTCTCTTCACCGGTCTAGAAGCATTGGGAATCTGCCCAAAATTTTGACGAACCACACTTGCGTCAATAGAGCTATCTAAATCAGCTAAAGTTTTGCGCTGAAAATACGCTAGCGAAACGGTATTGTTTTTGGCTAAAAAATTGATTTGCTTAACAAATCTTGGGTTGGGTTGGTGAGATATGAAAAATAGAATGTTCACTTAGGGCTATTATTATGGTTTAAATATTCTAAGATACTTTTTAAAATTCAAATACTTCGTTCGTTCTGTATGAATAGAATTTAAGGGGAACCATATACTTGGCGTCCCTTTCCAAGAAATAACCCCTATTGTTCAAATCCCAATAGGCATAGGTAAAATATGATTTGCCCACATATAGATCATGAGAGGGGTCATAGAGTACATTTAGCTCTCTGTCGTTGGTGTATTGTATTAAAAAGCCTTGTTCACTTCTATTAAATGAAGTTATGAGTATCCCCTGTGCCAAGACTTTGGAGTTTAAACATTTCATGAAATTTTGAATTTCACTATTATCTTTCAAAATATCCACATCAAATTTACAGGTGGTGCAGAGTGCTTTTAAAACCTTTAAGTCTGATACTCGCTTTTCTTCATTTGCTATAATACCCAAATTATGTAATTTTATTATTACTTCTTCAACTCCATCAAATTTTCTGAGTGAAAGTATTGAACCTGTGTAATAATCTTCTAAGACCCCTATTTTTTGCCGTAACGATAATTTCCTATTTGGTGTCATATATACACTTACCTTATTTTCTAAAAAACAAGGTTGCAAATTACCCATATACAAGTTCTTTCTAATTTCTTCAAATGACAATCGTTCTTGATTTTTGCACGAAAAAACTGAATTATTAATTGTTGGGTCTTGCACTATATATTTTTTCAAACTTGGAATATAAACTTCTACAAAGACATGGCTATCCCTATATTTCAAAAAACCTTTCCAGCTACCGTCAATTACATCATACCGCTTAGCCTTAAAGCCCATAGCTCGGTAAACATCAAACAAAGTAGTGCTCATAAAACCACAATTTTCGCCTACACCCTGGGTTTTAAACATATAACCTAGCTCGTTGTAACGCTCTTTTTTTGGTCTTCTGCCTTCTCCTTTGTTTTTATAGTTGGTATGGTGAACTATTTCTCTCAATAGATCAGTATTTTCAACAGTTGCCTCTTCAAAAAAGTGGGGCTGAACTTGATGTTTGTCTGAGGTATAGTCAGTATGTAATGTTTTAAAGCAGAATCATTCCATTCCTCATTTATAAATTCCGGCATTGCTACATCCTTGAAAATATAACCCCTGTTTTTTGATTCCTTACAGGATATCAAAATAAATACAAATAAAATATATAGAGCTTTCATGCCTTTTTAGGAAGGATTTATACGATTTTAGTAATCAATTTTTTGAAATAAATTTAACATGTTTTTAGGTTCAAAAGTCATCCTTTTAAATTCTTATTACTGCGCTGCAAGTTCAAAATTAGCCACCTATTTAATGAATAAATAATCCATAAGCGATAACCTAATTGGGGATTTGGTTTTTTATTACCTAATTTTTTTAAGAAAGATTCTTGAATATACTTTTTTACCGGAGCATCATTATTATCGACTACTTCTTTTTTGAACATTTTTGGTAAGGATTCGGTCAAAAAAGGATGTAATAACATACCAAAACCGACTTTTTTACCATTGGTGATATAATCCGGTAGGTATTCCCTGGCAACATCTTTTATCATTGACTTCGCTCCGTTTTTCATTTTTAATTCGAAAGGCAAACTGGCACAATATTGAATTAGTTCAAAGTCCATGTATGGTGACCGGGCTTCTACACTTGCAGCCATAGTTGGGTAATCTACTCTTGCCAAGATGAGCTCGGGTAATCTCAGTTTATATTCCACGTTCAATACTTTTCTTAAAAAGTCTCCTCCTTTAACTTCTTGCATTAGATTATGTAAAACGGCATAAGAATTATAAGGTTTGCCCTTCCAGAACTTTTTCTTTTCAAATTCTGTAAAACCATGAACCTGTCTTCGGGAAACTACATCTCCCTTGTAAAAGAAGTCGAACCGTTTTTTTAAGGGAATGTATTTTAACAAACCCCTTAGAAAATTGGGCACTTTTTGTATAAACTGGTACTCTTTTAACATACTTATATATACTGGATAGCCGCCTAGTTCGTCACCTCCTTCACCGACCAACAGGATTTTTGATTTCGTACCTTGTGCTTCTTTAGAAATATAATAGAGTAAAACGGAGTTAGGATCACCAAAAGGCATATCCTGTAAAACATCGCAAAGCGTTAATAGTTCGGACTCGAATTTTTCTTGATTGATTTCTAATTGGGTATAATCAACACCGAGCTCTTTGGAAAATCTTCTGGCGTTTTCAGATTCATTGAACTCATGTGAT
Organism: Arenibacter algicola; assembly: GCF_000733925.1. Classification (NCBI taxonomy): domain Bacteria; kingdom Pseudomonadati; phylum Bacteroidota; class Flavobacteriia; order Flavobacteriales; family Flavobacteriaceae; genus Arenibacter; species Arenibacter algicola. The sequence continues at coordinate 2,983,858 of NZ_JPOO01000003.1, forward strand.
GTCTCGTATTTTAAATTAATCGCATTGATATTTGGGTTGTCTTTTGAGCTGTACAAAAGATTCAAGGAGCTATCAACACCTCCACTTAACGCTACCGCAATGGGCACATCAGATACATTTCTGTATTTCATGGAGCGCATTAGCTTTTCCTTAATGGTATCTACTGCAGTATCATAGCTATCATCACATTTGGTATTTATGGCATCAGAAATATTCCAATAGGTGTTTTTTGTGAATTCTTTTTTTGAATATTTGATATAAGTGCCTACCTCCAATTTGGAGATGTTTGAATAGAATGTATCTGGTGCATTCACGGTCAAAAAAGATAGATAATGGTAAATCGCTTCTTCATTAATGGTTCTATCAATTTCATCGGATTCTAAAAGTGCTTTTATTTCCGAAGAGAAGTATAGCTTATCATTTACTCGGGAAAAATAAAGCGGTTTTTTGCCCATTCGATCGCGAACCAAAAACGTGGTTTGCTTTTTTATATCATACAAAGCAAAGGCAAACATGCCCTTGAACTTCCGCAAAGCTTTTTCTAGACCCCATTCTTTATAGGCATTGATAATGACCTCTGTATCTGAATGATCGGTTCGAAATTTTTGCGAACCCACAAGCTTTTCTTTTATTTCTGCATGATTGTAGATTTCCCCATTAAAAGAAATAATGACATCTTTATATACAGAAACCATGGGTTGATTCGCTTCATCTGATAAATCGATAATCGACAATCGATTATGTCCAAAAACTACAGAATGGTTTTTCCAAATTCCTTGATGGTCTGGCCCCCGATGTACGATAGCATTTCGCATTGCTATAAGGGATGCTTCGTCAGATGGGGTAATAGTATTGTAAGCAATTATTCCTGATATTCCGCACATAGATTATTTTCGACTGAGATTGGTTAAGTTGGTTTCGTTAGAAATTCCAAAGGTACTATTTCAGAATTCGTTTTCAATTCTTGAGTAGAAAAATAGTTGCTTTTATCTGACAAATCTATCCAAGAATTTAAACTCAAATGTGCTAAGCACATCTTTTACAAATACAATTCTGCCAAAAATAAAGAATCCTAAAAAACCTGCTGCCGTTAAAAATAAGGCGGCAACCAAACCAATCAAATTAGGGAAGTAAAAATTGATGAAATAGTTAATTCCAAAAAGAATCAGAGAGATAATCAAAAAATATACAAACTTGAAATATGTTTGCTTATATATTTCTTTTCGACACCAAGAAAAAGACCAAAGACCCATAATAACAAAAGCTAACATAAGCGAAACTGACAATGATATCAGCGTTTCGCAGAACTGGTTGAACACAAAGAACAATAGTACATGTACCAATGTTGCAATGGCGATTGAAAATAAATTTAATGGTTTGTAAAACCTAATTTCAATATAGCCCTTTAAGCCTTGAAAAATACAATAGGGCACCAGACCAAAAACCAGAATTTTAAACACAGAAACTGCATCGATAATCGTATCTTCTTTTGTTAGCCAAAAGCGAATTAGTACATCAATCCAATTGTACAAGATGACAATTACAAGTACACTAGAATAAATTACACCTCCAAATAAGAGATTTAAAGTTTTCTTTGGCTTGTCACTATCTGTGTTATGGCCCACAATAACCGATGACAATAATGATATCGGCTGAAGTATAATTAAAACTATCCTTGCCAAGGTAATCGCTATTAAGAAAGACCCTACTAGCTGATGGTCTTTCTTCACCAATAAAGACCCTATAGTAAGCATGAACATTTCTAAAAAAGTCATTGCAGCCCTTGGCAATCCGTATTTGAAAAAAGACCTGCTCTCAGATTGCAGCATTTTTTTAGAAGGGAATCTGTACAAATTCAATTGTAAAATAATATACCCCAAAATCAAGAGCTGAATGATAGCCATTATTATCAACGATAGAGTTAATACTTCAATCAAATTTTCGGAGTTAGCAACCATTAGAAATACTGCCAGCATCACCAAACTAGCATTCATCATATTGATGATATTATACATCAAAATTTTTCGAAGATTAAGGAAATAGGGAAGAATCAAATAGCTCAAATGCAAAATAGAAATATATACAAAGGTCAATGCCAGATAACTATTTCTGTCAGCTACATCGGGTAATAATAGCGTCTCTATAGCTTCACTGAAGGATGTAAACAAAATCAATAAAAATAGGGAGCTTGCCAGCCAAAGCACGATTGATATAAAGAAATAGCATTTTATCTTCTCAACATCATCTTTGTTCAAACTTGTAAAACGAATCAAGGCTTGTGAAGAACCTAACTGACTTAAGTTCGAAAAGGTTGGCGCCAACCTTCGAATTAACATAAAAGTGCCTAACAGAGCGGCAGAAAGATAAAACTCTGCCTCCTTAATCAACCAAAAATTAAAAAGCACAGCCAAAACAGCAAAAAGGGAACTAAATAATACGTCTAAACTAATTTTATTCATTCCCAGTTTCTTTTTCAATTGTAAAATGTAATTTACATGTACCCTCTATTTTCGTTTCAAAAGTGACCTTTTGCGCAGAAGTCTTGTGACCGTAGTTATAACTTAAATAATATGAAGAAATAGTAGGTTTTGAATTCTCATCGCAAGTAATTACATATTGCGTGACCCCAACAGTTGTCAAAACGTCATTCTCTCTAATCACGATTTTTACAGAATCAGAAAAATGCAAATGACGTTGTATATTATGCTCCGAATGGCAAGAAACAGCATCTATACAAGAAAGTTTAAATGTATTCTTATCCAATTCAAAAGTTCGTTGGTGTACAACTGGGTCCGGTAATCTTTCATAGCCCCCATGTTTGCCTCTAACAGTGACCTTTTCTTGATTCTCGTTAATCACAAGATTATATGGTTTTGCGATATCAGCAATACCCCAATTACCAATCAAAGGAGCTATTTCTTTTCCGTCTACGGTTAAAATATTGTGATAGGCTGAGGATTTCATTTCATTTTTTAAAGCTAAGTCCCCAGTATATGTATAACAGCCGGCATCGACAATGAAGTCTTGCCCATCAAGCATCAATTCAAAACCAAATAGATCATTGTGACCATGTCCTCCCCTTCCTTCCATACCAACTTCCCCAACATCCGTAATAAAATAATTCAATTTCTCTTTAACAACAACAAAGCCACCTTTTGAATAGTATTTATATCGAAATATATCTGAATTTTTGTCTAAAGTTTCTTGAAATGATTTTTGGTTAAAAATCCAAATTGAGGAGAGATATGTTGTTGATGAAATATTTAGGGTTGTATCACTAAAAAAATGACTTGCCAACTGCAAAATGTTAGAATGATCATTTAAATTAACTACATCATTCTGAAAAACCGAAGCACTATCGTTATCACCAATAATTGGTGTTGATTTATTCGGTTTACTGTAATCTTTTATAAATTTACAAGCGTTCCTAAGTTTATTTAGTGTCAGCGAATTTGTTGCTATTCCATAGCGTTTCATCACTATAAATGAAATTAAATAAAACTCAACAACAAGTCTGTGATAGGAAGTGGATTTTTCAAAATTTACACCATCCGCTAAAAATTGTAGGTGGAACTCTTTTTCTATATTCTTTAATGCATAATTAAACCATAATCTAGCCTCTTTATAAAATTTTTTATACACCTTACCTAATAATAGTAAGGCAGTTAAATTGGCGGAATAATGATTTCCCCTGATATCGGTATATTCAATATTTCTCCAAAGAAATATACCGTGCAATAACAATATTTCATTTATCAGGTTAACACTGTCGTCTGTTTTAGGGGATTCCAATAGAATCTCCCTTAGTTGGATTAAATTAATAGTTCTAACAGAAACTTCCATTGGATACCAATTGACAGAATAGGCTAATGGATTTTTAGATAACCAATCCAATAGGACGCTATGAACATATCCTAAGTAATCTTTATTTTCATTAATTTGATATGCCTGTGCAACGGTAATCAAAAAGCTTAACCGCGATAGTTCCCATGGGAATTTCACATCATATTTTTGTTCTTTTTCTTTTTCGTAGAATGCATAAGATTTGAAATAGGCGTTTTTCCACATTTTCGAGGTACGCCAATCCTTATTCCATGCAATAGGTAAATTAAAATGATAATCTACATCAAAAATCGAGATTTTTCCACTTTTAATTTTATCGGCATTTTCTATAATTTTGATTCTTAAGGTCTCTGTTATATTCAATGGTGATAAACTCTTATCAAAAAGACAACTTTTCTCTTTCCAGGGCTTGCGGTAAGTTGTAAACCTATTAATTTTCCGCTCAATTTTACCCCAAAATGTGATTCTAAAATAGAACTTCAGCTTAATTAGTTGGACAAATCTATACCAAACTACTGGAATAGGTTTTGATAAAATTGTTTTTATATTCATTTTCCCCTAATGACTAAATTTAAGCCTCCTGTATAAGAAATGTTGCTTGGGTGGTCTGAATCATATCTTCCAAATTTATGGCCCATGTACCTTTGGTTATGGCTTCATGCATATGCAGCAACTCTTCATATTGTCCTTTTTCAGGAATTTTGCCTGCCATTTCCTTCGGATTTACCCCATAACCTGTCAGTTTTTTGAAATCATCCATTACAATGGTTTTTCCATCGAAATGAACTTCTAAATTTTCCTTTTGATAACCTTTGTTCCCAGTTGAAAAATATTGGAGATTGCCTACAGAACCATCTTTGTATTTTAATACAATTGCTACATTATCATCTTTGCGAATTTGATAGTTTGACGGACTTAATTTCTCAACACTTACCGATATAATTGACGAATCCACCAAGTAGGAAATCAAATCTATAAAATGGCAAACCTCACCAACTACTCTGCCACCATGTTCATGTATGCAGTCATCCGAAGCTTTGAAACCAGCATTGATTCGGTAACTTACAAATAGTGGGTTAATGCGATTCTTGGTATGTTCATTTATCTCGCGAGCATATTTACTAAACCTACGGTTGAACCCTGTCAATAAAATAGGTTTGGTTTCCTTTGGATGCTCTTTATAAAACGTCACAATCTTATCCAGATCTTCTTGATTGGTCGCCAATGGTTTTTCCACAAAAACATGTTTACCAGCTTGCAAGGACTGCAATACTAATGACGCATGGTCTTTGTGTTGTGTAGTTATGAAAACCAAATCAACTTCAGGATCAGTTAATACATCGTCAATATTTGATGTTGCATATTTGGCATTGAAATGCGTGGCGACCGATTTGCCTTTATGTCCCGTTCTATTAACCACGGCATATAGTGCATACTTGTCCTTCATCTTTTCCATATTTGGAAGGTGCATAGCAGTTGCAAAACTTCCAGCTCCTATTAAGGCAACATTAAGCACTCCTTTACTGCTATAATTCGAGTTTACTATGACTTTTGATGTAAGCCTCTCCACGGTCTTTTCCTCATAACTCAATAAAACAATGATTGGCTTTTCAGGACCTTGAAGAGATGCATACGCTTCTTCCACTTGCCCTATAGAATAAACTTTGTTGATGAGTAAGTCAAGTTTCACTTTTCCTTCGCGGAGTAACCTGAGATATTCGGTCATGTTTCTGTTTTCTGTCCATCTCACATAGGCATATGGATAGTCATTCCCCAAATCTTCGTATTGACGGTCGTAACGACCTGGACCATACGAGGTTGATATTTTAAAATCAAGCTCTTTTTGATAAATATCTTCACGTTTGATTTCCATTCCTGAAACACCAACAAGGATAACTCGCCCCTTTTTCTTGCAGGCATTGAAAGCATCGGATAAGGGCTCGCTACTCGCTGTGGCAGCGGTAAATATAATTCCATCTGCACCGTAGCCCCCAGTAAAATCTGATACGGTTTTTACCAAATTAGTTTTCGCGGGGTTGATGACCAAATCTGCTCCCAATTCTTTAGCGATTTTCAAACGGTCTTCGTTGATATCACTAACTATAGTACGAACACCTGAATTTTTCAAAAATTGAATGGTTATCAACCCCAATATTCCTGCTCCGACAACCACTCCATACTCACCCATTCTCAAATCTGCACGTCGGACTCCCTGTAGTGCTATTCCCCCGAGTGTCACCGTTGAAGCTAACTGTAAATCAAGACCCTCAGGCACTTTCATTACCAAATTTTGTGGTACAACAGCATATTCAGCGTGATTGGCAATACCCGCACCGGCAGCAGCAACCTTATCACCTACTTGAAAATTCTTCACCGCGCTACCAACCGCAATTACAATACCTGCATTGGAATACCCTGTAGGCGTACCATATTTTACCTTTTGTTGTACTTTAGAAAATGCTTTGGATACACCGTGATCTTTCGCTAATTGAATCACCTTTTTCAGGTTTTCAGGCTGTTTCATGGCTCTGACCAATAAATTTTCGCCGCTATTACCAACACTTTTTAGTTCCGTGCCGGCAGAAATACAACTATAAGAAACGGCTATTAATACTTCTCCGGCTGATAATATTGGTGATGGCACTTCCTCAGCCATGACCTTTCCCTTTTTAATAATTGCTTGTAACATCTTATAAATTTAATTCGTTCTTAATAAAACCTGCTAATTTCTTGTGCCCAGCAGAACCAAAATGCAAAGGTTCTACCAAACCTTTCTTTTCTCCAGATTCAAACTCAATAAAATGAGTTTCGTCGAGTAATTCACTTGCATTTATTAATTTGATATTTCCTTTTTGGCATTTGTCTTTTAGGTTTGTTACAAATTTTTCTACAAAGTAATCTTGTTCATACCCCTTTTTAATTTCAGAATTGTAAACCGGTGGGATTAGTAAATATTTCTTAGTGTTAGAGTCCTCTGTATTTGAAAAGTAATCTACCAGATTTCCAGAATTCTCTATTATGTCTTCCCAAATATCATTATCAAATTTTAGAGTGTATACATCCTTTATCTGTGATTTTTCTTCCATATTATGGTTAAAGACGATGTTTTTGTCAACTATTTCGTAAATAGGTTTTACATATATATCATCAAACCATGCTGTTCCGCTACCTTGGGCTACAATTAAATAAGGTGAAATCGATTTTACCTCTTTGTCAAACTGCACAATTTCTTCAACGTTCTGCCATTGGCTTATTTCTGAACTGAACTCTAATCCCTTATAATACCATGTTTCGCTTCCATCAATAAAATCAATCTTAAAATCAATACAGTATAACTTTGTTCCAAATAGATTCTTACATTTACTCCAGCCCCCAAGTACTAACTTATTGGTTGGCTTTTCAAGTAAGATTTTTGAGCCTTTCCATGATGCTGTTGAACTTGAATCGCTTTTTATAATCTTTAATGATTTTTTACCTGAATGACTAATGTCATTAGACCAGCCAGATTTATTATCTAAATTTTGATTAAAGGTTCGCCACTCAGCAGGTTTTAGCTGTTTATCTTCTTTTTTAAATGCTAAAATGTTATCGATTTCTGTTCCAAACCAGGTTTTAATCGCTGACTTATAACTGTAAAAAGAACTCCATCGAATTAGTTGTTTATTGAAGATGTTTTCTACAGAATTATTTATTCCACTAATGGAAATTTCATTAAATATTGACTTTCCTTTTAAATAGGTGCCCTTTCTATCAATTTTTTCAAAAGTAATATTCTCAATGTCTTCAATTCCCTTCCTTGTATCCAATTCACGACAATCATAGGGCCCGATGCTAATTATTATTATATCAAAATTTAATATTTCTTGTACTTTTTTTAATACTTTCCGTTTTTCACTGACAGTCATTCCTCCCATAGACAAATTATAAACTATAACTTCATTGTTAAACTCCTTTTCAAGTAATTTATCTACTCTTCTTAAGTAATTATCATATGACCAATCATCATTTAATGTAATTAACTGTGATGATCCTAATAACAATATTCTTTTTTTTTCAGAATACTTCAGATTTCTTAGTACTTGCTCTATTTTAAGACCATTAGTGGGGTCAAACGTAACTTGATTTTCATTTATTAGGTTTTCCAAGATTTCAGAAGACTCCTTTCTTATACTTGTTAACTTTGCGTCAACTACAATAAAATGCTTACTATTCTCATCAGAATTGAACAAAAACAAAACAGCCCATGCCAGTGAAGTTATTACTATAAAGGATACAATAATCTGCTTTAAAAAAAGAAAATGATTTTTTGTCATATCTAACTAGAATTGAAAATATATAAAAGCCTGATTGTCATTGGAGCCAAAAAGAAGTACAAGAAATATTCCCAATCCAAATGCAGCTCCCTGTATGTAAGGATTATTAAATATATGGTCTTGTTTTTCCTCTACTATTTTAAAAAATTTTGAGCCTAAGAAATGACCAGTAATTACAATTGCCAATAAAGCTACTAATGCCATTGGAACAGTATAATTTACAGATTCTTTAAAGCTGAACATATTTTTAAGTAATAGTGCAGCATCATCAAATGTTTGCGCCCTAAAGAATACCCATGTAACCATGACAAACACCATGGTTACAATCCAAGAAAGCACAGTATATACTGAAGCACTTATTCTTGAGAATTTAAAACTGCTAGAATATCTTGTACTATACAATTTATGTGCTATCAAGGCCAACCCGTGCAATCCGCCCCAAACCACAAAATTCCAACTAGCACCATGCCATAATCCTCCCAGAAGCATGGTTATCATCAAATTTCTATAGTAAAATACTTTTTTTGACACTCTGCTTCCACCTAGTGGAATAAATAAATAATCACGCAACCATGACGATAGACTTATATGCCATTTTCTCCAAAACGCTGTAATATTGGTAGCATTATACGGCATATTAAAATTTTCCATAAGTTTTAACCCGAGTATGGCCGCTACGCCAATGGCCATGTCAGAATAACCTGAGAAATCGCAATAAATCTGCACGCTATATGCCATAACCCCAATCCAAGTAGATAAGGTTCCATGGAGGTCAGGATTAGCAAATACGGGGTCTGAGAATTTTGCGATATTATCGGCTATCAATACTTTTTTTACTAACCCGAGAATAAAATAATTCGCAGCTAACTGAAAATTGATATCCTTGAAATATTGATTGACTTTAAGTTGTGGAATAAAATCTTTAGCTCTTACAATAGGGCCAGCTACAAGCTGTGGAAAAAAGGTAACATATAATGAAAACTCGAAGAAATTCTTTGAAGGTTTCATTTTACCATAATATATGTCAATTGTGTAACACATTGATTGGAAGGTGTAAAATGATATCCCTACTGGCAAAACAACATCAACAAAAAAGTTAGCCCCAGAAATGTCGTTTAAAGTTCCGAGAAAAAAGTTAACGTATTTAAAATACCCAAGAAATCCTAAATTAGTTATTAGGCTTAAAATTAAAAAGAGTCTCTTTTGACTTTTCGAAGTGCTATTATAAATTTTTTGGCCTGCAATATAATCTACAATTGTAGAAAACAATATCAATAAGATGAATATTGGATTCCATGACATATAAAAATAATAAGATGCAAAAAGCAAGAAAATTATTCTTATTTTTAGTCGCTTATCATTATCCTTTATTGCTCCCAATATTGGCCAATAGACTATAAAAACAAACACAAAAAAAAACAAAAAAAGCGACGTTGAAAAGATCATAATTTCGGCTAACTAAACTCAATATTTAAAAGGGTCATCATTTTACCATATATACCGTCCTTAGGATCGTATATATACACTTTAATTTGAGCAAAGGATTTAGGGATTATTGAAAATTCATTTGAAACTATAACCAAGGAGCCACCCATTTCTTGAATTTTACACTTTGAGGCCAAGGTTTTTGCACCAGCTTTTTTATCTGCTTCGGTCGCGAACAAAGAAGTATCTTTAGGATATATTCTGAAAGCGATATTTAAATTCTGAATTTTACTTAAATTCGATTCTTCGTCCAAAAAATAGACTATTTTGTAAGTGTTATTTCCTGTTTTAACATAACCGATTTCATTTATCCTTATTTCTTCTGAAAAGTTATACCCTTCGTTAAAAATATAAGAAATTTCCGTGGTTAAATTTTCAGCTTGGGTATAATCAATCCTATTCTCTTCTTCTTGATATTCATTGTCCTTTGTTTTTTCATTCTTTTTGAAATTACAGGAAAAAAGTATTAGCCCAAAAATCAAGGCTATAATAAAATGTTTTTTTTTCATAATTATTATTTTTTATTGTAGTTGCAAAAATCCAATACCACCTTATCATTGGACAGTTCTAGTGTTTGGAATTCCTTATGTGCCACTAAAAAAGCTATGATGTCAGCCTCTTCAACAGCTTTCTTATAATCGGTCAATTTAAATACTTTATGTTCTGAAATATTTGGCTCTACAATAAAATACTCTTCGTTGTTGGCATTTTGCAATACTTTTTGTGCAATATATTTTGCTGGAGATTCCCTTAGGTCATCAATATTGGGCTTAAAAGCTAACCCCATTAAAGCTATACTAGGTTTGCGACCATGTTGCAATTCAAATTGTAACTTTGCAGTTTGTATTTTTTCGGCACACCAAAAGGATTTGTAATTGTTTATTTCCCTAGCTTTTCCAATAATTTGGGATTCCATAGGATATTCCGCAACAATAAAATAAGGATCTACTGCAATACAGTGCCCACCTACTCCACATCCGGGTTGTAAAATATTTACCCTAGGATGCTTATTGGCCAAGTCTATAAGTTCCCATATATTGATCTCTGCCTTATCACAGATTAAGGATAATTCGTTTGCAAAGGCTATTTGCACGTCTCTAGAGGAATTTTCAACTAGTTTACACATCTCTGCCGTACGCGCATTAGTTTTGTGTAATTCCCCCTTAATAAACTGCTTGTAAAATGCAACAGCCTTTTCTGTCGATTCTTTATTTACTCCACCAATAACTCTATCATTATATACCAGCTCGTACATAACGTTTCCAGGCAAGACTCTTTCAGGGCAATAGGCTATATTTAAGTTTCCTTCTAGTTCCGGACGTTCGTTATATATCAAGGACATCATCTTTTCAGTAGTTCCAACCGGGGAGGTAGACTCAATAATAAACAGATCATGTGCCTTCAATAATGGAATGACGGCTTTGGTGGCAGCCTCTACAAAAGAGATATCCGGTTCGTTCTTCCCTTTAAATGGGGTAGGCACCACAATAAGGTAGGTATTTGCTTCCACAGGTAAGGTTGCTGCTTTTAAATAGCCTTTATTTACCGCATTGGCCACTGCAGTATCCAATTCCGGTTCAACAATGTGGATTTTGCCCGCATTGATTGTTTCCACAACCTTTGGATTAATGTCTACCCCATGCACAAAAGTTTTATTTTGGGCAATTAACGCCGCAGTTGGTAGGCCAATGTAGCCTAGGCCAATCATTACTACTTCCGGTTTATTCATTTTATTTTGAATTGGTTAAATCAATGTTTTTATTTATTAGGACATTTTTCAACCTCCAAATTAAGGCATGTCCAACCTTTTGCATTGGAGTTTTAATTTCTTGAATCTAAAATATGGTTTACAATTCTGCTACAAGCATTACCGTCGCCATAAGGATTGTGTAGTTTCCCCATTTGCTCATAGAATTCGGCGTCGTTTAAGAGCCGTAAAGCTTCTGCTATAATTTTATCTTTATCTGTTCCTACCAAAAGTACAGTACCTGCATCAACGGCCTCAGGACGCTCAGTTGTGTCGCGCATAACTAATACCGGTTTTCCTAAACTAGGCGCTTCCTCCTGTACACCACCACTATCCGTGATGATCAGATAAGACTTTTCCATGAGCCATACAAAGGCCGGGTAGGAAAGGGGTGCTATAAGTGAGATATTATCGATATTAGCCAATAATTCGTATACTGGCTTTTGTACATTTGGGTTAAGGTGTACGGGATAAATAATTTGAGCATCTGGATTTTCTTCAGCTATAACTTTTAACGCTTCACAAATATTAATGAACCCCTGACCATGGTTTTCCCTTCTATGACCAGTAACTAGAATCAATTTTTTACTGTCATCTATAATAGTTTTTAATTGAGTAACCTCTGTATCTTGAAAAGAAGTACTATTTACCTTATTCACACTAAACAATAAAGCATCTATAACTGTATTTCCAGTTATAATAATACTTTCTTCTTTTTTATTCTCCCGAATTAAATTGGCCTTTGAGGTTGTAGTAGGTGCAAAATGTAAGTTACTTACTACCCCAGTTACACTTCGATTCATCTCCTCTGGGAATGGTGACTTCATATTAAAGGTTCTTAGACCAGCTTCTATATGGCAAACTTGCGCACCTGCATAAAAGGCAGCTAAACTAGTGGCCATAGTTGTTGTAGTATCCCCATGAACATACACATAGTCGGGTTGAAACGTTTCCAAAACAGGTTTTAAGTTGGTAATAATATCTGCAGTAAGGCTATATAAATTTTGATTTGGCTTCATTAGATCTAAATCAAAATCCGGTGAAATCTCAAAAAAATCTAAGACCTGGTCCAACATTTCCCTGTGCTGTGCAGTTATACACACCTTGGTTTCAAAATCATTAGAAAATTTAAGAAATTCTTTTACTAGTGGAGCCATCTTTATGGCTTCAGGACGCGTACCAAAAACTATTAAATTCTTTATTTTCATCTCATTGTTTAAAATACATCTGTTTCTTGACTAGCCAAAATGCTATATTTCGGCCGCTTCGCAAAACTACGATAATTATTCTCCTTGACAATTTTTGTAGTATTTTTCAAACCATTTTCATCCAGAATGTTGAGGGCAAAACCGTACCAGCTCATGGCAATACCGTCCGTAAAATGGTAAGTGCCATATTGCTGATTGCTATTGGCTACGAGGTTCAATAGATATTTGGCAAGGTTGACTGCATCGGTAGGGCAGCCAAACTGCGCGTCCGTAATACGCAACTCCTCTCCTTTATAGGCCTTTTCCAATATGACCCTGTAAAAATTCTTTCCATATTTTTTATGGTACAGCCAGGAAGTGCGTACTATATAATATTGGTCCATTATTTCTTGAATATATTTTTCACCTTCCCATTTGGATTTTCCGTATTCATTGATTGGGTTGGGCTGGTCATCAACCGTATATGGAGATCCTTTTTCTCCATCAAAGACATAGTCCGTAGAGATGTGTATTAGTGTTACATGATATTTCTTGCAGAGCAGGGCTAGGTTCTTAACAGCCTCTGCATTCACTTTAAAGGCCTTTTCCGGGCTTTTTTCGGCCTGTTCCACGTTGGTGTTGGCCGCACAGTTTATACAGTGTTCAAAGGCGCCCAATTCAATAGTTTCTTTTACTTTTTGTGAATCGGTTATATCCAAGTCCGTTGAATTCATAAAAACAAATTCCAACTTAGGGTAATCATGAGCCAAATCCTGAAGGCTTCGCCCCAATTGCCCCGATGCCCCTGTGACCAGGACACGCTTTATAGTTGTAGATCTTGCCATAGGGGTAGTTGTAAGTCTTTGGGGGATAGGATTACATGCATTCCTTTCAATTCCCAATCGATATCCAGTTCAGGGTCGTCGTATCTGATGCCTTTTTCGGCTTCTTTTTGGTAATGGGAATCGCACTTATAGGAAAAAATCACTTCTGGTGTCAGTGCCAAAAATCCATGTGCCATACCTTTTGGTATAAAAAGCGATTTTCTGTTTTCAGAGGACAGCTTAAGTTTAAAATACTGTCCGTAAGTATTGCTCTCCCTACGCAGGTCTACCACTATATCCAAAACCTCGCCGTGCACCACTTGTACCAGTTTTGACTGGGCATGCTTTCCTGCCTGATAATGTAAGCCACGTAAAACCCCCTTTTTGGAAACCGAAATATTGTCTTGAACAAAATTTATAGTCTTCCCAAGAGCTTTCTCCAAGTTTGTTTTATGGTAGGATTCAAAAAATATTCCCCGCTCATCTTCATATACCGTGGGCTCTAAAATAAAACAGCCTTTTAGCTGGGTCTCTGTAATTTTCAATATTTATTTTTTTATTATCTAGTTAAATAAAGTCTTTTTCGTATCAAAACAACTTCATCTGTTATAACTTAATTATCTAATCATTCTCCAATGAGGCCAATCAGGTATTTCCCATAGCCACTTTTTAGTAAGGGACTTGCTAGCTTTTTAAGCTGTTCTTTGGAAATATACCCCATGGTAAAAGCTACTTCTTCTATAGATCCTATTTTAAGTCCTTGCCTGTCCTCAATAACTTCTACAAATTGTGAGGCCTGCATTAGGGAAGCGAAGGTTCCTGTATCCAACCAAGCGGTTCCTCTATCCAAAATGCTAACCTGTAATTTTCCCTTTGCCAAATAAGCTTTATTTATATCTGTTATTTCCAGTTCCCCTCTTTTGCTGGGTTTAATATTTTTAGCAATGGCCACTACCTCATTATCGTAAAAATAGATACCGGGTACTGCATAGTTCGATTTAGGTTGTGATGGTTTTTCCTCTATACTAATGGCCTTTCCCTTCTCATTGAATTCCACCACCCCATAGCGTTCCGGATCCTGTACGTGATAGCCGTATATAATACCTCCATCGGGGTCGTTATTGGCCTGTAATAGGGTTGCCAGTCCTGAGCCGTAAAAAATATTATCACCCAAGATCAGGGCTACTTTATCGCTACCAATAAATTCTTCCCCAATAATAAAGGCTTCCGCCAGTCCGTTAGGGTTTTCTTGGGAAGTAAATGTAAAGGCACATCCCAATTGCGAACCGTCGCCTAAAAGGGCTTTAAATTGGTCAAGGTCTTTTGGTGTGGTTATTATAAGTATTTCCCGAATACCGGCAGACATCAAGGTGGCCAGGGGGTAGTAGATCATTGGTTTGTCATATATGGGCATTAGCTGTTTGCTCATCGCCAAGGTGATGGGGTATAATCTGGTTCCGGAGCCGCCTGCCAATATGATGCCTTTCATGCTGTTGTTGTTATGGAGTTATCTAGTTATCTGTTTGTCACAAATTATTCCCCCTTTGAAGGGGGCAAGGGGGATGTTATTTATCCATCATATAGTTCATCTATTTTATCTTTCAACACCAATAAAACGCTAAACATTGGTTACTTTATGTCAATATCGGAAATCCTAAGAAAGGTTACACCATATTGTTCTAGTTCATATTGTCTTTTATTGTCATAATGTTGTTTGTGATTATGGCTATTTCCATCAATTTCAATGGCCAACCTGATCTCATGTGAATAAAAATCAACAATATAATTTAACATCCGTACCTGTCGATGAAACTCAACCCCTAAAGCATTTCGCTTGATTTGGTTCCACAACAGTATTTCGGATAAGGTACTATTTTTCCTTAGCTCTCTAGTGAATGCTTTAAGTTTACGGTTGTATGGAATTATTCTGTTTTTCAAATAGTAAGTTTTTTACATCCCCCTATATCCCCCTTCAAAGGGGGATTTGTATGCAACAATTTTGTTGGATAATTCATAACTGATTCATCCATCATATCATTATTTGTATTGCCTCCAATAATATTCAAGGTATTCCCCAGAGGTAACATTTTTTAACCATTCTTCATTGGCTAAGTACCAGTCAATAGTCTTTTCCAGCCCTTCTTCAAAAGTAACCGATGGCTCCCAGCCTAATTCATTTCTAATTTTTGATGCATCTATTGCATACCGCAGGTCGTGCCCAGGTCTGTCCTTTACATAATTAATAAGGTTTTCACTTTCACCAACTGCTCTTCCCAGTCTTTTATCCATTTGTTTACAGAGCAATTTTACCAAATCTAGGTTCTTCCATTCATTAAAGCCCCCAATATTATAGGTTTCGGCTTTTTTTCCTTTATGGAGCACTAAATCGATCGCTAAGGCATGATCCAATACATATAGCCAATCCCTGGTATAATTGCCATCTCCATATACCGGCAATGGTTTATTTTTAATTATGTTGTTTATAAACAAGGGAATCAGTTTTTCCGGGAACTGATTGGGGCCGTAATTGTTGGAACAATTGCTGATTACATACGGAAGCCCATAAGTTTCTCCATAGGCCCTGACAAAATGATCGGAACTAGCCTTGGAGGCTGAATAGGGAGAGCTGGGGTCATAAGCCGTTGTTTCGGTAAACATTCCGGTATCTCCTAAGGTTCCATATACCTCGTCCGTGCTGATGTGATAAAAGCGTTTTCCCGTATAATCCGTTTCCCAGGTGGATTTGGCCGCGTTTAAAAGATGTACTGTTCCCAGAACGTTAGTTTTTACAAAGGCCATTGGGTCGTATATAGACCGGTCTACGTGCGACTCGGCAGCTAAATGAATGACAGCATCAAACTTATGTTTCTTAAAAATAGCATGAATAAAACCGGACTCCGTAATATCCCCTTTTATAAAGGTATAATTCGGGGCAGATTCTATATCCTTTAAGTTTTCAAGATTACCGGCATAAGTCAAGGCATCCAAATTATAGATATGATAATTTGGATAGTTGGTGACCAATCTCCTAACCACATGGGAGCCGATAAAGCCGGCTCCACCGGTAACCAAGATGTTCATAAACTATTCTTTTTTATAGTTTTTCAAATAGCTGTTTAAGTCCAAAAGACTTAGAATTATCAAGGTAATTCCAATGAATCCCAGCGGAATCCAAAATTTATAGCTATTCAGTATTCCCTTAACCTCTACTCCACGTCTAGGGAAGGCAGAGATTACGTTCAGTATACTGGACTTATTGGCGCGTTCTTCATTAAGTAATACCAAGTTTTCTTTCAACTTATCTACTTGGTTGATAAGGGCCAATTCTTTGTTTTCCTGACCTCCATTTTCTCCAAGACTAATATTGGTACCTTGTTGCGGCTTTTCAGCTTCTTTTTCCATTACCCTTTTGTATAGGCGCTGTAGGGAATCCACTTCCATTAATTGCTTTTTATACAGGCTGTCCTGTAATGTGATATTTTGGTCACTTATGCTCTGTTGCAACTGAAAATATTCGTTTCGGGAAATGGATTTGATAATAGAAGGCTGAATTTTTTTGGCAACCGTATTATTCGTTGCGGTTACTGAGATGGTGTGGAATCTTGCATCCATGGAGTTGAAATTTTTTAAATAATTCTCCATATCGATGGCTTTTTTGGTGGTCGAATCCAAACTACGTACAAACTTATCGAACAATTGTACCTTTTGGTTTTCATCCGAATAGGACTCTACTATAAACCTTTTTAATTTTGAAGCTTCGGAGACACCTACATCCAAGGCTTCTGCCAAGGCGGTGGAGTCTTCTGCTTGAGCCAGCTCATTATAAAAATTTACATTGTTGTACAATTGCTGTACACTGTTAAAATTGGGTTCCACAACCATGGTTGAAATAAATTTCGGCGTTTTAATCATGTCTAAATAGATGCCCAGAGCCAGACCTACGACGGCCGCAACCGTAAATTTTATAAAATGCTTTTGTAAAAAAAGCAGGAATAGGATAATCGTATGGAAAATACCTTTGAAAATATTACCAATAAAACGGAATAATTTCTTGAAACCGTTTCCAATTAATTGAAACAGTTGCCCCAAATCTACTTCCTCGGAAGAGGATGTGCTATTATTTGTCGGTTGTTGATTAGCCATAAACTAGGAATTAAATATTTGTGTTAGTATTTTGTCGGTTATTAAATAGGTTGGCTTAACCCCTGTGGTGCCCAAACCACCAGAAGCTAAGGTACTGCCTGTTTCTAAAGGATTATCGGAGGCATAATAGGCATAACGCACTTTAACGTCTTCCCGTATACTTTTTCTAATTTTGGAAGCCGATTGTATGGCCTTTTGATAATGCACACCTTCCATTTCCAATCCAATTACGTTCCAGGTAGATTCATGGAAGAATTTTAAAATGTCCTTATTTTGCAAGGAGGTTCCCAATACGGTTACCATGGCTCCTTGTAAAACTTTTAGTCCGTTGCCTTCAAAATCCTCTTTTCGCAATTCATTTTCAAAGGGGTAATTATCTGCCGTTCCTTCAAAAATGTGGGCGTCGGGAATCATTATATCCCCTTTGCCACCCTCCAGAATTCCTGCTTTTCCCATTATGGTTATGGAAGCCACATTTAAAAATACCTCTTGGTTTTTTTTAACCCTATAAGGTTTCAATAATTCATCAATGGTTTCATAGGCCTGTTCTCCAAAAGCATAGTCCATAACAAAGATAACGGGTTTTTCATTTTCTTGACAGTTTGTAGGTAATTCGTAACAACAGGCGCCTTTCCCCAATTTGGCCATGTCGAATATTTGTACGTCTATATTGGTGCCAGAAACGTCATCAATGGCATTCATTCCGTTTTTTTTAGCTTGGGCAATTACTTTTTCCCTTAAGTGGGAATTTTTGGAGATACTTAAAGCCTCATATATCTCCAAATTTGTCCTTCCTGCCAAGGTTTTTGACAAGGCTTTTTTCGCGAACAAGGAATTCATTACGCTGTGCATATTGGCACTTATAATATGTATGGGACGTTCTATAAGTCCGTTTTCCTGTAATACTTCCTTAATCCTGTTGGCCCAACGTTCCCCATGAATATGATGTCCCAACCGTTCACGTAACATAGGACTAAAAGTTATTGCCCTTTTATTCCCAGTGGTTTCTTCTTCTATGGCGAGTTTGCCCAACCAATAGATGATTTTTAAAAATCGTTCTGGATCGGCTGTTGTAGAAAGTTTTTTGTGAATGGCCATTACCTCAATAAAGGGTCTTCCCAAAATATTGGCCATATGTATTAGGGCTACTTCCCTTTCCCTTTGGCTAAGTTCTTCTTTATTAGCAGCCTGTTCCAATTTTACCCAGTCCCTTATGGTCTTATCCGTGTCTTCTATAAGGACCTTCTTGCTAATTTTCTCGGATTCGATGAACAAAAAGGTGAGATGGGTTAGAATATCGTAAATATCCGATCTGCCACGGGTTATCTCAATATTCATCTGTTCGTCATCTATCCTGTAACAGTTTCTGCGTCTTTTTGGTGGAATAATGGGCTTAAATTGGGAACCGGCATAGCCTTCATCCGAAGTGAGGTTTATAAATCTG
Source organism: Arenibacter algicola (assembly GCF_000733925.1). Classification (NCBI taxonomy): domain Bacteria; kingdom Pseudomonadati; phylum Bacteroidota; class Flavobacteriia; order Flavobacteriales; family Flavobacteriaceae; genus Arenibacter; species Arenibacter algicola. Next base: position 3,002,844 of record NZ_JPOO01000003.1, read on the forward strand.
CATTGTTCTATGCCTTCCGGCAATCTTTCCAAAACGTACATAAGCCCGTTTAGCTCGGCTTTTTCCTCAGCAATAGAACCGTATATTTCAGGGCGTAGCTGTAATAGGGACTGTCTTAAGGTTGCTCCGGAAACACCTGAAGGCTTGTAAAATCCACGGTTAAAAAGATGCCGCATTGTTATGTACAAGCGTTCAATGGCATTGGTGGAATCTTGTGCCCTGGTAGTATTAACGGATTTACTCATAAGCAGATTTCGTGCAAAACTACAATTTATATTGTTTATTTTATTTCCTGTGGAGCTTTTATCAGTTCACTTGCCAACACTAAAATTATAAATTTAGACTTTTAGGTAATCAATAATAGTAAATATTGAAAAATAATGGCTGGCTTTATTATCAGTTCTTCATTATTGACCAGCTTCTTAATCCATCGGCTACTTTTCTGTCATTGGATAAGCGCTGCACTTTGTTCTGACCTCCCAACTTTCCAATAGACTTCATATATTCTTGAAACCCATCTTTTTTTATTTGGGTAATTTTTAAGGTTTGGAGAATTTTGCCTTCAATTAAATCAAAATAATAAGTGTTTTGCTGCTGCAAAGATTTATCCAAGATGCTTATGAATTTTTTGATGTCCGACGGGGGATGTTCAAATTCGATTAGCCATTCGTGATAAGGAAGTTCTTTTTCTTCCGGATTAATTTGTGGGGCCACAGTAAATTCGTTTATACTGGCATCTGTACACTCTATGGCTTGTTTCATGGCTTCTTCTACTTCCTTGCCAATAACATGCTCCCCAAACGCGGATATAAAATGTTTAATTCTCCCGGAAACAATGATTTTAAAGGGCTTTAAGGAAATAAACTGAATGGTATCTCCAAGATTGTAAGCCCATAATCCGGCATTTGTAGATATGATCATGACGTAATTTACTCCCAGTTCAACATCTTTAAGGGTAATACGTTTGGGGTTTTCCACAAAGAATTCATCGGCTTTGACAAACTCATAGAAGATGCCCGAATTCAATAACAAAAGCATCCCATTTTCCTTTTGGGAATTTTGGTAGGCGAAAAATCCTTCACTGGCGGGGAAAAGTTCTATGCTGTCTACACGGCGCCCGATGAGGTTCTCAAATTTTGCACGATAAGGTTCGTAGTTAACCCCTCCATAAATGAAAAGCTGAAAATTTTTGAAGAGATCTCCTATCTTTTTTTCTGTTTTTTTGTTCAGCTTTTCAAAATACATTTGAACCCAAGAAGGTATTCCAGCAATAACGGTCATGTTCTCGTTTACCGTTTCCTCTACAATTTTGTTCACTTTGGTGTCCCAGTCCTCCAAACAATTGGTTTCCCAACTTGGCAATCTGTTTTTTTGTAGATAATTGGGAACATAGTGTGCGGATATACCTGATAATCTACCAATCTTTATCCCATTTTTTTCTTTCATTTCTGGACTTCCTTGAAGAAAGATCATTTTTCCATTCACAAAATCTGCATTTCCCGTTTCATGGATATAATTCAAAATGGCATTTCTGGAAGCTTCAACCTGGTACTTAATGGATTCGTGGGTAATGGGGATGTATTTAACCCCGGATGTGGTCCCTGAAGTTTTAGCAAAATAGGCAGGTTTACCGGGCCATAATACATCTTTCTGACCAGCTACTACTTTCTCTACATATCCCTTTAATTCTTCATAGTCCCTTATAGGAACCTTGTTGGCGAAGTCGGAATGCGATTTTATCTGTGAAAAATTGTGATCCTTACCAAAGTCGGTATTTTTGGCATTGGATATAAGCGATTGAAATACCTTCTCCTGGGTTTGAATGGGATTGTTTACCCATTTGGCAGTTTTCTTCGCGATATTCTTGGCAAATATTTTTGCTGCAAATGATTTTAAACTCATTTAAATTTATTTAAAATCTATAAAATTTAGTGGGTCTATGGGGCTACCATTGCTCCAGAGCTCAAAGTGAAGATGTGGTCCTGTGGTCAACTCCCCTGTATTTCCTACTGAGGCGATTACTTCTCCTGATCTTACCACATCGCCCTGCCCTTTGTTTAAGGACCCATTGTGTTTGTAAACGCTTAAGAGTCCGTCCATATGCTCCAATATAATTACATAACCGGTTTCCGCCGTCCATTCGGCAAAAATTACGGTGCCGTTGGCTACTGCCTTTATGGGACTGTCCATGGGGGCAACCACATCTACGGCAAAATGCTTGTTTTCCGCATTAAACTCTTGGGATATGGTTCCAGAAAGGGGAGAAAAAAGTACCTGCCCTGGGTTATTAATGTTTCTTTCGAACAAATTATACTTATCCTCTAAAGCTACCTGTGCCCTTAATAAGGAATCTTCCTTAATGGGTGTTAAATCTATGGTAGAAGGATCCAGTTTGTATTGATCAAATAGAGAGTCCCTGTTAATTTCATTATTTTCAATATCACCTCTCAGTACCTTTCTAATGTTTTCTAAATACCTGTTGGTATAATTTAGTGTGGCAACCAAAGAATCGGTTCTATAGGTAAGTTCTGTGGCCTGTCGTTTTAATTTAGTGGAAGAGTAGCCTGGAATATATTCCCGCAGTGGAGTAAATGCTATTAATAAAATGGTGAATCCTATCAATCCTATTATAAACAGGGAACCGGTTACAAAAACATTCATTCGGCTAAGCTTAAATGAAATTTTTTCTTCAAAGGTACTTTCATTCAAAATTACCAGACGGTACTTATGTAGGAGCTTCTGCTTAATTTCCTTTCTTTTCTTTACCTTTTTGGCCATAATGAACAAAGATAAGCTTAGTATTTAACTTTAATTCCTTTATTACAGAATTTGATTTTCCACAATGTTTTCACTGCAAAAGTATCTATTAGGAAAATATATTCTAATTTAGAATAATTAAAATATATTATAGACGTTAAAATTAACAGCATTCTAACATCTTTTTTAGTACCTTTGTTATTCGTAAATTATTATACCATGATAACTTTAAACACATTCTTAGCCATTGGGCCAATGCAAATCGCTTTGGTTGTGGCCATCGTCTTACTTTTATTTGGAGGAAAAAAAATTCCTGAATTAATGCGTGGATTGGGAAGCGGCATTAAAGAATTTAAAGATGCTTCCAAGGAAGACGATAAATTAGAGGAGAAAAAGGAAAAATAATAACTATATACTCTATAGTAGTTAAAAGCACTCGTAATACGAGTGCTTTTTTTTTGTTCAATTGTGGCCATTTGTAGGCCATGAATATTCAGTGGCATTTTATTCATCACTGCATTTTATCGATGAAGACCCTCCTTCAATGACTTCTCAGATGCCAGCCTAAAAGCATTTTTAGAAGGATCACTACACTATAACTTCATTTCACAACGGTAAAGCCTTAACACGCAACAATAAAAATGGCCTTTTTGGGTTAAGTATTAGTTTTGTTCATTCATCCCGTTTCATATGGGCTGTTTACGAAAAAATTAAAAAACCCCCCATAGGTTTATACCTATGTAAAATTTATTAATGAAGCATACTATAGGCAATCGCATCTTGTGTTTTTGTTGTTCTATCCTATTATTTTGGGTCGTTGATATTTCCGCACAATCCGGTGTTGCGGGAAATTTTGGTGTTCACGCAAACATATATTCGGGGGAGCCAAACGCGGGAAATGACGATTGGTTTGCCGGGAATTCTGGATTGGGTGTAATTGATGAAAGTAGTTTTGTTTCTTTTCAGGGAATAATAAATTCCGGTCAGAATACAGCTTTTCAAGCTTCCATGGCGAAGCCCAATTACAGTACCCAAAACGGGAGACTTTGGTATGGGGCTAATTTTGGGCATGATTATATTGCTGAAGAAAATGATAAGACGGCATTTTCCCAAGGGCAAAATGGGGACAACCCTGCCAATTGGCAAGTAAATCCTTCCAAAATTTCAAAAAAAGCCGATATAGTTGATTCCTTTGTACATGTCCGAAGGGATGGGGCCAACTTAACAGATGACCTCTGGGTAACAATGGCAGTAAGTACTTCGGATAATGGGGGGGCTCACTATACTGATGTGGAATTCTTTATTGAAGAAATACAATTGGTTGGAAATTCCTTTTCCAACTTAGGGCAGGAAGAAGGTCATACGGCTTGGCAATTTGATAATGATGGGAAGGTTACAAGAATTGGCGACCTTGATGTTGGATTTGACTATTCAGGATCTAGCGTAATGAGTTTGGATGTTAGAATTTGGGTATCCCGGGAGGATTATGTATCCAACACGGGATTTACCTATAATAGTTTTGACGGGGAAAGCGGTAGTTCAGTATATGGATATGCACATGTAGACTATGGGCTAAATTCCTTCAGTAAAATAAATAGTACTTCAACAACCGCTCCACCATGGGGTACTTATAAAGATGATTTAACTCCTTCGTCTACCTACGGTAAAGAAGCCTTTGCTGAGGTAGGACTTAATTTTACCGGCTTGGGTTTTGATCCAGCCGTGATTTTTGGATTGGATGGTCCTTGTTATTTTCCTTTTAGTGCGGTTTTGATAAAAACAAGGGGCTCTTCTTCATTCAGTTCTGGACTTGTAGATTTTGCCGGACCGTATCCATTCTTGGGAACGGCAACAGAAGGGAAGTTGGATACCAGTATTCTTGGTTCAATAAATTTTGACAGTTGCAATGCTAATCAAACCATAGCATTGGAGGCCAATTTTAAATCTTCTTCGGCGGTCTATTACTGGAAAGCGGTAACTCCTGATGTTACTTTTCCCGATGGAAGTACTTCAAAGGAAGGCGTAGGTCTAGATTTGGTAGATATTGAAAGCCCTGGAACCTATACATTAAATATAGCACCATGTCCTGGTTGTACGCCAGATTCTTCAAATGCAACGAGCATCACAGTTTATGCCAATCCTTGTGCAAATGATGACCAAGAGCAGGTAACCAGAAATAAGTCGGTCGTTATTCAGGTATTGGACAATGATATAGACCTTGACAATAATATCAATATAAATTCTATTGGCAATGTAGGACTTTTACAACCTGCCAATGGCACGGTAACTATATCCACTTCCACCGCTGAGATAATGTACACCCCAAATACTGGATATTTAGGTACAGATACCTTTGAATATAAAATTTGTGATACGGATGGACTTTGTGATGTTGGATTGGTGACTGTTGAGACTTTTGAGGAGATACCACCACCATTTATTGACTCCGATAATGATGGTATTCTGGACCGTTCGGATCTGGATGATGATAATGATGGTATTCCGGATATTGAGGAGTTAAATACCGTAATCGCAAATTCCCAACCACAATGTGGGGGTGAGACCACTTTGGATTTCAGTGCCAACGCAGTGTTGCTTTCAGGGACGGCCTTGCAACAAGGTGCGGTATATAGAATTCCGAATGTTACTTCAGGAACAGATGCCTTGATAACCATTGCACAGATTTATAATGCCACGGTAACCGAAATCGACAACAATAGTATGGCAAAAGAAGCCTTTAGGCCGTATACGGCTTTTAATTTTGCCAATAAAGGCGATCAAGGGCTTATAGAATATAAGATTCGCTTTGTGACTTCTGGGGGTTCAAATCCAGTGGTCCTTGATAAAATCTTTATGAATTTTAATGATATTGATGGCACCCATCAATATGGGGAACAGACTTGGAGCTACAACCCCACAAGTTATGTAATTTCAAGTCCGACCGAATTGACAATGTCCACAGACGGAAAGTGGGTAATAGGTACCGCTGGGACTACTACATATCCTTCAGGGAGCAATATTATTCCTCAGGTTAATTTTGGGGTTAATTATAATTCTAGGTCGGAAATATCTATTCGTGTAGGAGCCGTGGCAAGGGTTGCCGGTGCCTTCTCAACACAAAGACAACACAATATTGAATTTGGGTGCGTTACCAATTATATTGATCCCAGAATTTATGGCTTGGATAACGATTGGGATGGAGTAACCAACCAATTGGATCTTGATGTTGATAACGACGGTATATATGATGCTGAGGAAGCTGGGCACAACCAAACCCATACCAACGGGGTTGTTGATGGGCCATATGGCCTTAACGGTTTGGCAGATAGCGTAGAATCAGCTTTAGACAATGGCATCATCAACTATGTAATAGATAATACTGATGGTACTGCCGGACCGGATTATATGGATGCGGACAGTGATGATGACGGTTGTAGTGATGCCAATGAAGCCTATAATAATCCTAATTCAGATCAAGGGGACAATCCATTTTACGGAACAGGAGCCCCACCCAAAATCAATTCCAATGGAATAGTAATGGCTGCAACCTATCCCGTCCCCGCCGATGTTGATGGTAATGGAGTATTTGAATTTCAAGAAAATACCGCTCCGTATATCGTGACCCAGCCTATTGATAAATCTATATGTCCTGGGAACGATGCTTCGTTTTCTGTTCTAGCTGCCAATACGGATACATACCAATGGCAATGGTTAAATGGTTCTGTATGGGAAGATCTTTTGGAAAGTGGAACATATAGTGGGACAAAAACCAATGTTCTTGATATTACCAATGCTTTATTGGGCGATAACGGAAATTCGTATAGAGTAGTTATTGCCAACGCTACCCATATCTGTCCTGTGGACGCTTCAACCCCAGTAAAATTAAACGTATTATCCCCGCCAAGTGTAGTTGCCAATGCCTCGGCCACTGTGGTAAATGCAGGGGAAACTGTTGTTTTGACAGGTACGGGTGCGAATAGTTACATTTGGGACAATGGAGCCTCTGATGGAGCTCCTATCCCTATATTCTCCACCACTGTTTTTACGGTTATAGGCACAGATGCCAATGGTTGCGAGGGCAGGGACACGATCACTATTGTCGTCAATGGCATATCAGACCTTAGTCTGGCGAAAACTGCTGACAATCCCAAACCCAATATTGGGGAGAAAATAATATTCTCTTTAACGCTGACCAACAACGGTCCGGAGGAGGCAACAAATGTTATAGTAGAGGATCAAATTCCTGTTGGTTACACCATAAATGCTATAAATGATGGTGGTGTGCTAAATGGTAATAGTATTAGCTGGACGCTTCCAAGTATTGCTATGGGCACTCAGGTCCTTACTTACGAGCTTATAGTAAACGCGCCCACAGGAGCGGTGGATGAATATAAAAATATTGCTCAGATAACATCAGTGGATCAAATCGACCCCGATTCAAGTCCCAATAATGATGATAATGACCAGAGTGAAGATGATGAGGACAGTCATACGATTCCAACACCAACCGCAGACATAAATGTTTCTAAGACAGTGGACAAACAGGAATCATTTGTTGGCGACACAGTGACATTTACTATAGACGTTGTAAATAATGGCAACTATAGTGCGTCCAATATTATTATTCAGGATATACTTCCGTCAGGCTATGACCTAATAACTGCCAATAGCAATAATGGTAGTTATAATGCCTCAAGTTCATTATGGGAAATTCCTTTCATTGATGTTGCCGGAACAGCTACTTTGCAAATGTTAGTTACCGTATTAAATTCCGGTGATTATACGAACATTGCCAAACTGGTTAAGGTAGATCAATTGGATTCGGAAAATGCTAATGATCAGGATGAGGCCTATGTTTCTGTTGTCCCCATGGCAGATATAAGCTTAAAGAAAACGGTTAATAATAATATGCCCAATGTTGGGGAAGAAGTGGTTTATACTTTAACAGTTGCCAATGATGGACCGGATAAGGCAACCAATTTGCAAATAACCGATATACTTCCCTTAGGAATTACCGTTGGCAATATTAACGACGGTGGTGTCTTAAATGGAAATACAATTATCTGGAACGTTCCAAGCTTGGAGATTGGATCCATTGCCCTCACTTATGAGGGCACCATTAATATCCCACAAGGAGTTAATGGAGAATACAAGAATATAGCTCAAATAACCAAGGTTGATCAATTGGACATGGATTCCGCTCCCAATAATGACGATTATGATCAAAGTGAGGATGATGAGGACAGTCACACCGTTGGTACACCTATTGTAGATTTGGAAACTTTCAAAACGGTAGTGCCGCAAGAAGGCTATATTGGGGATGAGGTTGTATTTACTGTTAGGGTTATAAACCATGGACCATATGTAGCCTCCCATTTGGGAATAACGGAAGAGCTGCCAGCAGGATATGATTATGTTTCCTCAGAAACTGATAATGGTACTTATGATCCAACTAAGGGTATTTGGACTATGGATACTTTAGGAATTGAAGAAAGTTCAACACTGGAAATCAAAGCTACTATAACCGAATTGGATGATTATGTAAATGTAGCAACTCTAGCTTATGTTGATCAGTTGGATTTTAGACCAATCAACGACTCCTCTATGGCGGGAATTACCCTCATCGATCTGGAGGTAAAAGAAATAGATCAGGATTGTATGGTGATATTCAATGAATTTTCGCCCAACAACGACGGGTTAAACGATGTCTTTTTTATTGAATGTATAGAAAGTTACCCAAATAATTATCTTCAGATCTTCAACCGTTGGGGACAAAGAGTTTTTGAAACCACCGGGTATAAAAATGATTGGCATGGAACAGTGTCCAAGACCAATTATATGGGATCTGATAAGAATTTACCCGTAGGTACCTATTTTTATCTCCTCGATTTTGGGGACGGTATAACACCTATAAAAAGCGGATGGCTATACATTAGCCGATAATTTGACCATTAATTGTAATACAATAAATAAATTTTAATGATTTCCCCCAGATTTAGATTTCTTGCACTCCTTTTGTTGCCGGTGTTCTATGTGAGCCATGGTCAGCAAGAACCACAGTATACCCACTACAATTACAATACCATGACTGTAAATCCCGGTTATACCGGTTCTCGAGGTCATTTAACCATTTTGTCACTTTATAGAAGTCAGTGGGCGGGGATCGAAGGGGCGCCATCAACGATAACGTTCGGTATAGAATCGCCTATTGGTTTATTTGACGGGCTTGGAATCTCTATTGTACATGATCAACTTGGGCCTTCCCAAGAAACTTATATAGATGGTAATTATGCCCATAATCTAATCCTTAATAGAAGGGGGGACAGGCTGGCACTTGGTTTAAAGGCTGGTATTAAGTTTTTGAGTTTGGATTGGTCCAAAGGTAGATATAGGGAGCCTGAAGCAATATTTAATGAGAATATCAATAGTGAGGTTCTTCCAAGTATAGGGGCTGGCATATTTTATTATACCAATAAGTATTATATCGGTGTTTCAACCCCTAATATATTGACTGGTAAGCATTATGACGCCATAGCGGAATCTGAAGCTTCGGACTTGGTTCATCTGTATTTAATTGGCGGATATGTGTTTGATCTGACGCCTGATCTAAAATTCAAGCCTTCATTTTTTGTCAAGAATGTTATAGGAGGCGCTGTATCTATTGATACCTCGCTCAATTTTCTGACATACGAAACTTTAAATTTAGGCGTTAACTATAGACTGGAGGATTCTTTGAGTGCCTTAATTGGCTTTCAGATCAGCACCAAAATGAATATGGGATATGCGTTTGACTATAGTATTAATGAACTAAATAATTACAATTCGGGAACCCATGAGATATTTTTTAGATATCAATTGATTTCAAAAGACAAAAAGCTCAAATCCCCTAGATTTTTCTAACTGAACAACCATGAAACAACTTCTAACAGCCTGCTTGCTCTTTCTTGCTCTTATTTGCAGTGCCCAAGGAATAAGGAAAAACGTTTCCACATATTCGCATGCGCAATACTCGGAAATAGATATAAACACCAATAAGCAACAATCTAATTCAACCTCAGATTCCAACGGAAAGGTCACCCCTGAAATTTTTAGAAAAAAGGCTGCGGCAAACCACATAAAAAGCAGGACGTTTAAAAATATAAATGGTGCGGATGAAGGCTTTTATATTGTTTCTGGAGTATTCTCCGATTTGGGTAATGCTCAAAATCTGGCACAGAAATTAAAGGTTAAGGGATTTGCCGCAGGATATATTAGTAATCCTAGCAATGGTCTTAACTACGTCTATTTAAACAGATATGATACATTGGATAGCGCCATATCAGCTTGTAATTCCAAGTTGGATGGTACTTATACCGATCCATTTTGGTTAATGAACGTGGATAATGGAGGAAAATCCAAGAAATTAGAGATAAACGGGAATGGCACTGTTTCAAAATTACCTTTACCCAACACAGCATTGGACAAGAATTCAGCTCAAGAGGTAAAGGATTATCCTAAGGGCCTTAAAGCTCCGGATCAAGATGAGAAACAAGAGCCGAAGACCAATAAGGAAGAGACTAAAGAGGAATTGTCCTTAGAAGAAGTTACCTATGATATGCTGAGTCCTATCGAGGAGGATAAAAATGATGTGAGTAAGGTAAGGGGAACCAATTTTAATGAAAAGACAAGCCCCAATGCTACAAGGCTTATACAGAAAGCTGATCAATATTTTGACAAAATGTGGTATGCAGAAGCTGCCGAACTATATGAGGAGGCACTTAATAAAGACGCCAACAATTATTCCCTGGAAATTCTTCAAAAGGCTGGAGACTCCCATTATTACAATACGAATATGGAGCGGGCCTATTATTATTACAATATCATATTTGAAAGATATGAAGAGGAAGTGTCTCCAGATCAAATTTTTAAATATGCCCATACCTTAAAGGGTACCGGTAAATATTCCAAATCCAAGAGAATGATGCGTCTTTACGACAAACAGGTCGAGCAAGGTAATGTGGGTTCTAAATTGGATTTTAAGGCGAGCAAAAAAGAAGCCGTCTTGGACAAAATTCTAAATATGGAACTTAAATTTGGACTTAAAAACTTGGCCATAAACACCAAGTATTCAGAGTTTTCACCTATGTTCTATAATGATGATGAAATTGTATTTGCTTCCGCCAAAGACTCTTCTATTTTTAATACCAGACGGTATAAGTGGAACAATCAACCTTACCTTGATTTATATGTCTCCAAGGTAAATAAGGAATCCCAGGATTTAAAAGCGGCGATTAGATTTTCAAAAAAAATAAATTCCAAGTATCACGAAGCATCAGTGACCTTTACTCCCGATAATTCAACCATGTATTTCACTAGAAATAATTATGGTAAAAAATTAAAGAGGGATAAAAATGGAGTCAACCATTTGAAAATATATGTTTCCAAGAAAGTTGATGGGGAATGGATGGAAGCCGAAGAAGTGCCCTTTAACAGCGATGATTATTCTACCGGCCATCCAGCGTTAAGTCCGGATGGGAAAAAACTGTATTTTGTCTCGGATATGCCCGGAACCATAGGGGATACCGATATTTTTGTGGTAGATGTTTTGGATAATGGAAGTTACTCTGAGCCCAAAAATTTAGGTCCAGGAATAAATACGGAGCAAAAGGAAATGTTTCCTTTTATAAATGATAAGAAGTTGTACTTCGCCTCCAATGGCCATGTTGGACTTGGAGGACTGGATGTATACGAGGTAGCTTATGATGGGGAAGGATTTAAAGAGGTAATTAACATGGGTCAGCCCATTAACAGTAACAAGGACGATTTTTCATATATCGTTAATGAAGAGGATCAAAAAGGATATTTTGCCTCTAATAGACGTGGGGGTAAAGGGGACGATGATATTTATTCCTTTGAAAGACTGGTACTGGAAGAAGTGGTAAAGAATGCCATTTCCGGGGTTGTTACCGAATTGATTACTGGCGATTTAATGCCCAAGGCATTGGTTACCCTTTTGGATGAGAATAACATTAAATTAAAGGAAATGGTTACTGAAGATGACGGTTCCTTTGTCTTTGAAGATTTGGAGTCCAATACCAAATACACGATTAAAACAACCAGAAGTGAATTCTTTGAAAATGTGGTTACGGCCGAAACGAAGAAAAATGAGGTTGTAAATGTGGATATTACAATGAAAAAGTTAAAAGAGCTCATAGTAATTGAAGACGGGATCAAAAAGCTTAAGACCGATATGATTTTCTTTGATTTTGATAAATCCTACATTAGAAAGGACGCATCGCTGGAACTTGATAAATTGGTTGAGGTGATGACGGAATATAAGGATATGGTCATCAAGATAGAATCCCATACCGATTCTAGAGGCCCTGATGTCTACAATAAATACCTATCGGATAAAAGAGCCAAGTCAACAAGGGCATATCTTATTTCCAAAGGTATCTCGGCAGACCGCATTGAAAGTGCCATTGGTTACGGGGAGGAGCGTTTGATCAATGAATGTGGAAATGGGGTTCGTTGTAGCAGGGAGAAACACGAACTTAATAGGCGTTCCGAGTTTGTAATAGTAAAGATGTAATTTTAAGACATACCTGATCAATAGAGTTATAACCGCCTTTCTTTTATAGTAAAGGCGGTTTTTTTGTGCTTATCAATCCAGTAAATATACTGTTGAGTATAATGTTAAACTATTCAAATTGGTGAGTTTAAGGACAAGTTCTTTATGTAGTAAATTTTTTTGGGTTAGACAGAGGACCTATAAATACTTTAAGTCCTTGCATATTTAGACTGTTTTTGAACTTGGAGAAATCTATTACTGTATTTAGTTGGATTACATTATTCATAAGGTTAAACTTGGCTGGTAGTATTGGTTCAAATTAATTGTCAAACCCATTTTCACAACGCTTAAGGGTCTATTTACAACAAAAAAGTCCGATGAAATACCTAATCCTTAGATTTTGAGTTATATATCTAATAACCAACCATATAACCAAACCAAATATCATGAAAAACGTTCTATTAGTAAGAGAAATTTATTTAGAGGCATTTAGAAACCTGGGCCACGCTTTCGTTAAATCTTTTTTTAAGGTGATGAGCTGGTTTTGCTTTGCTAGTTTCTTAATTGTACTCTATGCATTTGTATTCAGAATTACAACGGGCTTTGCCTTTGATTAAAACCATACTAACCAACCAAACCAGAAAACGCCCGTGAGGGCGTTTTTTTGTTGCCTACAATTCTTCTTAATCCGTGAACTGGGTTTAGATAGAATTACGATAGGATGTTCTAAGCTGTTTTAATGCGTTTTTTGGGCGTTTGTAATATTGTTCAAGAAAAGATAAAGCCAAAAAAATAGGGCCCGTAAAAGGGCCCTAAGAAGAATATTTATTGGTCTCAGGTTAGGGAGTAAAACCCTGCAATTTATTGCAGCACTTTAGTACTGCGAAAAAATACATAATTTAGGGGTATGGGTCATACATTGAGAAAGGGATCGCATACCGTTATCCGGTTGACTTGTCATCTGGTTTGGGTTACCAAGTATAGATATAAGGTATTAAGTGGGGATGTTCAGAAGCGTTGTCGTGAGCTTCTCATGCAAATATGTGAAGCTGAAGGGATTGAGATTATGAAAGGAGTGGTGAGCTCCGATCATGTTCATATGCACGTTGAATACGCCCCTAGGATGAATGTAAGTTCGATGGTCAAACAAATGAAAGGCAGGACATCGAGAAAGCTCCAACAGGAGTTTCCTCATTTAAAGGAGCGCTATTGGGGTCAGCATTTTTGGGCGAGCGGTTATGGAGTCTGGAGTACGGGCAATGTAACCGATAAGATGGTCAATGATTATTTGGAGCATCATAGACGGGACGGTTCGGATAATTCCAATTTTATATTGGAATAGTCCCAGGGACTTTCAGTCCCTTGTAAAGAAAACCTCTGCACTTTCAGTGCAGAGTGGTTTAGTTTTTGAAGATGAAATTATTTTTTATCCGTGAACTTCACGGTTTTTAAAATGGCTTCAAGCTGGAACATATCGTCTCTTTTTTCAGTGGCTGGAGCGAAAACAAAACCTTCGATGACCACTTTCCTATTGTTTTTGTCGTCGTTTATGATGTAGGTCAGAAAAGGTCCGGCCATGGGATATCCACTTATCTCCCATATGCCCCTAACTTCGGCAGCCTTTCTATTGGCAATTTCCACTGGAAAAACGTATGGGGCAAAGGCTTTCTCGGTCATCATATAGGTTATTTTTCCAGGTACATCGGGCCCCGGGATATATTGCTTTCCTATAGAATCCCGCATGGCCACAATATCCTTGACAAAGGTGGAGTCGTTTTTAAAATAATCGTTGGGAATATCATATGCTATAATATTCATACTCCCTTTTTGGATCTGTCTGTCGATCCATATAAAATTGTTTTCCTGCTTGCCTAGTTTATAAATTGAGGGTAGGGACAGGGTTATGCCCAACTTGTCGTTTAATACCGTTTCCTTGCTAAGTGATTTTAAGAAGCGCTTTTGGGACTCTTGGATTTCGACCTCCTTAAATTCTTTGATAATCTCATCCGCTTTGGAATCCAAATTTGAAATAATTTCTTCATCCGTCCTTCCTTTGATGACTCCTACTTTTTGGGGAGTGGCATAGGTATCGGTTTTAATGTGGGCAAGGCTCAACGTATCCTGGGCAATAAAAAGTACCGAACGGGTTTGTATAATAGTGCCAGAGAAGACTTTTGGGGGCATTTGATTAATGGTGAAGAGGGGTTCCTCCCAAGAAAGGCCAAGAACTGGTGCTGCAAAATGCTGTCTTACCCGATCCCCAACTTTTCCTTCCCACAACTCATTGTCCATTACAACCGCCAAGGAATTTATGGCACCTATGGATTCTGGCAGATATTTCTTTTTCTCTTTTTCTTCACAAGAGACAATAATCAAAGAAAGTAATAATACTACTGCGCCAATTTTTTTCATATAGTTATTTATTTACGAAGAACAATCGCACAATTTTAATTTTGTGCCCGGTTTTATGTCATTACCACTAATACCGTTCCATTTTCGTAAATTATCTATACTAATTCCAGGATATTTTTTTGAAATGGTCCAAAGTGAGTCCCCACTTTTAACCGTATGTACCTTGGTACCCGCCGCAGCCACTGAATTTGTTGAGCTTTTGCTGGCATTTGTCGAACTTATTGATGAGGGAATTTTTCTTGGATAAATAGTCAATCTTTGTCCTATTCTAAGGTTATTGCTTCGTAGACCGTTCCAATTTTTAATTTGGCTAACACCCACTCCGTACCTTTCTGCAATCTTTCCCAAGAAATCGCCACTGCGAACCTTGTACGTAATTTGATCTTTGGATTGCACTATTTGTGGTAAGGGCTCTTCTTTGGATTTTAGTTGATTCTGCACATGGGCGTAGATTGCCTCCTCATTGGCGACAAATTTTCCTAATGCATCCACTGGAAGTCGCAGGGCATAATTTTTGTCCTTGACATAAGGTATTACCTTTAATTTGTAGGCCGGATTCAAAAACATCAATTCTTCTTCGCTAACATCTACCAATTCCGAGATTTGATTAAAGGTAATAGTGCTTTTCACATGTATGGTATCTGTCTCAAAATAAGGTCTATCCGTGACCTGTCTTGTAAAACCGTGTTCTTCCGCATATTCAAAAATATACATGGTAGCCAAAAATGCAGGTACATATCCGGCAGTTTCCCGGGGAAGGTTTCTTCTAATGTTCCAGTAATTTTTGTAGCCACCAGATCTTCTTATAGCCTTGTTTACATTACCTGGCCCTGAATTATAGGCCGCAAGGGCCAAATCCCAATCATTAAAAATATCGTGTAGCTTTTTAAGGTACAAACTTGCCGCTTTGGTAGAATTAATAGGATCGCTGCGTTCATCCACATAACTACTTACATCCAAATCGTACATTTTTCCGGTTCCGTACATAAATTGCCATAATCCAGTGGCACCTACCCTTGAGCGGGCCCTCGGATTAAGTGCCGACTCAACAATGGCCAAATATTTAAGTTCCAAGGGTACATTTTGATTGTCCAATTCCTGTTCGAACAAGGGGAAATAAAACTGGCTTATAGTCAACATCCTGCTCATCATATCCCTTTTACGGGTAAGAAAGTAGCGAATTACATTTTCCAATGAAGGATTGTAAACGATGTTAAAGGGGGTTTTTTGATTTAGGAGCTTCAGTCTGGCCTTTAAGGTATCCGTATCTACATTGAAATGATATACGGAATCTATTTCCAAGGAAGTAATGTCCTGATAAATGGAATCGAATAAGGAGGAACTATCGTACAACTCTTTCATCCATAGGCTATCGAACTTGGCAGTTTCCGGACGGTCCTTTAAATCGTACTTTTTTTGCCCTTTCACCAAAAGCAACGGATTGTCCTGAATATCATCCTGGGCCTCCATTGTTTCCATCTGCTCAACACCTTCCATATCCATGGCAGTAGTGTCCACTGAAATTTCTTGTAACTTTGGAGCGTTTAGGCCCTTTTTTGCAGTAGGTATTGAATCAAATTCCTGTGCTACGCCTGTAACCAAGAAACCCATAGACAAGACTCCCAATAAAATATATCTGGATGTTTTCATAAGGTTTGTTTTTTTAAGCGGGGCAGACTAAAATCGTGATTTTTTTCTAAACTTTAAAATTTAATTTTTAAAAGCAGATAAAAAACAGATAACCCATATTAAATAACGTGGTATTTATGCCAATATTGCTGCTATTCCGGGAAGGGTTTTGCCTTCAAGGCTTTCCAACATGGCACCTCCGCCAGTAGAAACATAGCTTACCTTGTTTTCAAAACCAAATTGCTTGACCGCGGCAACAGAATCTCCGCCACCCACTAAAGAAAAGGCACCTTTTTTTGTTGCTTCATCAATATAATTACCAATGGCAATGGTACCTTTGGCAAAGCTCTCCATTTCAAAAACGCCTATAGGACCATTCCACAAAATAGTTTTCGATTTTAAGATTATTTCTTTAAATATTTCCAAGGTTTTGGGCCCTGCGTCCAAACCTTGCCAACCTTCTGGAATCTCGTTGGAATTTACAATCTTGGTATTGGCGTTGTTGTTAAAGTCGTCCGCAGCCAAAACATCTACCGGGATATGCACTTCTACTCCTTTTTTCTTGGCCTGCTCAAGAATTTCCAAGGCCAATTCCATTTTATCGTCCTCACAGATAGAATCTCCAACCTTTCCGCCTTTGGCTTTAACAAAAGTGTAGGTCATTCCCCCACCAATAATAAGATGGTCTACTTTATCCAAAATGTTTTCGATAATCGTAATTTTTGAAGATACCTTTGCCCCTCCCAAAATAGCGGTCACTGGCTTTTCCCCTGTTCTCATAACTTTTTCTATGGCTTCAATTTCTTTGGCCAACAAGAACCCAAAACATTTCTTTTCTGGAAAAAATTGGGCAACTATTGTAGTGGAGGCATGGGCCCTATGTGCAGTTCCAAAGGCATCATTTACATAAACATCCCCTAGTTTGGATAATTGTTCTGCGAAGTTTTTGTCTCCTTTTTCCTCTTCTGAATGAAACCTTAGGTTTTCCAACAAAAGAACTTCACCACTCTTTAATTCGGCCACAGCCTTTTCTGCTACTGGACCGATGCTATCCGTTGAGAATTTTACCTTTACACCAAGTACCTCGGATACCTTGCTACAGATGTGTTCTAGGGACAGATCAGGATTCACTTTTCCGTCGGGCCTTCCTAAATGGCTCATTAGTACGGCACTTCCGCCATCTTCCAATACTTTTATGATAGTAGGCTTTGCAGCTTCAATTCTATTATCGTCGGTTACATTAAAATCCGCGTCCAATGGAACATTAAAATCTACCCTTATTAATGCTTTTTTACCTTTAAAATTAAAATCGTTGATGGTTTTCATTTGCCACTTATTTTTAGAGAGTGACAAATGTAAAGATTTATAGGTAGTGTTTAAAGAGACTATTCCATTTATTTACATGGTTTATGCCCCAATGTTGATTTTAGAAATGTAAATGGTTGCAGGTCAGGCAAAATGTGTAATGGTATTTTGAAAAGCATTGGCGTTTATTCCGATAATTTCCAAAGAGCCCGTAGCAACTAAATTTCGGATAAAAACCGCTATATTTGGGCCATGCTATTCAAGGATATTTTAGGACTTTCCCATATAAAGAATCATCTGGTATCCAGTGCCGATGCAGGTCGTATACCCCACGCCCAATTATTCGTCGGCCCAGAGGGCTGTGGCACCTTGCCAATGGCTTTGTGTTATGTGCAATACTTGCTTTGTTGCAACAGTGAGGGGGAAAATAATAACGGCAACAGCGCCTGTAACACCAAATTTAACTCCTTGGCACATCCGGATGTGCATTTTGCCTTTCCGGTTTCCAATTCGGATAAGGTAAAAAGCCATGCCGTTAGTGATCATTATTTGGAGGAATGGCGCCTATTTATAAAGGAACAGCCCTATGGAAATCTCTTTGATTGGTATAAATTAATAGGGATTGAAAATAAACAGGGACAGATTGGTGTGGACGAGGCCCAAGATGTGGTAAAGAAACTTTCTTTGAAATCATACGAAGGCGGATATAAGGCCCTGATTATTTGGATGGCCGAAAAAATGAATACCTCTACCGCCAACAAACTTCTGAAATTGATTGAAGAGCCGCCGGACAAAACGGTATTGATTTTAATTGCAGAAGATGAAGAACAAATAATCCAGACGATACGATCTAGGTGCCAAATATTGCATTTTCCCCGGTTGGCGGAAGAAGCCATTTCTCAGGCACTTATAGACAGGGGAGTTTCCGAGGAGGATGCCCATAGAATATCGCATGAAGCCAATGGCAATTTTAATAAGGCCCTCGATTTCATGAACAACGATTCCGAGGACTTGGTATTTGAGAAGTGGTTTGTGCAATGGGTTAGAAGCGCCTTTAAGGCCAAGGGCAACAAGGCAGCGATCCACGATCTTATTTCTTGGAGCGAAGTGGTGGCAAAGACAGGGAGGGAGACCCAGAAAAAGTTTTTGAATTATTGCATGTCCGTAATGAGGCAGGCCCTGTTGATCAATTACAATACCCGTGAATTGGCATTTATGAGGATTCATGTAGAGGGATTTCAATTGGAAAAGTTTGCCCCATTCGTACATGAAAATAACATTGTTCCCATTGTGAAGGAATTGGAGGACGCCATTTATCACATCGAAAGAAATGGTAATTCCAAACTAATATTGATGGATTTATCTATTAAATTAACAAGATTGTTACACAAAAAGGCCGCCTAAAGTAATTATATAATCATAAAGTCACTAACATGGACAACGTATTAACCAATCCCGCAGAATTACTCCTTCTTCTTTTTTTGATCATTACTTTTCTTCAAAGTGCATTGGACAAAATCTTGGACTGGAAGGGCAATTTGTCATGGTTAAAAAGTCATTTTTCCCAAACACCTTTTAAGAATATGGTACCCTTATTATTGGGTACGGTAATGGTTACGGAAATCGTGGCAGGGACACTTTGTACCATAGGATTTTATTTTCTTATTGTTGAAGGGGATGGATCTATTGCCTTGGCCGGCGCTATTTTTGCATGTCTGGCCTTGTTGATGCTGCTATTTGGTCAGCGTATGGCAAAGGATTACGATGGGGCAAGGACCATAGCCATATATTTTATGCCAGCAATCCTCTTGGTGTTTCTATTGCATTCCTGATATTAATGTGCCTCTGGATTTCTTGTCCTGCCTAGGCCATCAAAATATGCGGTTTTTATATCCATTTTGCGGAGTTTGTTTATTTTGGGCTACAACGTCCTTTCAATTCCGGAAAAGTATATAATAGTAAAGATTTAGCAGAACATACTGTTCGGTCGGTTTTTGGTACCACAACTTTACAGTCCTTACATTAAAAATCCGATTATTGGAACTAACGGGCGGATTAAAAGCGGAAATTCGTCAAAATCGGCTTGGCCAAAGCCAGTTTACCAACTGTCTAGTTTGTGGAACATTATTTATTTCTAATTGAATTTTTTAAAGTTAGGGCTGATATAGGTAATTTTGGGCTAATGTTTGGCAGGGATATTCCCGTTGTAAAACAGCTATGATGAACAAGGATTGAAATGGATTTATCGCAAATTAAATCAAAATCGGTTGGACTGGTATTGTCCGGAGGGGGCGTAAAGGGAATGGCACATATAGGGATGATCCAAGCCCTTAACGAATTTGGCATTAGTACCCGGGTCGTTTCGGGCACCAGTGTTGGGGCATTGATAGGGGCATTGTATGCCAACGGTAATTCGGTTTCCGAAATGCTTCAGTTTTTTAAGGAAACACCCCTCTTCCGCTATAATTTTATGACTATTTTAAAACCGGGCCTGTTGGACACGGAAAGGTACTTCGATTTGTTCTCAAATTATTTTCCGAGAAATACCTTTGAGTCTTTGCAGCGCAAACTTTATGTTGTAGCTACCGACTTGCAAAAAGGGGATGAAAAAATATTTTCTGAAGGGGAATTGATTAGACCTTTATTGGCCTCTGCAGCCTTACCTCCTGTTTTTAGTCCGGTGGCTATTAATGGACGTTTATATGCCGATGGAGGTATAATGAACAATTTCCCTTATGATGTAGTTGCCGTTTCATCAGATTTTGTAATTGGGAGTAATGTTTCCGGAATCAGGGAAATTCCCAAAGAAGGAATAAAGTCGTCCTTGCAGTTGGCCAATAGGACTACCTCTTTGATGATTTATGCCATTAACAGGAACAAAGTTAATAAATGCGACCTATTGTTCGAACCCAGAGCCTTGGAGCTCATTGGTATATTGGACAAAAAGGGAATTGAAAAAGCCTATACCATTGGTTACGAGCACGCCATAAGGGTAATGGAGCAGAAATTTCAGTAGACTTAGTGTCTATTATGAGCCGACTTGGAAATAGGCCAACAGCCCTTAGTGTTTACACATCGTCGTAATCCACGGTTAAAGTAGGGGTAGTGGGGTGCGCCTGACAAGTAAGGATCAATCCTTCGGCTATTTCACCATCGGTTAATATTTGGTTTTTTACCATGTCGGCCTTTCCTTCCTTGATACGCGCAATGCAACTGCTACATACTCCACCTTGGCAGGAATAGGGAGCATCTATGTTCTCTTTTAAAACGGCATCCAGTACCAGGGTACCTTTATCCATGGACAGGGAAAATTCCTCATCATCCACAATAACGGTAAGTTGGGTCTTTCCTTCCGGTTTCTCCGGAAGTTCGTCCTTGATCTCTGTTGAGGTAAACAGTTCAAAATGAATCTTATCCTCAGAAATGCCCTTGTCTTTTAGGTTTTCGGTCACCAACTGTATCATTGCCTCCGGCCCACAGAGATAATAATCGTTGAATTCCAGGTTTTTATGTTTGTTTTTGAGTACATAGTTAACCGTAGAGGCTTCTATACGTCCAAAAATAGATTCGTCCTCTTGGGTCTGACTCAAAATAAAATAGATATGAAACCTATTGGTATATTCTAATTGAAGCTTCACCAAATCGGTATAAAACATGGTTTCCTTATAGGATTTATTCCCATATACCAACACAAAATTATTTTTGGAATTGGATTCCAAAACGGTTTTGGCAATACTCATGATCGGAGTAATACCGCTACCTGCCGCAAAGGCCACTATGTTCCTTGGATTAGGAGAGGGTTTAAAAATAAATCGGCCTTCCGGAGGCATTACTTCCAATACATCCCCTACCTTAAGTTTGTTATGTGCAAAATCTGAAAAGCCCCCCTTGTCCACTTTCTTAACACCAATGGTAATGCCCTCACATTTAGGAGAGGAACTAATAGAATATGCCCTGCGCAATTCCTTGCCCTTTATTTCCTTTTTAATGGTGATGTACTGACCGGCAGTAAAGGCAAAGGTCTGGATCAGTTCTTTTGGAATGGCAAAAGTTATTGCAACTGAGTTAGGGGTAAGCGGTTTAATTTTTTGAACGGTAAGCGAATGAAATTGGGCCATATTAAATCTTTGGTGCAAAATTAAGCAAAGCAGGGAGGATTTAAAACGGGAAATTAAAAAAATACCAGCTGTTTGTAACAAATACCCTAAATTAGGCACTAATCTGTCAGATTTAACTATCCAAAAGAATGCTAAAGCACTTTCTTACGCTTGAATGGAAATCCTTTTTTAGATCCGCCTCTTTTAAAGCCAATCTTGCCATAAAGATCTTTATGGTTTTTGGGGCCCTCTATTTTATGGCTGTATTTCTAGGGCTTGGAATTGGGGCTTTTTATATCATTGAAAAGCAAGCTTGGGGAGACCCCCTCTTGGTGGTAAATAGGTTCATGGTTTATTATTTAGTAGGGGATCTGTACATTAGGTATATGCTTCAGAAAATGCCGATTACCAATATTAAGCCTTTGCTGTACCTACCTATTAACAAAAGTAAGATAGTAGGGTATTCCTTAGGGAAAACGGTAGTTTCATTTTTCAATTGGTCACATGCATTTTTCTTTGTGCCCTTTTCTGTAGTATTAGTGGTTGAGGGTTACTCCCCTATGGGGGTCATGGGTTGGCATTTGGGAACCATGGCGCTCTTTTTGTGCAATAATTTTATTAACGTATTGGTCAATAATAAGGACAATGTTTTTTACATGCTGCTGGGCCTTTTTTCGCTCTTGGGAATTTGTCAATATTATGGACTGTTTAATATAACAACCTACACCTCGCCATTTTTTAATATACTTTATGAGCTACCTTGGATGGCCTTTTTAACTTGGGGGTTGCTAATAGCGGTGGCAACTTCTGCTTTTACCTATTTTAAAAGGCATATGTATCTGGATGCCGGACTGGCGGGAAAGAAATCTATGGCCAAAACGGAGGACTATGCCTGGTTGAACCGTTTTGGGAATTTGGGTACATTTTTAAAGAACGATATTAAATTGATTAGGAGGAACAAGAGGTCAAAAACCGCTGTAATCATGAGTTTCTTCTTTATTTTTTATGGACTTCTCTTTTTTACGGGTGGTATAGAGGCTTACGACGGCCCGGTTTGGAAAATATTTGCCGGGATTTTTATTTCCGGGGGGTTCTTATTCAGTTTTGGTCAGTTTGTGCCAAGTTGGGACAGTTCATACTATCCCTTAATGATGAGTCAGAATATCAGGTACAGGGAATATTTAACTTCCAAATGGTACTTGATAATCATGGCTACCGCGGCAAGTACTATTCTAGCTTCCTTCTATATATACTTTGGCTGGGATGCCTATTTGGCGGTGATTGTTGGGGCCATTTACAATATTGGTGTCAATTCCTATCTGGTTTTATGGGGCGGGGCCTATATTAAAACACCCATTGATCTAACATCCAATAAAAAGGCATTTGGGGACAAACAGGCCTTTAATTCAAAAACCTTGTTATTGACTTTGCCCAAGCTAATTCTGCCCTTGGGGGTTTATGCCCTGGGCCATTATTTAATTAGTCCAACCGCGGGCTATATTTTTGTTGGTATGGCGGGGGTTATCGGATTTGGATTTAGAAATAAGGTGTTTGCCATGATTGAGTCCATTTACAAGAAGGAAAAGTATAAGACGCTTGCGGCCTACAAACAAAAAACATAAATAAGCATGATTACAGTCCAAAATTTAACAAAAAAATACGGGGAGTCCATCGTGTTAAATATTGAAAGTTTGGAAATCCCCAAGGGTCAAAGTTTTGGTCTAGTGGGCAACAACGGTGCCGGAAAGACCACGTTTTTTAGTTTAATGCTAGATTTAATTCAGCCTACTACAGGACATATCGTTAATAATGGCGTGCAAATAGATTCAAGTGAGTCTTGGAAACCATTTACATCGGCATTTATTGATGAGACCTTTTTAATTGGATACTTAACTCCGGAGGAGTACTTTTATTTCATAGGGGAACTGAGGGGTCGTAACAAGGCCGATGTAGACAGTTTGTTGGCCGGGTTCGAAGATTTTTTTCACGATGAAATTTTGGGTCAGAAAAAATACTTGAGGGACTTATCCAAAGGAAATCAGAAAAAAGTTGGAATCGTTGCCTCCTTCATTGGTAATCCCGAAGTAATTATATTGGACGAACCTTTTGCCAACTTGGATCCAACTACCCAAATAAAGCTAAAAGGGATTATCAAGGATCTGGCGGCCAGTAAAGAAGTTACCGTTCTGGTTTCCAGTCATGATCTTATCCATGTTACTGAGGTTTGCGAGAGGATCGTAGTGCTCAACAAGGGAGAGCTGGTAAGGGATATCCAGACCTCTAAGGAAACCCTTAAGGAGTTGGAAGTATTTTTTGGAGGATAAATTGTCCTGTAGCCGATAATGTCATTATCAATCAATCTTATTTTCCTCATCTCCCTTCAATATGGTTTTCTGCCGGTTTTAGGTTTTGCAAGCCTAAGTTGTGTTTTTATCAAGAATTTTGTTGCTGAGCTTTTCTTGGGCCAGGATAGGAATTATCCAATAACTAAAAATAATGCAGTTTTTGTCGACCAACTACATAATAATCCGGTCGTTTTTAAGTTAAGGATACGTACGAATACATAGAATTTTGAAGCTTCGCAATAAACTTATATTTTCGGTTGTTTTTGGAGGATTGGCGTTTAATGCCTGTTCTACCAAGAAAGACGCCCTTTTAAACCGCAATTGGCACGCACTTAACACCAAGTACAATACCCTGTATAATGGTAATATTGCTTTTGAAGAAGGGCGAGAGGGTCTCAATGCCGTATACCAGGATAACTATTGGGAAATATTGCCCGTAGAAAGACTAGAGGTCACCGAAGACATAAAGCTGGATTCCGAAGATAACAATCCCAATTTTCTTATTGCCGAGGAAAAGGCTACCAAAGCCATACAAAAGCACAGTATGGACATAAAGGACGAGGAGCGCAATCCCCAGACCGATGAGGCTTTTTTACTTTTGGGCAAGGCCAGGTATTTTGACCAGCGTTACATGCCTGCCTTGGAATCCTTCAATTATATCCTAAATAAATATACGCAGAGCGATAAGCTTAATGAAGCAACCATTTGGAGGGAAAAGGTTAATATTCGTCTAGAAAATGAGGAGCTTGCCCTAAGAAATTTAAAGCGTTTAATTAAGCAGGAATATTTAAGCGATCAAGAATATGCGGACGCCCGTGCCATGATGGGTCAGGCCTACATCAATCTTAAAATTCAAGATACTGCCATTCAGCAGTTGAAAATTGCATCGGTATATACCAAAAAGAATCCAGAGAGGGGTCGTTACTTATATATTATTGGTCAGTTGTTCAATGAATTGGGATATAAGGACAGTGCCAATTATGCCTTCGATAAGGTCATCGATCTAAATAGGAAATCACCCAGGGTATACATGATCAATGCCCATTTACAAAAAATTCAGAATACCGAACTTACCGACGACAACAGGGAGGAAATGTACGAGTACCTTACGGAATTGGAGGAGGACCGGGAATACAGGCCCTTTTTGAATAAAATATACCGTCAGGTAGCAGAATTCCATTTGGCAACCCAATCCGATAGCCTGGCCTTGGTGTATTACAACAAATCCTTGAGGGCCACTCAGAATATGCCCCAATTGAACGCCCTGAACTATGAAAATTTGGCGATTTATAATTTTGACCAGAATGAATACAAACCTTCTGGGGCTTATTATGACAGTGTGTTGCAGAATTTAAATGAGAATACCAAGAAGTACAGGGAGGTTAAAAAGAAACTGGATAACCTGGAAGATGTTATTAAATATGAGGAGGTGGTACAGTACACTGATAGTGTAATAACTTTATATGAGTTTTCAATTGATGATAGAATAACCTATTTCGAGGAGCATATTGCCCAATTAAAGGCAGTTGCCGAAAATGAAAGAAAGAAAGGGGAAAATATGGCCAATGCCGGTTTTGCCGCCTTTAGTAAAACAAAGGGAGGAAAGGAGAACCAAGGCAAGTTTTATTTTTATAACATAACCACATTGGGTTATGGCAAGAACGATTTTAAGACTAGATGGGGTAAGAGAACCCTAGAGGACGATTGGCGCTGGTCCAACAAATCCAAAGCACAAAATTTGGATGTAAATGGCGAAAATCCGGCCAATACTGCGGCGAATAATGTTGTGGCATTGGGGGAAGAGGAAAAATACAGCGTTGAGTTCTACCTAAGTCAAATACCTACGAATCCATTGCTGATAGACAGTTTAAGGACCGAGCGTAACTTTGCCAATTATCAATTGGGGTTGATCTATAAGGAAAAATTTAAGGAAAATCTTTTGGCGGCCGGTAAATTGGAGAGCGTGTTAAAATCCAATCCTGAGGAAAGGCTTATAATTCCATCTAAATACAACCTGTACAAGATCTACGAAGAGTCTGGAAGTTCGTTGGCAACGGATATGAAATATGACATCATTAAAAACCATCCCGAATCCAGATATGCGGAAATCCTTTTAAACCCACAGGCTATTTTAACCGGAAGTGCCGATAGTCCGGATGCCAAGTACCAACGTCTGTACAAAATGTTCCAAAATCAAGAATTTTTACAAGTAATTACTGGAGCCGAAGAAAATATCAGCAAATACACAGGGGACCCTATTGTTCCGAAGTTTGAAATGTTAAAAGCCAATGCCATTGGCAGGTTACAAGGGTTTGAGGATTTTAAGGAGGCCTTGAACTATGTGGCCTTGAACTATCCCAATAATCCCGAAGGTAAAAAGGCACAGACTATGGTGGCGGAACAATTGCCAAAGTTGGAACCCAAGGTATTTTCCACCGAAACCGAATCTACAGGTACGGGAAATTGGAAGGTAGTATTTCCACTTAAAATTAGGGACGATAAAAAAGCCCTTAGACTCAAGGAACTTTTGGAAAAATCCATAGAGGATCTTAAATATAAGAATGTGGTATCCAAAGACATCTATAATCTTGAAGATCAATTTGTGGTGGTTCATGGTTTTAAATCCAAGGACTTCGCTTTAGGTTATGCAGAATTGATAAAAAACAATAAGGATTACCGGATCGATGATGAGAATTTCGTAATTTTATCCAGCAACTATAAAATAATTCAAGTACATAAGAATATAGCAGATTATAAAGCTCAGCAATAAACCCCAAAACCTTAGCAAAATGTTTTCAGATAACAAAAAACCTCGTGTTATGACAGAATTAGGCGGACAACCCAACAGAATTGAAAAAAACACCAAGATCAAAGGTGACATTGTTTCCGAAGCCGATTTTCGGATCGATGGAAAATTGGACGGTAACGTAAAAACTTCAGGAAAAGTGGTCATTGGAATCGATGGTTATATTCATGGCAAAGTGGAATGTGTCAATGCCGATATTGAAGGTAATTTTAACGGAGAGTTGATCGTTGCCGATCTCTTGTCCCTAAAGTCCTCTGCAGTTATAGAGGGCACTGTAATGGTATCCAAATTGGCTGTTGAGCCTGGAGCTACCTTTAATGCTTCCTGTACCATGAAGGGCAAGGAGGGCAAAGGCGCTTTAAATAGCCCAACAAAACACTCAGCAACCAGCAATGAGCCAGCAAAAGCCTCCTAAAAATAATAATGGTTTAAAAAATGCGGCAATCCTTACAGGTGTTGCCATTGAAATGGGCGGAATAATTTTTTTGGCTGCCCAGGGAGGAAAGTGGTTGGATGAATATTTTGAAATGGAATCCAAAACCTTTGTTATAGTGCTTACTTTAGTGGGAGTGGCCGTTGCTATATACTTGGTTTTGCAGCAATTGAAACGCATAAAGTATTGATGTCCAAGAATAAATTTCTTTTTTCTTTTTATCTTTCCCTAATATTGTTGAGCCTGTTGGTTTTCTGCCTTCACCTACTGGCACTTTATTTGTTCGGATTTCCTTTATTGGACCATATGATCGTTTTGGCATATTTGCTCAATATGGTACTGGCCCTTATTATATTTTCGGTGCTTTACTGGTTTCGGGAGAAATGGAGGGATCAGATCGGATTTCTTTTTTTAGGCGGGAGCATGCTCAAATTTTTATTTTTCTTTCTCGTTTTTTATCCCTTCTATAATGCAGATGGGAACATGGAATCCTTGGAGTTTACCACTTTTTTTATTCCCTATTTGGTGTGCCTTCTTTTGGAGACATTCTTTACTGCCAGAATGCTAAATAGTTAGCTTCAATTTTGTTTTCCATATTACTTTTAAGTTATGGTCCAAAATAAACCGATTAATGCTTTTTTCTTTTTGAGATAAAAGCGTACATTTGCACGGATTTTTTGAGACCGATATTTTAAGCGATATGCAAAAACCATTTTACGTCAAAGTTCTTTTAGTTGCTACACTTCTTCTGGGTATCAATGCTTTCGCACAAGAAAAGGACCATTCGTCCAGCGAGGAAAAAGGAAGCCTAAAAACCGAAATCAAGGAATTTATTGGACATCACTTGTTGGATTCCCACGATTTTACCCTATTTACCATAGATGAAGAAAATAATGAGCACGTTGGTTTTCCATTGCCTGTAATTTTATGGGATAACGGCTTAAAGGTGTTTTCTTCCTCCAAATTTCACCATGGGGAATCTGTGGCAGAAGTAGACGGAAATTATTATGCCCTTTATCATGGTAAAATTGTAAAGACCGATGCAGAAGGGACCATAAACTACGATGAAGATCATCATGCGACCAATGTAAAACCATTGGATTTTTCCATTACAAAAAATGTCGTTTTTATATTTTTGGTGTCTGCCTTGATGTTGTTTTTATTTGGCAGAATGGCCAAATCGTACAAAACCAGTGCATTGCCAAAGGGCATAGGGCGCCTGTTGGAGCCTATAGTGCTTTATATTCGTGATGATATTGCTATTCCAAATATAGGCGAGAAGCATTACAAGAAATACATGAGTTATTTGTTAACGGTGTTTTTCTTTATTTGGATCATTAACCTTTTAGGCCTTACTCCATTAGGGGTAAATGTTACCAACAATATAGCGGTAACCTTTGCTTTGGCCATCCTTACCTATTTGATTACAACGTTTACCGCAAATAAGAATTACTGGAAGCATATTTTCTGGATGCCGGATGTTCCTGTGTTTATGAAGATTGTTTTGGCTCCGATCGAGCTTTTGGGAACCTTTATTAAGCCCTTCTCCTTAATGATTCGTTTGTATGCGAACATTACTGCAGGTCACGTAGTCTTGATGAGTATTTTGGGAATGATGTTTATCTTCAAAAACTGGATAGGAAGTCCATTGTCGTTTGGTTTGGCATTTGCACTTTCTTTGTTGGAGTTGTTGGTAGCGGCCTTACAGGCCTATATATTTACGATGTTGTCCGCCCTGTATTTTGGTTCGGCGGTTGAGGAACATCACGATCACTAAGAGTAGAATGTTTAATAATTAATTATATATATTATGGAAATCCCAACTATTGTAGGAGCTGGTTTGATCGTTATCGGTGCTGGTTTAGGTATTGGTAAAATTGGTGGATCTGCTATGGATGCCATCGCTCGTCAGCCAGAGGCTTCAGGTAAGATTCAAACAGCAATGTTGATTGCTGCGGCTCTTATTGAAGGTATTGGTTTTGCTGCGCTTTTCGCATCTTAGTCAAACAAAATAAAGAACGGCTATAACGGTTGGTTATAGCTGTTCTTTTACAATTAAAAATTAAACGTTTACATTTCATAAATTAGGACATGGAAAAATTAATAGAGCAGTTTTCATTTGGATTGTTTTTTTGGCAATTGTTATTGTTTATAGCAGTGCTTCTCTTGTTACGTAAATTTGCGTGGAAGCCTATTCTTGATGCCGTTGAGGATCGTGAATCAGGTATCAAGGACGCCTTGGCTGCAGCGGAGAACGCCAAAAAGGAAATGCAAAATGTTACTGCCGATAGCGAACGTCTTTTGCAAGAGGCAAGGGTAGAACGTGAGTCTATGATCAAAGAGGCCCGTGAGATGAAAGAGAAAATAGTTGCCGATGCTAAGGATTTGGCACAGGCAGAGGCTGATAAGATGATCAAGCAGGCCCAAGTTGCTATTGAAAGCGAAAAGAAAGCAGCGGTTGCCGATATAAAGAACGAAGTTGCCACCCTATCTTTGGAGATTGCGGAAAAAGTAATTAAAGGACAGTTTTCCGATAAGGCCAAACAAATGAAGTTGGTCGAGGACATGATCGGGGATATCAAGCTAAATTAGGAACTGGAATATGAACGAAGCTAGAGCAGCCGTACGTTACGCAAAAGCAATATTGGACTTGGGGGTAGAGAATAAGGCTATCGATCAGGTGGAGAAGGATTTTCGAAAAATAGTAGCTACTATTGCCGACAGCCCTGAACTTGAGGAAATGTTGGGAAGTCCCGTTTTAAAGGGTGAAGTTAAAAAGAAGGCATTGTCCGAAATTTTCTCCGGGAGCAGTTCTGTAACTGAGGGACTTATTTCCACTTTGGTGGATAATAAGCGAATTTCAATTTTGAAGGACGTTGCCGAGAAGTTCATTATTTTAAATGAAGCTCGTAAAGGTCAAGGAGTTGCTTTCGTAACCACCGCGGTACCACTAAGCGCTGATCTGGAAAAAAAGATATTGGGCAAAGTAGTTGAACTTACCGGTAATGAATCCACTATAGAGAACAAGGTGGATGAGAGCATTATAGGAGGTTTTATTTTGCGTGTTGGAGATTTGCAGTTCGATGCGAGCATCGCCAACAAATTGAGTAATTTGAAAAGAGAGTTTACAAATAGTCTATAAATAATTTTTTTGGACGATGTTGGGTTTCAATGTGGTCCTAATCTTATATCTATAACAAATGGCAGGAGTAAAAGCCGCTGAAGTATCAGCAATATTAAAGAAGCAGTTATCGGGATTTGAAGCATCAGCTTCATTAAACGAGGTAGGTACCGTTCTACAAGTAGGTGATGGTATCGCTAGGGTTTATGGATTGTCTAATGTCCAATACGGGGAATTGGTAGAATTTGAAGGTGGACTTCAGGGGATCGTTCTTAACTTGGAAGAAGATAACGTTGGTGTGGTATTGTTGAGCCCATCTAGAAATGTAAAGGAAGGATCTGTTGTAAAACGTACACAGACCATTGCCTCCATTAAAGTAGGTGAAGGTATTGTAGGACGTGTTGTAGATACATTGGGAGCGCCAATAGATGGTAAGGGGCCCATTACCGGGGATTTATATGAATTGCCATTGGAGCGTAAGGCGCCTGGGGTTATTTTCCGTCAGCCTGTAAACGAGCCACTACAAACGGGTATCAAGGCTATCGATGCCATGATTCCGGTAGGTAGAGGTCAGCGTGAGTTGGTTATTGGTGACCGTCAAACGGGTAAGACCACCGTTTGTGTGGATACCATTTTGAATCAAAAAGAATTTTATGATGCAGGGGAACCTGTATATTGTATATATGTTGCTATTGGCCAAAAGGCCTCTACAGTGGCAAACATAGCCAAAACCTTGGAAGATGCAGGAGCTTTGGCCTATACTACCATTGTTGCCGCAAATGCTTCCGATCCTGCTTCCATGCAGGTTTATGCGCCATTTGCCGGAGCAGCTATCGGCGAATATTTTAGGGATACAGGTAGACCAGCTTTAATTATCTATGATGATTTGTCAAAACAGGCGGTTGCCTATCGTGAGATATCATTGTTGTTAAGAAGACCACCGGGACGTGAGGCATATCCTGGGGATGTATTTTACCTACACTCCAGATTATTGGAGCGTGCTGCAAAGGTAATTGCCGATGATACCATTGCCAAGAACATGAACGATTTGCCAGAGGCTTTGAAACCTATGGTAAAAGGTGGAGGTTCATTAACTGCCTTGCCTATTATTGAGACTCAAGCAGGTGACGTTTCTGCATATATCCCTACCAACGTAATTTCCATTACGGACGGTCAGATCTTCTTGACCCAGGATCTTTTCAACCAAGGGGTGCGTCCAGCGATCAACGTAGGTATTTCGGTATCACGTGTTGGGGGTAATGCCCAGATAAAATCAATGAAAAAGGTAGCAGGTACCTTAAAATTGGACCAGGCACAATTCCGTGAATTGGAGGCTTTTGCCAAGTTTGGTTCAGATCTGGATGCCGCTACATTGAATGTTATTGAAAAAGGACGTAGAAACGTTGAAATTCTAAAGCAGGCACAGAACGATCCTTTTACTGTTGAAGATCAGGTAGCTATTATTTATGCTGGTTCCAAGAACTTGTTGAACAAGGTTCCTGTAGAGAAAGTAAAGGAATTTGAAAGGGACTATATCGAGTTCTTGAATGCCAAGCACAGAGACGTTTTGGATCAGCTTAAGGCAGGAAAGTTAACGGATGAGGTAATAGATGTTTTGAGCTCTGTAGCAAAAGATCTATCCGCTAAATATTAATAAAGTATTTTTTCTGTCCTCTTTTCAACCAAGAGGACAGAAAAAATTGAATAAATGAATGTCTAACACAGTATTCCTCTCCTTGGGGAGCTTAAGTGGAGCCTATGGCCAATTTAAAAGAAATACGTAATAGAATTGCTTCGGTATCTTCGACGATGCAGATAACCAGTGCCATGAAAATGGTATCTGCGGCTAAGTTGAAGAAGGCTCAGGATGCCATTACCGCAATGCGTCCATATTCCGATAAATTGTCGGAGCTTTTGCAAAGTCTTAGCGCTAGTTTGGATGCAGATTCCGGAAGCAAGTTTGCCGATAATCGTGAAGTAAAAAAGGTTTTGATCGTTGCCATTACATCCAACAGGGGTTTATGCGGCGCCTTCAACACGAACATCTTAAAACAAAGTGCTCTTTTGGCAAGGGAGACCTATGCTGGCAAACAGGTAGATTTTGTTGCCATAGGTAAAAAGGCTAATGATATTTTAAAGAAAAAGAACAAGGTTATTGCAAACCACAGTGCGGTTTATGATGATTTAACGTTCGATAATGTAGCTGTTATTGCCGAGGAATTGATGGATCTGTTTACCACAGGGGCATACGACAAGATTGAAATTGTATATAACAAATTCAAAAATGCCGCTACCCAAATAGTAATGACAGAGCAATTCTTGCCAATTGTTCCCGTAGAAGGTGAAGCCAATTCGGCAGCCGATTATATTTTTGAACCTTCCAAGGCCGAGATTGTGGAACAGTTGATTCCAAAATCATTAAAGACACAGTTGTATAAGGGGGTGCGTGATTCGTTTGCTAGTGAACATGGTGCCCGTATGACTGCTATGCACAAGGCAACGGACAATGCAACTGAGTTGAGAAATCAGTTGAAACTTACCTATAACAAAGCAAGACAAGCTGCCATCACCGGCGAGATCCTTGAAATTGTTGGTGGAGCTGAGGCCCTGAACAACTAGACGCTATTTAGGCGTTGAACATATAAGTTTTAAATAAAATTCCTGTCGTTATGGATAGGTTTTAAAACATAGAACCCCACAATATTGTGGGGTTTTTATATTTATGGAGTTATTTGTCGCATAAGCTAATTAACTAACTTTGCCCGCATTGATTAAATGCCTAATTTTAAAGCTAATTCATAGATTTCTTTGAATCCACTTAAAAAACTATTTAAACAGACGTTTATCTATGGCTTAGCTACGGTATTGCCCCGAATGCTATCGTTTCTTTTAACGCCCTTATATGTAACTGTTCTTCCCACAGATGGATATGGGGAGGTTTCCATTATTTTTGCTTGGTTTGCTATTTTTAATGTGCTGCTTGCATATGGCATGGAAACTGCGTTTTTTCGTTTTTACAACGATACCTCTTTAAATAAGAAAACCGTTGTTACCACTTCCTTAATTTCCATTGGGGTCTCTTCCTTTATATTCATGCTGTTAGCTTTTATGTTTAAGGGAACCATTTCATCAATAAGTGATATAGATCCCCAATTTATCACCTATGCCATATTGATCCTTGTTTTGGATGCTTTGGTAATTATTCCGTTTTCCTGGTTAAGGGCCAATGAAAAACCTATGCGCTATGCTTTGGTCAAAATTGCCAATGTGGTTATCAACTTAGGACTCAATTGTTTTTTCTTATTGATTCTTCCGATTATGGCGGAAAGTAATCCAGATTCGTTTTTAAGCGCTCTCTACAAGCCCAACTTTGAGATCTCCTACATATTCATCTCTATGTTGATAGCGAGTGGCATAACCCTCCTTTTGATGTTGCGGCTATATTTAAGAAGGCCCTACATCTTCGACAGGTTTATATGGACCAACATGATGAAATACGCTGCCCCTGTTTTAATAGCCGGTATTGCCTTTACCATCAATGAAGTATTTGATAGGATTATGTTAGATTGGCTTTTGCCAAATGATATTGCCGAGAGTGAAATCGGAAAATATTCTGCCTGCTATAAACTTACCTTGTTCATGACACTCTTTGCAACGGCTTTTAGGATGGGAATAGAACCTTTCTTTTTTAGTCACTCCAAAAGTGATAACCCCCAAAGGGCCTATGCACAGATCACCAATTATTTCGTGATCTTGGGAAGCGTTATATTACTTTCTGTTGTGGTCTATGCGGATGTCCTCAAACTATTCATTGTTCCCAATTCGGATTATTGGGAGGCCATGTCTGTGGTGCCCATAATTATTTTGGCAAGTTTTTGTCTGGGAATCTATCACAATCTATCGGTATGGTATAAGG
This sequence comes from Arenibacter algicola, assembly GCF_000733925.1. NCBI lineage: Bacteria > Pseudomonadati > Bacteroidota > Flavobacteriia > Flavobacteriales > Flavobacteriaceae > Arenibacter > Arenibacter algicola. The sequence continues at coordinate 3,037,215 of NZ_JPOO01000003.1, forward strand.
TAACGGACCGTACAAAATTTGGGGCTTATATCTCCCTGATAGGAGCGGTATTAACGATAATTATTAATTATGCATTTATTCCCTATTTCGGATATGTGGCCTCTGCAGTGGCTACTTTGGTAGCTTATGGCTCCATGGTTATCCTTTCCTTCTTTTTTGGCAGAATGTATTACCCTATACCTTACAATCACAGAAAAATAATTTTTTATCTACTGGTTTCCATCTCATTTTCCATGCTATCTTTTTACGCTTTCAATCGTAATTTGATTATTGGCAGTATATTATTTATTATATTTTTGGGTATGGTATATAGGCTTGAAAGTGATAAGTTAAAACAAATATTTCTAAGAAAATGACTATAAAAATCATCAATAAATCTGTTCATCCCTTGCCCAACTACGAAACCTTGGCTTCTGCGGGGATGGATCTTAGGGCCAATCTAACAGAATCCATTGTATTGCAACCCATGGAAAGAACCATAGTAAAGACTGGTCTTTTTCTGGAGCTTCCAATAGGTTTTGAAGCTCAGGTGAGACCAAGAAGCGGGTTGGCGGCGAAAAAGGGAATTACTGTTCTAAATGCTCCTGGCACGGTTGATGCTGATTACAGAGGTGAAGTAGGGGTAATATTGATAAATCTTTCCACGGAGGCTTTCACAATAGAAAACGGGGAGCGTATAGCCCAATTGGTTATTGCCAAGCACGAAAGGGCAGAGTGGGACTTGGTCGAGGAGCTTTCCGAAACCTCAAGGGGCGAGGGAGGATTTGGGAGTACAGGGTTAAAATAAAACCCTGGCATAAACAGGGTGGGCTCTGGCATTATCACTAATTTTATGAAGGTTTTGGTTGTCTTTTTATTCTGCCATAAGAATCTGTTAGAATAGAAGTAATTTAGGGACAATCCAATATTGGGTCTGAAATTGCGTAGGATTTAAGGTTTATTTTCCTTTAAAAGGAATTCGTAATATGAGAAGGAGGGGCTACATTTTTATTTTCGCCTTGGGGCTAGTTTTAATCCCAGGACCTAGTTATGCCCAAGAAAATGAATTTAAGGAAGAGGAGAGTTCGGAGGTTTTTTTAGAGGAATATACCGATGAGTTTCAGGAAAAATTCTTTGAGGCATTAAAACAAAAGGGAATTGAAAACTACGATAGGGCAGTTAACCTACTCTTGGAATGTAAACGCTTGGACCCCAATAACTCGGTATTGGACCATGAACTGGCCAAGGCCTATTTGGCTTCCAAACAAGTTGTTTTGGCTCAGCAATATGGTATTTCGGCCTTGAATGCCAGGCCGGATAATCTGTGGGTGTTGAATACCTTGGTAGATATTACGCAACGCCAAGGGTTGGGTATGGATTTGATAAAGGATAAGATCCCTTATAATAATGCCAAGCTCCAAGAAAATCTTGCTTTGATCTATTTTAGACAGGAAAACTACGAAAGCGCCTTGAAAATACTTAACGGTATGAAAATTTCGGCATTTTCCAAAGATCTTTCCTCGAGAATACACAACCACATCAAGAGCAGGGAAAATACTGAAATTCAAAAGGATTCAATTATTGTGGAGGTCCAAAAAGAAAGCCCCATGGATAATTATGTAACCAATATTTCTGGCTTTTTGGAAAAGAGCGAATTTAAAAGTGCTGCATCCTTAAGTGAGGAGGCCTTGGAGAATTTCCCTGCACAGCCATATTTTTATTACACATACGGACTTAGTTTAAATAAGGTGAAGAAACATAAGGAGGCCATTGCCATATTGGAGTCTGGATTGGACTATTTATTGGACGATGCTGATCTAGCCAATAAGATGTACAAAGAATTGGTAGATGCTAACAATGCTTTGGGAAATTCTTCCAAAGCAAATATGTATCTTAGTAAATTAAAATCCGGGTCGTAAATCTATGAAATACAGTTTTAAAAGACTTCAAAAATGGGCTATTCTTGGCATTTTTGTGGTATTGGTGTTTTCGTGTAAGTCCACTAGCGTAATTAAAAGCGGTACTGTGGATGAAAATTTGACCGCAAAAGCGGTCATAAGAAACCACTATTACTCCCATTTTAATTTTAAGACCCTAAGTGGAAAGATGAGGATAGATTATTCCGACGGGGAGAGCACTCAAAGCGTTAGTGTAAGTTTTAGGATGGAAAAGGATAAGGCCATATGGTTAAGCGCGCCCTTGGGAATCGTAAAAGCCTACATTACTCCAAATAGGGTTTCGTTCTATAATAAGTTGGACAATGAGTATTTTGATGGTAATTTTTCCTATTTGAGTCAATTATTGGGAACCGACCTTAATTTTCAAAAAGTACAAAACCTTCTTTTGGGAGAACCTCTTTTCGATTTACGGGATGAAAAGTATATGGTGGATATCGCCAACAACAACTATCAGTTAAAACCAAAAAAGGCTGGGGATTTATTTAAAACATTGTTTCAAATAGAGCCTTTGAATTATAGAATGGCCACGCAACAGTTGTCGCAGCCATGGGAGAAACGATTGTTGGAAATCAACTATAAGACCTATCAAAAGGTTAATAAATGGGTCTTGCCAGGGGAGATAGATATTTTGGCCGTTGATGGGGACAATACCAATAATATTAAAGTAGAATTTAGGAATATGGAGTTCAATAGGGCATTGAATTTCCCATATAATATACCAAATGGTTTCAAAGAAATTGTATTAAATTAATATGGGAAGTAAGCACTCTTATATAGTTTATTTTCTTTTAGTTATGTTTGTTGGTATTGGCAATATTGCAATTGCTCAGACCAATGAACAGAAGGCATTGGAATCCAAGCGGGAACAACTCCAAAAGGAAATATCGGAAATTAATCGACTCTTGTTCGCGGAGAAAAAGGAGAAGGGCAATGTCTTGGAGCAGATGGAGGCCATGGATCAAAAAATAAATGTTCGCCAACAGTTGATCCGTGTTACTAACCAACAGTCCAACTTACTTAATAGGCAGATTAACACGAATGTTAGGAACATTGGAAAACTGCGTAACGATCTTGCTTTTCTTAAGGAAGAATACGGGAATATGATCCAAAAGTCCTATCAGAATAAATCCAGACAGAGTAGATTAATGTTTCTTTTGTCCTCTGAGAATTTTCTACAGGCTTTTAAGCGGTTTCAATATATGAAACAATATACCCAATACAGAAAGGAACAGGGCGAGCAAATTGTGGCCAAAACGGACGAGCTTACCCAATTGAACAAAGACCTTTCCGAACAGCGTAAGGAAAAGGACAAACTTGTGGCGGAAAATACCCAGATCAAAAATCAATTATACAAGGAAATCCAATCCCAAAAGGAATTGCTGAAGAGTATAAGGAAGAACGAAAGCAAATATGCTACGGCCATTGAAAATAAAAAGAAGGAGGCCAAACGGATCGATGAACAAATTGAAAGATTGATTCGCAGTGCTATTGCCGCCTCTAACAGAGAGGCTAGTAAGTCCAGCAGTTCAACCGCCACAAGTAGTAGTAAGTTCGTTTTGACTCCAGAGGCTACTATTGTAGCCAATAATTTCTCGGCCAATAAGGGAAAATTGATCTGGCCGGTGGAAAAGGGAATTAAAAGACAGGGTTTTGGTGTTTATAATGACGCCGTTTATCCAGGGATAAAGCACGAAAGCAATGGGGTAATCATTGCCACGGATGAGGGATCCAAGGCAAGGGCTATCTTTGAAGGGGAAGTTATCGCCATTCTGTCTGTTCCTGGGGGGAATAAGGGAGTACAGATTAAGCATGGAAATTATATAAGTACCTATTACAATCTTTCCAGAGTTTATGTAAAGAAAGGGGATAAGGTAAACACCAAGTCTGATTTGGGGGATATTTACACCAGCAAATCCAGCGGCACTACCCAATTAAAATTTTATCTTTACAAGGATACAACCCGCCTTAATCCTGAGGAATGGATATATCAACTATAAAATAATTTAAAATTGAAAAATTTAACGGATTTAAAAGGAACTTTTACGCTTCATAATGGCGTGGAGATGCCCTATTTTGGTTTAGGGGTTTATTTGTCCGAAGATGGAAAGGAAGTGACCAATGCCGTAAAATGGGCCTTGGATGATGGATATCGACATATAGACACTGCATCGGTTTACGGGAATGAAGAGGGTGTGGGCATTGGAATCAAGGAAAGCGGCGTGGACCGCAAGGACATATTTGTGGTGAGCAAGGTGTGGAATAGCGATCAGGGCTATGAAAGTACCATAAAGTCATATGAATCCAGTTTAAAGCGCTTGAATTTGGACTATTTGGACCTGTACCTAGTACATTGGCCTGTAAAGGGAAAGTATAAGGAGACTTGGCGTGCAATGGAATATTTGTACAAGCATAGGGGGGTAAGGGCTATTGGAGTAAGTAATTTTATGCAGCATCATCTCGAGGATTTACTTACTTCCTCGGAAATTGTCCCAATGGTGAACCAAATGGAATTTCACCCCTATTTGGTACAACAGGAATTGATCGATTTTTGCAATAAAAATACCATTCAGTATGAAGCCTGGTCCCCATTGATGCAGGGGCATATCTTTGAATTGGATATAATGAAGGACCTAGCGGCAAAATACAATAAGACCATTGCCCAGATTGTACTGCGCTGGGATTTGCAAAAGGGAGTTGTTACCATTCCAAAATCTGCAAAAAAGGAACGGATTAGGGCCAATGCCGATATTTTCGACTTTGAACTTACCGACGGGGATGTAAAAAAATTGGAGCAATTGGACCGTGGAAAAAGATTTGGTCCCGATCCCAATAATTTCGATTTTTAATCCATGAATAAGGCCTTGAGTTCGGTGGCATCTTTGGGCTTCATCTTGCCGGCGAGCACTAAACTTAGCTGCTTTCTACGCAGGGCGGCTTCAAAACGTTGAATCTCCAATTCGGTCTCTGGCTTTAATTCTGGAACTGTAGTAGGCTTTCCACTATCGTCCACAGCCACAAAGGTGTAGATAGCCTCATTTACCTTGGATTTCTCGCCGTTAAACCGGTCTTCCATCCAAACATCTATAAATACCTCCATGGAGGTCCTGAAGGCTCTGGAAACGGCTGCCTCAACCGTGACCACGCTTCCTACTGGAACAGCTTGGTTAAAGGCTACATGGTTTACCGAAGCAGTAACTGTTATACGTCTACTGTGGCGCCTGGCGGCAATACTGGCGGCACGGTCCATTCTGGCCAACAATTCGCCTCCAAACAAGTTGTTCAAAGGGTTGGTTTCACTTGGAAGGACCATATCGGTCATTAAGGTGCGCGATTCACTGGGCGTCTTTGGCTCCATACATTTCTTTTGGGCAAAGATACATTGCTAATATTAAGTTAAAAAGGAGAGTAAGAATTATTTTACGGAACGCAACCAAGCCTCTGGCGATTCGGACTGCTTAATTTTCCTTAAATAATTTAGGGCTTCCTTGGCATCGTCAAAACTGCCATAGGCTACCATATGCAAACCATATTGATTAACACCAAGATAGGAGGCATCGTATCCTTTTTCTTTAAGTTGAAGGACTTTCTTTTCGGCATTTTCCTGAATTCTAAAAGCTCCGGCTATAACTTGGTGCACACCACCACTTTTTTTGTTGGTGATGACATTTAGGGATACTGCAGGCAATTCCAAGGGAGCGGTATTGAAAAAGGTAGCTTCCTGGATATTTTTGGAAACTTGTTGATTAGCTTCCTGCCTAACCAATTCTTGGTCGTACATTTTCTCGTTATAAAGTCGGTAGCCAGTAAAACCTGTGGCAATGGCCAATAGTATTACCGCTGCATACTTTAAATAGGGCTTAAGGGTAGATTCTTTCCTAGCCTCAGGGGTAATCATAAATGGAATTTTCTCTTCCAGTTCAACCACTTCCTCCTTTAAAACTTCCCTAGAAATTGGGGTAGACACAAATGTGGACAATCCAAAGGACGAGGTAAGATAATTTACTTGGTACGAAGGCTGAAACTGGGTTTTTCCTTCTTTGTTCAACCATAACTCACCTATGTTGGGAAGATTCAATCTATTTCCTTCCTTAAGAAGTTTTTTCCACTTAAGGGACACGGCGGCTATTTGCTTTTGCATGTCCTCATAGGACATTTTTTCTGCATCGGCCATGTAGGAAACCAACAGTCCGTCATTGGAAGTCAGTTGTTCGTTAAAAGATATTACTTTTGAAGGAGGGTAGAACGAATTCGATGCATCATTGATAACGGCAGATTTAAGCTGTGTCAAAAAAGCACCAAATTCCGGCACCATTACACAATTGTATCTATAAAGCAGCTCCGCTATGTAATGTTCGGTTCCCATAGGGACAAAGATTATAAAAAATACACAAGTTCAAAACTCTTCACATAACTTTTTATTAACATTATAATTTATGTATTTTGTGAACAACTAAGCCGGTTCCATAAATGACTAGAGATGAAATAATTGCTATTCTTCGTTTGCAGAACGTTCCGAATATTGGCGACGTTACCGCAAAAAAATTAATATCCAGTTGTGGGAGTCCTTCGGCCATTTTTGAGGAAAAAATGACTCGTTTGAAAAAGTTGGATGGTATTGGTTACGGAATCTTAAAAGGACTTATGGATCGGGAGCATTTGGAGGCCGCTGAATTGGAATATGAGTTTATTAGGAGTCAGGAAATAAACCTTCATTATTTTATGGAGGACGGTTATCCCGCTTATTTAAAACATTGTATAGATAGTCCTATTTTACTTTTCAGTCAGGGGAACATAGATTTGAACCGCAGGAGGATCATAAGTATTGTTGGTACCAGAAATATTACCAGTTATGGCACTTCATTTTGCGAGCAATTAATAGAGGACTTGGCACCATTGGATCCAATTATTGTTAGTGGGTTTGCCTACGGGGTGGATATTTGTGTACAGAGGGCAGCCGTGAAACATGGTTTACAAACTATTGGATGCCTGGCCCATGGGTTGAATCAGATTTATCCAAAAATACATGAAAAATATGTGCCCGATATAAATAAAAATGGTGGTTTTTTCACTGAATTTTGGAGCACGAGTCAACCGGATAGGGAAAATTTTTTAAAGCGAAATCGGATTATTGCTGGTATGGGCGAAGCTACTATTGTAGTGGAATCTGCTGAAAAAGGGGGTAGTCTGGTTACCGCAGATATAGCCAACAGTTATAATCGAGATGTTTTTGCCGTACCTGGAAGAACCCAGGATAAGTACAGCAGTGGATGCAATAACCTCATTAAACATCAGAAAGCACAAATGCTTACCTCGGCCGCCGACTTGATCTATATGATGGGCTGGGAATTGGAAGAAAAGGAGCCCGTTTCCATTCAAAAGCAACTATTTGTAGATTTGGACGATACCGAGAAGGAAATCTATGATTATTTGCAGCAGGGGGGGAAACAAATGTTGGACCTTATTGCATTGGACTGTAAGTTGCCCATATTTAAGGTTTCCTCTACCCTCTTGAATATGGAAATGAAGGGAGTAGTGAGGCCACTTCCAGGTAAATTGTTCGAGGCTATCTAAATAATGACAGACCTGTTATTTTCTTTATTCAAAAATTAGCGCTGGAATTAGGGGAATGTGGTCGCTTATCGATAAAAGGCCACTGCAAATCCTTGATTTTGAACCATGGACCTAAACCATGAAGAGCCCAAACCGACTGGATGGTATATTGATGTAATAAAAGCGCTAAGGACAGTCTTTGTGAATCAATCGTCCGTACCAAAGATTTGTAGATATTTTCCAGGGGTTCCATAAGGGGATAATCCTACAATATCCACCTGAATTTGTTTGGCACTATCCGAATTATAAAATTGAAGTCGCGCATTTCCATTTTTGTCCGTTTTAAAGGAAGGATTCCAATAAAGTGTTGCGCGGTGATCCGGACCACTGTTTTCATCGGATACTACATTGTATTTAGGGGAATAGAACACTCGTTCGGGTGCATGGCCCATAACGGTAAAATCCGGTGATATTGCTGGGGCTATAAATTTACTTCCACCTCTTTTGGTATAGATAAGAATAACCCCATTGGCCCCACGGGAGCCGTATATGGCCGCAGATGGACCTTTTAATATTTCCACTCTTTCTACGGAATAGGTATCCATTGTGGCAATGTAGGTAGGTACGGGGCTTGGGGCCATGGATTGTTCCATGGATAAAGAAATGGCTGTGGGTGCAACGCTTGCCGCACCTTGGTCAGTAGAAGATCCTTGCCTTTGGGAGGCACGGGCCAGGGATGATGGCGAAGGATTATCATTATTGACAGGCATTCCATTAAGCACCCACAATGGCGTACCTCCATTCCTGATACTTACTGTATTGCCATTTACGGTGACGCCACTAAACCTTCTTACCAAATCAAGAACAGTTTGGGCGGATTGGTGATCTTCCATGTACAAGGTAGCATCAGGGGTCTGTCCGTACACGGAAGGAGAGGCGTTTCTGGATTTTTCAACCCTTTTTTCGGTAACTATTACTTCATCAAGTTTTGTGGTATTCCTTAGGTCTAAGGCTGGATCCAAATTTCTTTGGGGGTACCTAAAACCATTATAACTCTCGGCCTTTGAATTCGAGTTTTTAAATCTAGGAGGCGGAAGTACCGTTTGCCGTTTGTCCAAAATAATTTTTACATCAGTTGGTTTGTCCGAGGCGTCAAAGGCATTAAATGCAATATTGGTCGAGTCCTTAAAGTTAAAATCTGGAATGCTAAAACTTCCATCCAATGCCGTCCTTGTGGACAGCATGCCTAATTGCTCCCCGGATTTGGCAATTACGGTCATGGGAGTATTACCTAAGGGTTTATTGTTTAGACTCGTGGCCCTTCCTGAAATGGAAAGCCCTTTAACAAAATTGAAATCTTTGGGGGAATCCGTAACAGCATCATTATCTGACCAGGGGATTTTTCTCCATCCATGGGTAAGCATAACCAAATCCAGGGCGTGTAAGGTTGCTTTTTTCTGATTTCGAAAAAGTAGCCCAGGCTCGGTAATATTTCCTTTAAGATCGGACTGTAACAATAAGTGCGCGATAATATTGGCATCGTCCAGATTCTTTAAGCCTTGTTTTGTGTCCGTGGCCGCCATGGACAGTTCAGCTGACACAGGTCTGCCATCTGTATCTGTTACATGCACATCTACCGTAATTTCACTTCTGTCCTTTAATTTTTTAGGGTCCATTTTTGCGGTAATAACCAGTTCATCTTGATTATTGATGAATGCGATACGCTCGCACCATGCTTTTTTTTGGGCATCAAAGAGGGTGAGGGTCATAATTCCACTGGGCAGTTTACTTTTTGGAATCTCAAAATTCACAACAGGCTGGCCTTCAAAGTCAAATTTGCCTTGGTAATATTTTTTATTGTTTATATGCCCGATTACATAAAAAGACCTTTCACTAAATGTTTCGGTAGCCTGGATTTTTACCTGAATGCTTTTAGGGTTAACGTTATAGACGGTAATGGCATACCCTTCATTCATAACTTTTGGGAAGGGATATATGGAACCGTCGCTAAGGATTACTGAATACTGTTCGCCGCCCAAGGGCTTAAGGGTGAAAAATCCAGACCCTCTATCTATCGTAGCCAGAGTGGCAATAAAATTTCCTTTTGAATCGACCAATTGTCCTTTTATATTTCTCTCGAGTCCATCCTTGCCAATAGCTTTAAATGCAACTTGGCCCACCAAATTGGCCACCAAGTGCCCTCCTTCAGGGAAGAACTGTAAATCAATTTTATCTTCTTTTGGGGTAGCTGCAATAGGGGTACTGTTTTTATTAAGAACCTTTATGCCCTTGGTGTAAAAGAAATCCTGATCAAAATTTCGCATCCAATTGGTATAGGACCGCAACTGATAATTATCGGAAGGAAGGTTTGGGGGCAAATCAATGGAACCTATGGCCTTGCCATTTACAATTTCATGGGTTTGTGATAACACTATTTCATTTTTTGGATCAATTAGATCCACATGAAGCACCCTACTGCCTAAGGAAAAATGGTGATACGGGCCCAAAACCGTATATGCGGTGTACCACAGGGTTTCGCCAGATACCATTATTTCTTTGTCCATATGCAAATAGACTTTTTCAATGGGGTTGTAATTATTATATCGGTTCATCCAGGTCGACAAATCCTTTATAAATACGTCATTGGTCAAATCGGATTGAATCAATGCCACTTGATCTTTGCTATTTAGGAAGATGGATCCAAATGCACCGACTTTTGCGAAGGAGGCAATTACCTCTTCCTCTACAGGGGTCCTTTTTACAATTGGATTGTCTATCCAAAATTTTTCATCATATCCTATTTCGTCAAGTTTTTGCCAGTCACTTTTATTTTTCCCGAATTGTCCACCTAATTTTTTCCTAGAAGTAGGAGTGTAATGTTCAAAAAAAGTAAGGTTCGAGGAAGAATTGGTATGAAATTCGAATTTGTCATTTACATAGTAGTCAAATTCTTGGTTTATATTAATATAATCTATGGAAACATTGCTCTCATTTTCCTTCTTATATGCTATTTCAAAAGAGATATTATAGTCTTTCCATGCATTGTTGTTATTTTTCATGAGTTGCACAAATTTTAAATCGTCATGGGAAAGACTGCCGATAATCTTTAGGATATCGTAAGTATTAACGTTGATGTACACCTCTGACTCGAAGGTTGGGGTTTTGTTGGTTTTTATGGGCTGGAGCTTTAATACTGCAATTTTATCATTGCCGGATTGTATGTATTCAACTAGGTAGATATCATAAAAGACTTCCAAAGCAGGATGCATAGGAAAAATAACTTCTTCCGTGTTGGGTTGAAATGGAGAAATCAATCGGGTTAAAAGGGTGTAGTTTCTATTATGCAGGCCTCCGGGCTGTAGCGCATATCTACCTTCAATTATATCCCAATCTTCTATACCTAATGCATTATAACGTACGTCATAAATAATTTCGGAAAACTCGGAATACTGATCTCCATTTCTCGATTTTTGTCGGTAAAAGGCCCTACCGTAATTGGATTTAGAAGATTGGCTATTCGCTTTTTGAAATGCTTTTTTAGCCAATTCCATGGCATAAGGCTCTTTCTTGGATGCCATTACAGTGACCTCTTCAAGTATATTGGTCAAAGGAGTTAGTTCAACTACTAGGTTGCCAGGTTGTGCAATTTCGAGGGTAAATTTATTGTAGTTTATATGGGAAAATATAATTGTGGCGGGCAACGAATCCAATTGTACAACAAACTCTCCCAATTCATTACTTGCGGTTCCCCAAGGAGAGCTTGCAATTCCAATATTGCAAAAGGGTATGGCTTCTCCCGTGGCTTTATCTATGACCTTTCCGTTTATTTTAAACTGTTGGAAAATGTTCGGGCTTACCTTGGCCACTACCCCGGAATAACTTTTGGGAGTACCAAATAGTACAATAGAATATAGACAAACAGTGGATAATAGAATATAATGGGTAATCCGTGCCATTGCTTCCTTTATAGGAGCATTAAGTTACGAACTAAAAATTAAAATGGACAAGAGTTGCCCAAAAATCAATACCCCACCTTCATCCTTACTCTTTCCAGAACCCCATCGGCCACTATTTTGGCTTTTTTGGCGCCAAAAGCCAAGGCTTCATCCAGTTCGTTTAGATTATTCATATAATAATCGAACTTTTCCCTAGCTTCGCCAAAGCGTTCCAAGACCACTTCGTATAGCGCTTGTTTGGCATGCCCGTAGCCATAGTTGCCGTTTATATAATTGGTCCGCATTTCGGCAACTTGATTTTCTGTAGCAAGAATTTTGTACAGTGCAAACACATTATCCGTATCTGGATCTTTAGAGGCTTCCATAGGGGTACTGTCCGTTTGTATACCCATAATCTGTTTGCGCAATTGTTTGTCGGTTTGAAAAAGACTTATCAAATTCCCCTTGCTTTTGCTCATTTTGGAGCCATCGGTACCCGGGATATACATGGTCTCTTCCTGTACCTTTCCTTCAGGTATTACAAAAGTTTCTCCCAATTGGGCGTGGAACCTTGAGGCTACGTCCCGCGTCATTTCCAAATGCTGCAATTGATCCTTGCCTACAGGGACTATCTCTGCATCGTATAGAAGTATATCCGCAGCCATTAGCATGGGATAAAAGAACAAACCGGCATTTACGTCGTCCAATCTGTCCGCCTTGTCCTTAAAAGAGTGTGCTAGGGTTAGTCTTTGGTATGGAAAAAAACAGCTGAGGTACCAAGCCAGTTCTGCGGTCTGGGGGATATCACTCTGGCGATAAAAGGCGGTTTTATTAATGTCCAAGCCAAATGCCAACCAGGTAGCCGCAACAGCATAAGTGTTGTTTCGTAATAGCTCTCCATTCTTAATTTGAGTTAATGAGTGCATATCCGCAATAAAGAGAAAGGAATCGTTTGCTGGATTGTTTGCCATTTCTATCGCTGGGATGATCGCTCCCAAAATATTCCCTAGATGAGGGGTTCCTGTACTTTGTATACCGGTTAAGATTCTTGCCATTATTTTACTTTCAAAGAAGGCAAAGGTAAAAGAAATTCTAAAGAAGGACTAAAATTATTACTTTTGACCGCATGTTATCATTCCTAAAAAAAATAGGCCATACGCTCTACCGGATTTGGTTCTATTTTTTAGTGTTTTTGCCCATTTTAATAATGTTACCTTTTTTGGTGATTTTTACACTTTCCGAAAGGACTTACCCACAGTTTTTTTGGATGGCCCGAAATATTTGGGCCAATACTATTCTTTATGGCATGGGGTGTTTTCCGGTAATTGAGTGGGAGCAAAGGCTTAAAAAGGGTGAAAGCTATATGTTGGTCTCTAATCACACCAGTATGCTGGATATTATGTTGATGTTAAAAGTCAGTAAAAATCCTTTTGTTTTTATCGGGAAGAAAGAATTGGTGAATATTCCTTTATTCGGGTTCTTCTATAAAAGGGTATGTATTTTGGTGGATAGGGAGAGCGCTAAAAGCAGGACAGCGGTATACAGAAGGGCACAAAAAAGATTACAACAAGGCTTGAGTATATGTATTTTTCCGGAGGGCGGCGTACCCGATGAACATATTGTTTTGGACGACTTTAAGGACGGGGCATTTAAAATGGCCATTGCGCATAAAATTCCTCTAGTGCCCATGACATTTTATGACAATAAAAAGCGATTTTCCTTTACTTTTTTTAGTGGCCGTCCAGGGAGGTTACGCGTTAGGGTACATAAATTTTTTGCAACTCATAATCTTAAAGAAACAGATAAGATTGAGCTTCGGGAATCTGTAAGAGCGGTAATACTGAACGATCTAGAGCATTCCGATTAGGCTAACAATTCCCGTCAGCCAATCCATTATTTAGATTTAAAACTTGAACGTGAACCCGCTGTAAACCCCCAACGAATAGGGGTTAAAATTGCCCGATGTGTTCGAAAAGGTGTTCAGTTGATATTTAAAAACCGGCTCAACATTAAATTTAAGCTTAGGCGTAAACTTGTAATCCAGTCCAAGACCAAGGTTGGTGCTAAAATTAACGGAATTGATATTATTGGCTTCCCCAAACTCTGTAGTCTGTCCGCTGGATTCCAACACCACGGAATTATCCGTAAGAAATAGGGAACTTACCCCACCTATAATGTTGACGCCAAATTTACGGTTCAAGAGCGCATAGTTTAGTTCAAGAGGTACCTCCAAATACCCCATTTGTTGCCCCATTGTTCCTAAGCGGGTAGGGTTTTTGCCAGTTACATCCATAGCGAATACAGATCCGGGTTTGGGAATTACATTTTCGTTATTCGGATTATTCAAAATGATGGATTGGGAGTCATTGGAATAATCAATATTGCTTATTTGGTTACCCGTAGAAGCGTTAAAGGAGGATGTAAAGGAGACGTCGTTGGTATCATAACCATAATCTACCTTATGGATACCGGAGCGCAGGCTTAGTTTTTTGGAAATTTCGTAAGCTACCGTAATACCGTAACTCATGGTTACACTTCCTGTTTTGCTATTGGAGGCTAGAATGGAATTGATTGGGGATCCTTCACCCATACCGTTAAAGTAAACTGGAGCAATACTGGGACCTGCAGACCACTTTCCATTCTGGGTTTGCTTAACTTCAACGACCTCATTTTCTTCAATGGCCTCTAAAATGGATTTTTTATTTGATGGAAGGTCTTCAGAGATGACTTCAGGAGTTTTTTCAATGGGCTTGTTTGCGTTATTGTTTTCTTGATGTACAATGGCTTCCTCAGCAGGAATAGGCAACTCCTTAGAGGGTAATGTGTCCTCTTTTGGTTTTGGATATACGGAATTGGCCGGGTCTTGGCCAGCATTATTATCAATACTCTTAGTGCCCGATGCATTTGTTACCAATTCCTTGGATGCCGTGTGGGTTGGAATAGCGTTCTTTTGTCCTTTACCTGAGTTATCTTGTTTTGGGTTACCTTCTGCAGCTATGCTTCCCTTGTTGGGCAGGGGATCTGTAATTTTGTCCCTGGCCGTTTGGTCTGAGGCTTCAATTTTATTTTCGTCTAGTGTTTTCCCTTCATTACCGGTTATGCTGGTGGCTTCAATGGAAGATTCCTGTAAAATATTATCGTCCTTGGTACTTGGGGTATTATTTTCTACATCCGTAATAACCGGTGTTGCCGATTCGGAAGTGGAAAAAGGATCGATCGCAAAGAATAGGATGGCAAGTATTGCTGCCGCTCCTCCTACTTTCCACCAAAGGGGAATAAGCTTGCGGGATCGTTTCTTATTATCCAAGGAAGTGGCTATGGAATTCCATACTTTTTCGTCTGGAATTTCTTGGAAGTTGGCCAACTTCTCTTGAAATAATTTGTCTAAATTATTTTCACTCATGTTTTCAATTGTTCAGCAGGGATTATAATCCGGAGGGGTTACCCTTCCATTATAATTCCAGCTTTATTTGCCTCAATTTTTTCTTTTAATATCATTCTTGCTCTGGCAAGATTGGATTTGGAAGTCCCTAGGGACGTTCCCAACATTTCACTGATCTCTTTGTGGCTATAGCCATCCAACACATAAAGGTTGAAGGTTAAGCGGTATTTATTGGGAAGCTCTTGCACATAACTTAGCAAGGTGGCCAAATCCAGGTTTAAATAGCCCGAATCTTCTGGCATTTCATCCTCTATATTATCTGTGACCAGTGTTAAGGTCTCCTCTTTCCTATATTTTTGAAGTACTGTATTTACAGTAATGCGCTTTATCCAGCCTTCAAAAGAACCTTGGTGTTTAAACTGCTCAATTTTGCTGTAGATGGTCATAAAACTATCATGCAGATTGTCTTCGGCCTCCGTTTTATTGCGCGAGTATTTGAGACAAATTCCGAACAGTATCCGGGAATAGTCCCGGTATAACTGTTCTTGCGCTTGTCTGTTCCCCTTTTTGCAATTATTTATGAGCTCAACCAGGTTACTCAAAATATGGATTGGGTTATTTACTAATTCTTTAAGTTGGATGTGCCCATATCACTTTCGGGCGCTAATATAGCCGAACTATCTTCGTTGACAGGCACAGTAATTTCCAAATATGTTGGTTCTCCATTTGCATCCTCACCTGTCCAATATCTAAATAAATAGGGCTCATCATATAGGACCTCAAAGTTAAATGTTGCCACTAAGTCCTCACCGCTACCGGTACATTCTTCCTCGTCATCTTCAATAACAGTACCAATAGTAACTACCTTTCTAGTAGTTAAATCTTCTTTCACTACATCAAAACCTTCGAAAAAGGTACAATTATTCGGCCTAAAGTAAGTAACTTTTATTTTATAGATTTCACCATAATCAAATGACTCCGGCATTTCTACAGATTTTACCTGTAAAGCTTCAAAATGATAGTTAACATCGTCATCTATGTCACAAGATGTTAAAAGTGTAAAAGAGGCAACAAGCAGCAAAAAGAATACTCGTTTCATGTTCTTAATATTTAAGTTGTTTTATTATGGTTTTGGAAACCTTTTTTTCCTAAGAAATATGAATGGACATATTTTAATTTTTAGGGGCAAGTCGGTTTCATAACAATTGCTTTTGTTATTAAGATGTAAACGGGAAATAAAGGTTGCGTGGAGAAATAAAAAATCCCGATTTAATCGGGATTTTAAGGTTTATGACTTTACTGTTTTGATGGCTTCTTTAATTTTGCCTTCCAGTTCTTCGAGTAGTTCCGGATTGTCCAGTAGTAAACTTTTAACAGCATCCCTACCTTGGCCCAGCTTGGTATCGCCGTAACTAAACCAGGATCCACTTTTTTTAATAATTTCAAATTCAACACCCAGGTCGATTATCTCCCCTACTTTGGAAATACCTTCCCCGTACATAATATCGAATTCGGCGGTCCTGAATGGAGGGGCAACCTTGTTCTTCACCACTTTTACACGTGTCTTGTTTCCTTGTACGTCACCGTCGGTATCCTTAATTTGGGTAGATCTTCTTATATCCAAACGTACGGAAGCATAAAATTTAAGGGCGTTACCTCCTGTGGTTGTTTCCGGATTTCCGAACATTACCCCAATTTTTTCACGCAATTGGTTAATGAAGATTACTGTACAATTTGTTTTGCTGATAGAACCGGTAAGTTTTCGTAACGCTTGCGACATTAATCGGGCATGAAGCCCCATTTTTGAGTCGCCCATTTCGCCTTCAATTTCACTTTTTGGGGTCAGTGCGGCAACAGAGTCGATAACTACGATATCGATGGCACCGGAGCGTATTAGATTATCGGCAATTTCTAAAGCTTGTTCCCCGTGATCGGGCTGGGAAATGATAAGGTTATCAATATCCACCCCTAGTTTTTGGGCATAAAAACGGTCGAAGGCATGTTCCGCATCAATAAAAGCTGCGATACCTCCATTTTTTTGGGCTTCAGCCATGGCGTGCAGTGTAAGAGTGGTTTTACCGGAAGATTCAGGTCCGTAAATTTCAATTACCCTTCCTCGTGGATAACCTCCAACACCTAGTGCTACATCCAATCCCAAAGAACCCGAAGATATCACTTCTACGTCCTGTACTACACTATCTCCCATTTTCATTACGGCACCCTTGCCGTAAGTTTTATCCAATTTATCCAGGGTTAGTTTAAGTGCTTTTAATTTTGCGTCTTTTTCGGAACTCATTTTCATATCTTATTAGGGAGGCTAAAATACCAATTCTTTTTGCATAAAACCACCTATGGCAAGGATTTTATATGAAGAAATTAGTACATTATTTTATTATAATTAAAATTTTTTCTTGGCCCCACTTCTTTTGAAATGCCCTAATTTACAAGGGTTAATGGGCTGAGCCGCTACAAATTATGTAGTGCACCTATAAATTCTATCAATTATTTTTGACTTTGCACGCAACCTTTTTGCGTTTGTATCATCTAAAAAATAACTAACTCAAATTAGGTTGCTTATTGTTCTGGTAAAACAATAAGGGTTGTGGGTCAATATTTTATTTTAATTCTATGAAAAAGAAAAAATGATATTGACCTTAAAAAGGGTCTTGATATTTTCAAGATCCTTTTTTGCTTTATAGACTAACTCCTATTAATTCTGAAGTCGATAGTTTTATTTTGTATTTGTTTAATTGGGTTTACATGCTGGCCTGGGCCTTCCTGGAATTCAAAAAACGGGCATTATTCTTTTAATCCCGATCTATAAGTTCTATTTTTGCCTCATAAAATATTTCTTTAACTTAAAATATTAGTATAGCATGCAACTGTACAATACCTTAAGTGCTAAGGAGAGAGAGGCCCTTATAGAGGAGGCGGGATTGGAGCGCCTTACCATTTCTTTCTATCAATATGCACGTATTGGCAATCCGTCAATTTTTCGAAACCATTTATTTATTCATTGGAACGAACTGGATGTTTTGGGCCGTATCTATGTAGCCCATGAAGGCATCAATGCCCAATTATCCGTTCCTGCCGTAAATTTCAATGCCTTTAAGGCTCACTTGGATAGTATCACCTTTTTGGAAAATGTTAGGTTGAATATCGCTATTGAACAGGATAACAAATCATTTTTAAAATTAAAGGTCAAGGTTCGTGAAAAGATTGTTGCCGACGGCTTAAATGATGACTCTTTTGATGTTACCAATAAGGGAATTCATGTAGATGCCGTTAAGTTTAATGAACTTATTGAGGATTCCGATACTATTTTGGTAGATATGCGCAATCACTATGAAAGTGAGATTGGGCATTTTAAGAACGCCATTACCCCTGATGTGGATACGTTTAGGGATTCGTTGGATATCATTGAAAAGGATCTGGCAGACCATAAAGAGGATAAAAAATTGGTCATGTACTGTACTGGTGGTATTAGGTGCGAAAAGGCCAGTGCTTATTATAAGCACAAAGGATTTAAGAACGTATATCAGCTGGAAGGTGGAATTATAGAATATACGCGTCAGGTTAAAAATCTGAATTTGGAAAATAAATTCTTAGGTAAGAATTTTGTTTTTGATCATCGTAGGGGAGAGCGGATAACCGATGATGTCATCGCCAATTGCCATCAATGTGGCAGCCCTTGTGACAATCACGTGAATTGTGCCAATGAGGCATGCCATCTACTTTTTATTCAATGTGATGCCTGTGCAGAGGCAATGAACAACTGTTGTTCTGTGGATTGCAAGGAAATTCATGAACTACCTTTTGAGGAACAGAAAAAATTAAGGAAAGGAAAAGTGGTTGGTAACAAGATTTTTAAAAAGGGTCGTTCCGAGGTTTTGAAGTATAAGAAGTAAGTCCCTAGATACATCCGTTACTGGTACCTTGTCTTCATAGCTATTGCTTCACAGCAACAAATAACTGTTTTTCTATCAATTAATTAAACTTTGGGGACTAATTGTAAATAATGGTCCCTTTTAAAGTCGCGGGGTATTTTGTGTTTTTAAGGCAAAGATTAAGTTAAAAATTTCCTGCTTGGGGTCATTTTTCCCTGGTTTAAGGGACCTTTACGCGGACAACAAAACTCTTTCTTTTTATCGCATCAAAAAAACACTATCTTTACGTTTAATAATTTTATGAACCTTTTTTAGTAAAAGTGTTACATTTTTACTAAACCAAGATACGAAATATGGGTTGTAGCAGTTGTTCAACCGGTAAGGACGGACAGCCTAAAGGATGCAAGAGCAATGGTACTTGTGGCACTGATGGCTGTAATAAATTGACGGTATTTGATTGGCTTTCCAATATGTCACTTCCAAATGGGGAAAAACCATTTGATTGTGTGGAAGTCCGTTTTAAAAATAGTAGAAAAGAATTCTTCAGAAATTCCGAAAATCTTTCACTTTCCATTGGCGATATAGTGGCTACACAGGCCACTTCTGGCCATGATGTAGGTATGGTTACCCTTACGGGAGAATTGGTAAGGGTGCAAATGAAGAAAAAGAAGGAAGATTATAACAATCCGGAACTTCCTAAAATTTACAGAAAGGCTTCCCAAAAGGATATAGACATTTGGCAAAAATGTAGGGATAGGGAAGAGGAGATTAAGAAAAGGGCCAGAGAAATCGCCATTGTACTAAAGTTGCAAATGAAAATCTCCGATGTGGAATTTCAGGGAGATGGTTCCAAGGCTACCTTTTATTACACCGCGGAAGAGCGTGTGGATTTCCGCCAATTGATCAAGGACATGGCCAAGGCTTTTGGTATCCGAATCGAAATGAGGCAAATTGGCTACCGACAGGAAGCCCAACGTTTGGGAGGAATAGGTTCTTGTGGAAGGGAATTGTGCTGCTCTACATGGTTGACCGATTTTAGGTCGGTAAGCACTTCGGCGGCCCGTTATCAACAACTTTCCCTTAATCCCCAGAAATTGGCAGGGCAATGTGGTAAACTTAAATGTTGCCTAAATTACGAATTGGACGTTTATTTGGATGCCTTGAAGGATTTTCCAGGACAGGATACCAAGCTATTTACGGAAAAAGGGATGGCCTTTTGCCAGAAGGTAGATATTTTCAAAGCCTCACTTTGGTTTTCCTATAAGGATGAACCTGCCAATTGGCATGTCTTGTCCAAAGACCAGGTTTTGGAGGTGTTGGAAAAAAACAAAAAGAGGGAGAAAGTAGCCAGTTTGGAGGAATATGCGGTGGATAATGTTCAAGCAGTTGAAAAGGTTTTTGAGAATGTGGTAGGGCAGGATAGCTTAACGCGATTTGACACCCCTAAGAAAAGAAGGTCCAACAGGAACAACAAGAAAAAGAAACGAAGCAATTATAAAAAAAGGCCTACCAACAATGCTTAGGAGTTTGGGTGTAATTTTTTTAGTAATTTTTATGGTTTCCTGTGATAAGAAAACCGTAAAGTCCGATTATAGTCCAACACAGAATGGACGGTGGAACAAGGATAGCGTAGCAAAATTTTCCTTCCAGGAACTGGATACCCTTCAGAAGTATAATATGTTCATTAATCTGAGAAACGATGGGACATATCCTTACAGTAACCTTTTTCTAATTGCCGAATTAAGGTTTCCCAGCGGCGATGTAGTGCGTGATACCTTGGAATATGAAATGGCAAAACCGGACGGACAGTGGTTGGGAACTGGTTATGGAAGTTTAATGGAAAACAAATTATGGTATAAAGAAAACGTCGTTTTCCCGTCTTCAGGCGTATATACCTTAGAAATTTCCCATGCCATGCGTAAAAATGGCCAAGTAGATGGAATTGTCGAATTGGAAGGTATCACCGATGTGGGTTACCTAATCGAAAAAAGTAATCAGTAGGCTTATGGCAACAGCTACCAAAAAGAAGAAAAAAAGCAACAACAATTTTTTTAAGTTCATTAAATGGTTTTGGGTACTGTTTTTTATAGGTGTACTCTCCGTAGCAATGGTCTTCCTTTTGGCTTCTTGGGGTGCCTTTGGAGCTATGCCGGAATATGAACGTTTGGAGAATCCACAGACCAATTTGGCCAGTGAAATTATTTCCTCTGATGGAGAGACTTTGGGTAAATTCTATCTGGACGACAATAGGACCGATGTGGCCTACGAAGAGTTGCCGAAAACTTTGGTGCAGGCACTTGTGGCTACCGAAGATGCACGGTATTATGAGCATTCGGGAATAGATGCCAGGGGTACGCTTAGGGCCTTTGTCTATCTGGGCAAGAAAGGAGGGGCCAGTACCATATCCCAACAATTGGCGAGACAATTGTTTGTAGGGGTGCGTTCCAAGAATATTTTTGAAACTATTACCCAAAAAATAAAGGAGTGGGTGCTCGCCATAAGGTTGGAGCGGAGCTATACCAAGGAAGAAATCGTTAAGATGTATCTCAACATTTACGATTTTAATTATAATGCCGATGGTATCAGATCTGCCTCACGTATTTATTTTGGCAAAGAGCCCAAAAATCTAAAAATAGAAGAATCAGCGGTTTTGGTGGGGATGCTTAAAAACTCTTCATATTATAATCCTATTCGAAGGGAAGAATTGGTCCTAAATCGTAGAAATACGGTCTTGTCCCAGATGGCGAAATATGATTTTATCACGGAAAAGCAAAAGGATTCCTTACAGGCTTTAAAAATGGACATCAATTTTAGTCCAGAGTCGCATAGAGAGGGCTTGGCTACCTATTTTAGGATGTATCTTCAGGGCTTTATGCGAAAGTGGATAGAAAAAAACCCGAAACCGGCTTTAAAAGGGGAGAGTGATAAATATAATCTGTATTTGGACGGACTTAGGATATACACTACCATAGATTCCCGTATGCAAAAAAATGCAGAAGATGCCGTGGCCGAGCATATGAAAAAATTGCAGGCGGAGTTTTTTCATCAAAACACTCCCGACCGTAATAAAACTGCCCCGTTTATTGAAGAGGTACCTGGGGAAATAGACGGAATTATGGAGCGGGCCATTAAGTCTTCACACAGGTGGCATAACCTAAAGGACCAAGGGAGGAATGAAAAAGAAATAAGGGCTTCCTTTAATGAGCCTGTAGAAATGACCGTTTTTGATTGGAATAGCGATACCAAGGAAAAGGATACGGTAATGACCCCTATGGATTCCATTAGATATTATAAATCCTTTCTTAAGACGGCCATGATGTCTATGGAACCCCAAACCGGACATGTAAAAGCCTGGGTAGGCGGTATAGACTATAAGCATTTTCAGTATGACAACGTTATCCAAGGGAGTATGCAGGTAGGATCTACTTTTAAGCCTTTTGTATATGCCGCCGCTATAGATCAATTACGTCTTTCGCCCTGCGATATGCTTCCTGACAATCTATATTGTATAGAGGCCAATAAACACGGAAATCCTGACCCGTGGTGTCCAAAGAATTCTAACGGAGAATATTCCGGGGAAATGTTGACACTCAAAAATGCATTGGCCAATTCAGTAAATTCCATTACCGCCCAATTAATAGACAGGGTTGGTCCCAAGGCCGTGGTATCCATCGCCAAAAATTTGGGAATAACAGGAGAAATACCTGAGGTACCTTCCATTGCCTTGGGAACTGCAGACCTTAATGTGTATGAGATGGTTGGGGCCTATGGCACTTTTGCCAACCAAGGGGTATATGTTAAACCCGTTATGGTAACCAGGATTGAGGATAAGAATGGTACGGTATTGTACGAGTATGTACCGGAGACAAAAGATGTTTTAAGCAAGGATGTATCCTATGCCATGCTAGATCTTATGTCCGGGGTAACACAAGGAGGATCCGGGACAAGATTAAGAACCACGGGAGCAGAGAAATATAGACCGGAGTATAAGGAGATCATAACAGGTTATCCTTACGAGTTTAAAAATCCTATTGCCGGTAAAACGGGTACTACCCAGAACCAAAGTGATGGTTGGTTTATGGGAATGGTTCCTAACCTGGTTACTGGAGTTTGGGTAGGGGGAGATGACAAAGCGGTTCATTTTAGGACCATTACCTACGGACAAGGAGCTTCCATGGCTTTGCCAATTTGGGGCTTATATATGAAAAAGAACTATGCCAACAAGGAATTGGGTATTTCCGATGGAGAATTTGAAAAGCCGGAGAATTTATCTATTAACGTAGATTGCTCCAAGACTTCTACCGAGGAGGATAATAAAATTGATATAGAAGACGATTTGGATTTTTAGTATCAGAATAAATTATTGCCATAAATGCCCTTGCTTTTATCTAAAAGTTAAGGGCATTTTTCGTTAAAAACCCCTATTTTAGAGAGAGCAAGAAAATAGTTTTAATTAAGTCGGTTTTATATGATACGAAAAACAGTTGCCAACGTGCAGGAGGCCTTAAAAGGAGTAAAGGACGGGATGACTTTTATGTTGGGAGGATTTGGATTATGTGGTATCCCTGAAAATGCTATAGCCGCATTGGTGAAGATGGGAGTCAAGGATTTAACCTGTATTTCCAATAATGCCGGTGTGGACGATTTTGGTCTTGGGCTCTTGTTGCACAAAAGACAGATAAAGAAAATGATTTCCTCTTATGTGGGGGAGAATGATGAGTTTGAACGGCAAATGTTGAGCGGGGAATTGGACGTAGAACTTACCCCTCAAGGAACTTTAGCGGAGAAATGTAGGGCCGCACAGGCCGGTTTCCCCGCCTTTTATACTCCGGCCGGTTATGGAACGGAAGTGGCCGAAGGAAAGGAGACTAGGGAGTTCAATGGAAAAATGTATGTACTGGAAGAAGCCTTTAAGGCCGATTTTTCCTTCGTAAAGGCATGGAAGGGCGATGAGGCAGGAAATCTAATATTTAAGGGTACCGCCCGAAACTTTAATCCGGCCATGTGTGGCGCGGCCAAGATTACGATTGCCGAGGTAGAGGAGCTGGTGCCGGCAGGAGATTTGGACCCCAACCAGATCCATGTCCCTGGAATTTTTGTACAACGTATCTTCCAAGGTAAAAATTACGAGAAAAGAATTGAGCAGTTGACGGTTCGTAAAGTCAATTAAGCAATTGAATAATTTAAAAATGTAACAATTGGGATATAATTTTGATGGGTGCTGATATAAACGAGAAAGTAAATCTGGGTTTAAATGTAAGGCTTTGTACTTTTCTGGTTTGTTAAATGTGTGCTTTGTTGTAATGGCCAAAGAGTCACTTTAACTTTAAATTCGGTATGATAAATAGGGAAAATGCTGTCGTTCAAAAATCCATCGATGTTGCCATAAGGATAGTTGAATTTTGCGAAGTTTTAGAGGAGAAAAGAAAGTACGTTATTGCAACACAGTTGTTAAGAGCAGGTACAAGCATAGGTGCAAATATTCATGAAGCTCAAAACGCCGAAAGTAGGGCCGACTTTATTCATAAAATGAAAATTGCTGTGAAGGAGCTTGAGGAAACTAAATATTGGCTTGTTTTATGTGAACGGTCAAAGTCGTACCCTTTCGAAATCGATTTAAAAGAAAGCATTGATGAATTGGGGTTAATATTATATAAAATTATTAGCACCACTAAGAGGAATTCAAGATTGTAACCTAGGAACAACAAATTAATCTGTTGGTTAATTGGGAGATCGTCACATTAAGTTATGGGTCAATTATTAAATTATTTAATTGATACATTGCTAAATTATAACTTTAATTATGTTGGATAAAAACGGAATAGCAAAGCGCATAGCAAAGGAAGTCAAAGACGGATATTATGTTAACCTTGGAATTGGGATACCTACTTTGGTGGCCAATTTTGTAAGGGATGATATCAGTGTGGAATTTCAAAGTGAAAACGGGGTGTTGGGCATGGGCCCCTTTCCTTTTGAAGGGGAAGAGGATGCCGATATCATCAATGCGGGTAAACAGACCATAACAACCCTTCCAGGAGCCTCATTTTTCGACTCTGTAACGAGCTTTGGCATGATTCGGGGGCAACATGTAGACCTAACCATTCTGGGCGCCATGGAGGTTGCTGAAAACGGGGATATTGCCAATTGGAAAATTCCAGGTAAAATGGTCAAGGGAATGGGCGGAGCTATGGATTTGGTAGCTTCTGCTGAGAACATCATTGTAGCCATGATGCATACCAATAGGGCAGGCGAATCCAAGTTGTTAAAGAAATGTTCTTTACCATTGACGGGAGTTGGATGTGTAAAAAAAATTGTAACCAATTTGGCAGTACTGGATGTAACTCCCGAGGGATTTAAATTGTTGGAAAGGGCGCCTGGTGTTAGCGTTGATGAGATAGTAAAGGCTACTGAAGGGAATTTAATTCTGGAAGGGGATATTCCAGAGATGGATATTTAACCCGGGATGTTAAATTAAGTGTGTCAGATTTTATAGAATTTTCATCTTAAGTCACATTTAAATGTACAGTCTCTATTTAACATTTTGGAAAACATATATATCGATCAAAATAACTATTTTTATGCGCAGACAACAATTACTGTATATTTCACAACAATTTTTTAAATGTTGCGTTAATCTGAATTATATTGCATTTAATAACAGAAGTTAAACCCCAAATTTAACAACTACTAAACCTTAATTACTATGGAAGCCCAAATTAACCACCCCCGCGCTCAAAAAGAAATTCAAGTTTATCGAAATGACTTTTTCACGGGCATTGTAAGATTGACAAAAAAATTATTTATGCTATAGCATAAATCAAAAGTTTACAAAGGGAGCACTACTATAAAGTAGTGCTCCCTTTTTTGTTTTCAATCTAGTTGAAAATCGTAATTTTAAGAAGGAAAGTAAAGCATGAAACTACATTTGAGGCTGTGTACCATTAACGATTTGGGAGTTTTGGCCAATATGGGCAAAAGGACCTTTATAGATGCTTTTGAAAAGGACAATAAGCCGGAGGATTTTAAGGAATACCTTGATTCTGCTTTTGGCGAGGAAAGGCTTTTAAAGGAACTTCAGGATATTAATTCATCCTATTATTTTATTTATAAGGATTCCAGTTTGGTGGGATACATAAAGCTGAATGAAAATGAAGCCCAATCCGATATTAAGGACATCAATTCCATAGAGTTGGAGCGTATCTATGTATTGAGCGAATTTCAGGGCCAGGGAATTGGGGAGTGGATACTGGGGCAGGTAATATCCATGGCCAAAGCTAAAAATAGGTCTTATGTGTGGCTTGGTGTTTGGGAACACAATCCCAAGGCCATTAAATTTTATCAAAGATTGGGGTTCTATAAGTTTGGGAGCCATCCTTATTTTATAGGTAATGATGAGCAAACGGATTGGCTATTGCGGCTGGATATTTAAACGAGGTTTTTCACAAAATTATTTTATTTAAAGCTTGCTGAGAATTTCGGTGGCCTTTTCCAGAGTTTCGTTGGTTTTGGCGAAACAGAATCTTATTAAGCGATTGTCGATCCCTTTAGTGTTAAACCCGGAAATGGGAATGCTGGCTATTCTGTGTTCCGTTACCAGGCGTTCGGCAAAGACTTCGTCCGGTTCTTGGGTAATATCACTATAATCCACTAATTGAAAATAAGTACCTTGGGAAGGTTTTATTTTGAACCTTGAGGTAGATAATCCTTGAAGAAATAAATCCCGCTTTTCTTGATAAAATTGGTTTAAACCCAAATAGTGTTGAGGGTTTTTTAAATATGTGGCCAGAGCTTTTTGAACGGCATGGTCCGCGCTAAACACGTTGAATTGATGGGTTTTTCGGAATTCGAGCATCAGTTCGGCCGGACCCGCACAATATCCCATTTTCCAGCCGGTAATATGAAAGGTTTTTCCAAAGGAACCGCATACAAAGGTGCGGGAGGCAAGGCCATTATATTTTGAAGCACTTTCATGCTCGTGGCCGTCAAAAGTGATATGCTCGTATACTTCATCACTTATAACAATTATATCGGTATTTTCGAGACTCCTTTGCAATTCAAGCATATCCTCTTTGGAGATAATGGTACCACTGGGATTGTGTGGTGTGTTTATAATGACCATTTTGGTCCTAGGTGTAATTTTGGAGCGGAAAACCTCCCAATCTATCTTAAAATCGGTATTGTTTAGTTGAACAAAAACGGGAACTCCCCCGTTTACTTCAATGGCAGGTTCATAACAGTCGTATGCCGGTTTAATTACTATTACCTCGTCATTACTGCCAATAAAGGCCGTAATGATGGTAAAAATGGCCTGTGTGGCTCCGATGGTTACGGTTATTTCACTTTCCGGATGATAGTGCCTGCCATATAATTGTTCAATTTTTTCTGAGATCATTTCTCGCAGTTCCATTACCCCTGCCATAGGTGCGTATTGATTGTACCCTTGTTTCATGGCCAGTGTAACCAAATCTATCAAGGAAGGATCGGGCTCAAAATTGGGGAAACCTTGGGAAAGATTTATGGCACTGTGTTTCTGTGCCAATTGCCCCATTGTGGTAAAAATCGTAGTTTTTACTTTGGGAAGCTTGGAGGATATTTTGTGTTTATACTTGGGCATTGAAGAGCGTTTAAGATTTTTATAAGTAGGTTAGGAATGCTGTGATTGTAAATGGACAATTACCTTGTTTAGACATTGTTCCAGTTCTTTTTTGATTTCCCTCTCCCAAAATCTAAAAACGGTATAGCCCAATTGTTGTAGCTCGTGGTTTACTTCCTTATCCCGTTGAATATTACGTTCAATTTTTGGAATCCAGAACTCTTTGTTGGTTTTAATTTTTTGTTTCCTTTCCTCCCAATTATAACCGTGCCAATATTCCCCATCAATGAAAATAACGGTTTTATACTTTTTTAGGACTATATCCGGTTTCCCGATCAAATTCTTATAGTCTATCCTGTATCTATAACCCTCCGCCCATAATGCCCTTCTAAATTTCAATTCGGGGATGGTGTTCTTTCCTTTGATCTTTCCCATCATCTTGGAGCGTTGCGGCGTGGTATAGAAACCGGACTCTTCATTAAAACGTGGAACTATTATCCGTTCTTCCTTATATTCTTTTGGCATACTTAAAGATACTGGATTTTTAAGATCTAGGCATAGAAAAACCCCATTCCTGAAAAGGGATGGGGTCTGTTTCTGTATCTAATAAATTATATTTTAATCCGTATTATCGTACTAGCCTTTTATACTGGCACTGAAATACTCCCTGTTCATACGGGCAATGTTTTCCAAGGAAATTCCTTTTGGACATTCTACCTCACATGCACCGGTATTGGTACAGTTTCCAAATCCTTCCAAATCCATTTGGGCAACCATATTTTTAACTCGGTCTGTTGCTTCTACCTGTCCTTGTGGAAGTAAGGCGTATTGGGATACTTTGGCCCCTACAAACAACATGGCTGAAGAGTTTTTACAACTTGCTACACAGGCGCCACAACCAATACAGGTAGCGGCATCCATGGCCTCATCGGCCGCGTGCTTATCAATAGGAATGGCATTGGCATCCTGGGTATTTCCAGAGGTGTTGACGGAAATAAAACCACCAGCCTGTTGAATACGATCAAAGGAGCTGCGGTCAACCACCAAATCCTTTATAACGGGAAAGGCTTTTGCCCTAAATGGCTCAATGGTAATGGTGTCACCATCCTTGAACATTCTCATGTGCAACTGACATGTGGTAACCCCTCTATCGGGGCCATGGGCTTCTCCATTTATATACATAGAGCACATACCACAAATACCTTCGCGACAGTCATGGTCAAAGGCAACAGGCTCTTCCCCTTTATTGGTTAGCTGTTCGTTTAAAACGTCCATCATTTCCAAAAAAGACATGTGTTCTGAAATATCAGTCACTTTATAATCGACCATTTTACCTTTGTCCTGTGGTCCTTTCTGTCTCCAAATTTTTAATGTAAGATTCATATTGTTCTTGTTAATAAAAAGCTCCTTTCGGAATCTTCATAATTAAGTTTTGTAATCAAAGTTTAGTTACAGAATACAGAAATAAGAGTTAAGAAAATAGACCTCTTTATCACTGCAAACTATTTTGGAATCCCATTGTCATTTTTTGGAATTCCTCATTCTTTACTTCTAACTTTTCTAAAGTTTGTTCGTCTATATATTTTCTGTGGCGTGCAACTAATAATTGAGTGCCAAGTTCAAATGATGAACCTAAAGAAATATCGAGAAAATAAGAAAATGACTTGTCTGTTCTTGCAGATCCTTCAGCTATATTACTCGGCATCGAAATTGAACAACGGCTTAATTGATTACTCAAATCAAATTTTTCGTGCTTGGGAAATTCCTGCAAAATATCAGAAATATCATTTGCAATTTCTAACCCCAATTGCCAGATTTTCAAATTTTTATAATTATGTCGCTGACGAAAAGCCATTAAGTCTTTTTTCTCTTCTCTTTTTTCTTCACAAACACCTATTTATAACTTCTTTGTTTTAATTCAATATCCTTAAATTCCAATTGCTCTTTGTGCAAAACGGCATCCGAAGGTTCCCCTTTGTATTCCCAAGCTGCTACGAACGCATAATCTTTATCGTTACGTTTTGCTTCCCCTTTTTGCTCCCCATCGATTTCTACCGACTCTTCACGGAAATGTCCGCCACATGATTCCTCACGCATTAGGGCATCCTTGGCAAACAATTCGCCCAATTCCAAGAAATCTGCCACACGTCCTGCTTTCTCCAGTTCAGGATTCATTTCATTGGCCGATCCAGGAACTTTTACTTCTTTATAAAATTCTTCACGGATAGCCTTAATTTCCGCCATAGCTTCTTTTAGGCCTTCTGCGTTACGGGACATACCACATTTATCCCACATCACCTTGCCTAAACGTTTATGGAAATAATCTACCGAATGGGATCCTTTGTTATTGACAAAGAAATTGATTCTTTCGGTTACTTCCTTTTCGGCCTCGTCAAATTCGGGCGTATCGGTAGGAATTTTTCCGGTCCTAATTTCATGGGATAGGTAATCCCCTATAGTGTAGGGCAATACAAAATAACCATCGGCCAAGCCTTGCATTAAGGCAGATGCTCCCAAACGGTTGGCACCATGATCGGAGAAATTGGCCTCGCCTATGCAATATAAACCTTCAACGGTGGTCATTAGGTTGTAATCTACCCAAACACCGCCCATAGTATAATGGGTAGCGGGATAGATCATCATTGGGGTCTTATACGGGTTTTCATCTACGATTTTCTCGTACATCTGAAACAGGTTACCATATTTTTCCTCTACTACGGCTTCACCCAACTCAGTAATTTTTTCTTTGGAAGCATTTTGAATTCCTTGGATTTTTGCCTGTTCCAAACCGTATCTTTCAATGGCCGATTTAAAATCCAGATATACAGCTTCCCCAGTAGCGTTTACTCCAAAACCGGCATCACATCTTTCTTTCGCTGCTCTGGATGCCACGTCACGTGGTACCAGGTTACCAAAGGCAGGATATCTTCTTTCCAAATAGTAATCCCTTTGATCCTCGCTCAATTGGGTTGGTTTTAATTTTCCTTCCCTAATGGCCAACACATCCTCCATCTTTTTTGGAACCCATATACGGCCATCGTTACGCAACGACTCGGACATCAGGGTCAGTTTGGATTGATAGTCTCCAGATCTTGGGATACAGGTAGGGTGAATTTGGGTATAACACGGGTTGGCAAAAAACGCCCCCTTTTTATGTATTTTCCAAGCTGCTGTGGCATTGGATCCCATGGCATTGGTAGAAAGGAAATATACATTTCCATATCCTCCGGAGGCAATCACTACTGCATGTGCCGAATGGCGCTCTATTTCCCCGGTAACCAAGTTACGGGCTATAATACCGCGTGCCTTGCCATTTACTTTAACCACATCCAGCATTTCGTGGCGGTTAAACATTTCTATCTTACCACGGGCAATTTGTCTGTTCATAGCGGAATAGGCCCCTAACAACAATTGTTGGCCTGTTTGTCCTTTGGCATAAAAAGTACGTGACACTAAAACACCACCAAAAGAGCGGTTATCAAGTAATCCACCGTAATCACGGGCGAAAGGCACCCCTTGTGCCACACATTGATCGATTATATTGGTAGACACCTCAGCCAAACGGTACACGTTTGCCTCTCGGGAACGGTAGTCCCCACCCTTTACGGTATCATAGAACAAGCGATAGGTAGAATCCCCATCCCCTTGATAATTTTTAGCAGCATTAATACCACCTTGGGCCGCAATGGAATGCGCCCTTCGGGGGGAATCCTGATAGCAGAATGCTTTAACCCTATAACCTAGCTCGGCCAAGGTTGCAGCAGCAGAGCCTCCTGCAAGACCGGTACCAACAACAATAACGTCGATGTTTCGCTTATTGGCAGGATTAACTAAGTTTATTTTATCCTTATAGGTAGTCCATTTATCCTTTAATGGGCCTTTTGGTATTTTAGAATCCAATACAGACATAGAATTGTATTATTAATGGTTAAAATGGTGAAAAAGTGCAATGAAAATAAATCCCAACGGAATTAAAACAGCATATGCCTTTCCAAATCCTTTTAACCCTTTTACATATTTATTGTTGGCACCAACAGACTGAAATGCTGAACTAAAGCCATGAAGTAGGTGCAATGAAAGAAAAACAAAACCTATACAATAAAGGGCAACCCTCCAAATAGGCTCAAATTTGTGGACCAGTTCTTCGTAATAACGGTAACCTTCTCCATCGGCCAGCAAGCCGGACATGTCTCCTTGAATATACTTTGTGTTGATTTCAGGAAACCAGAAATCCAAGAAATGAATGATTAGGAAAACAAGGATAAATCCACCGCTCCATATCATATTCCTGCTCATCCATGTGGAATTGGCAGCACCATTGTTTTTGGCGTACTTGACAGCACGGGCATTTCTATTTTTTATTTCCAACACAAACCCCATAACAAAATGATAGACAACCCCAAAAAGCAGTACAGGCTGTAATAAATATTGTACAAGGGGATTGGTGCCCATAAAATGTGAGGTTTCATTAAAAGTATCCGGATTTAGAACAGATAGGATATTAATGGCAAAATGTTGAAGGATAAAAATCATTAAGAAAAAAGCGGAAAGGGCCATGGTGTACTTTCTGCCTATTGAAGAGTTTAAAAATCCACTCATTAGTTATTTGTTTTGATTGCAAATTTACTCCACAAACGAGTTACCAACAAATTTTGTTGAATTTATGTACAGTATTTAGAACCAATTTAAAGAATTCATCAATTCTGGAGAGGAAATAATAGAAAATCTTTTGTCATCCCACTTAGGAAATGGTTGGATAAAGTACATGCTTTCCTTGAGCGATCACTTTTAAGACCTTGTATTTCCGTAAGTATAGGTAACTAAAATGGTGATTTTAAGGAGGGTGCTGGTTCGATTTTTCGACGCAAATGTTGTTTGTAATGAAGGGTTTTTCTTGTTAAATTATTTAGATCTATCGGACAGGGCCATACTTTTATTGGTTTCTGAGCGTTAGAAACTAACCGAAAATTAAAATGGGAAAACCGAATGGTATTCTGGAAAAACTGGTCCTTAAACATTAAATTCTCCTTAATTGCGTTTTTTATAACTGCAATATTGGGCCTTGTTGGTATGGGAGCTCTTGGAGGTTTGTTGTATTACCCGGTTTCTTTTCTGTTCACATCTTATCCCGCCTTAAATGATTGGAGTGGCGACTGGGTATGGCCAAGCGTAATAATGGTCGGGATGTTATGGTCCTTTGGTTTTGTGTTTGCTGCAGTGGCCTGGTACTACATTCAAAAAATAACCCGATCCAAGGTCCTGCTTATTGCCGCATATTTGCTAATATTATGGTTGTGGGCGGCATTACTCTGGTGCTGGATGATTAAGGTCAATATAGATCAACTAACCTAGTGGAATTAAGAGCTGATTGTTGTCTGAATATTGGCATTTTTATTTGATGCCTAGGAATAGCCCAATAAGCCTATTTTTCCAATTCTTCGACAAACATTTTTGCCTGGGATTCAATTATGGCCTGGGCCTCTAAAATTGCTTTCTCCAAAATTACAGTATTTTCCGGGGAGGCCAAGTCTGTTGTTGACGCAATGGCCTTTAAATACCAATCTTCCCAAGCTTTTATTATAGCCACCTCACTTTCTAAGGGATTTCCGGTTTTAATGGCTTTTTCACTGAGCAGAAATTCCTCTGCAAGCCGATTTGTTGCCGCATCCCTCACTATTTTAACGATATCCATTGCTGCATAGGAATCGCCATTTACTAAGGTAAGGGCACTAGCCAAAGCTGCAATGCTCACATTTTTAAGGGTTTCTTGGGAGACCTTATCCAATCTGTCGCTATCGGTATGGTAAAACTGATCCGTAAAGTGCCAAAACAATAATCCGGGTATATTGCTGTCCAAAAAAGGGGTATGGTCACTGCCACCTTCATAGGGGTTGGTATTTACCTCCCAATTGGCAAGTTTTCCCTGCTTTAAAAAATTATGGATCATATAGTCATTTAGGTAATGGGGCTTCATATCTTCCAAGGTGAGCAGCTTGCCGCCCCACTCTGTATGTTTATCTTTTCCCCTAGTCCATATGGCACTTGGATCCGGCATTTTTTCTATTAAAAAAGAACCCCCCGTAATAGCAGTGTTTTCTCCTACCATATCCAAACTTAGTCCCCATTTTATACCCTTGGCCCTTTTCTCATTTTCTTGTAAGTATCTTTTTGTGGAAATAATTTCATCGCCCCAAATAAAGGTCATTGTTCTCTGGGCATCAATACTCTCATTCCTGATTAATTTGGCAACCACTGTGGCCATTTCCAATTGGGCACCTACTCCGCTGGCATTATCGTTGGCACCAGGTTCTTGAACATGTGCGCTGAACACCAGGCTTTCCTTTGGCATTTCGGAGCCCTTTATATTGGCAACCAAGGTTAGTTCCTCGGAAGGATACATTTTGCTGGAAATAAATACCTTGGCATATACTTTTCCTTTTTCCAATTCCGCCTTTAATTTTTCTCTTGCCCGGTAGGAAAGGGCAATTCCCCAAGTGTTTTTGGGATCGAAAGTCAAGCTTCGGAATTGGATGGAATTCACATTTATATCGGGCTTTAAATAGTCGGGATTGTCATAACTGAATATACCCAGGGCACCTTTTTTTAGCACCCCTTCTGTATAAATTTCAGGGGCATTTATTTCAGTAAAAATAATTTTGCCTTTTACAGAAACCTTTTGAAGATCATTCATGTCTTCGACATAAATAACCTCTCCGGTTGTTCCATTTTTTGGGGTCGAAATGGAATTTAGATAAACCATGTTCCTGTTGGAGGTGTAGGATAGCAATGGGGTATTTTCCCCAACTAGACTAATGTTTGCATCTACAATTTCCCAAGTAGGATGTTGCAAGGGCCTTTTTTCCAGTCTGTAGGTAAAACGATCTGTATTGGTTGCGTTGTCTTCCAAAACATAGCCCGCAGCTTGCAAGGATGCTGCCACTTTGTGGATGCTCTTATTAAAGCCTTCATTGCCTACCACCCGCCAAAACTGTTCTATGAATGCAGTAGTTTCATAGGCTTCATCCCCGCTAAGGTTGTTCCTAAGGATATTTAAATAATCGTCTGTGGTAACTGCAGAATTCTTTGTTTGTGCCCAGCTTAGGCAAACTAGGCTTAGAAATATAAGGAGTGGAATTTTGGTCATAACTATAGACAAATTTTTAAAGACCATATAAATAAAGGTACATGTCTCTTCTTCTCTATAAAATGGAAGGGCGAAGATATAATAATTTGGAGTTCCCCTACTTGGAATGGCAGTTTTTAAAA
Organism: Arenibacter algicola; assembly: GCF_000733925.1. Classification (NCBI taxonomy): domain Bacteria; kingdom Pseudomonadati; phylum Bacteroidota; class Flavobacteriia; order Flavobacteriales; family Flavobacteriaceae; genus Arenibacter; species Arenibacter algicola. The sequence goes on from NZ_JPOO01000003.1 coordinate 3,071,765, forward strand.
TTCATTTAACGGTTTGTGGGTAAAGCATTTCCTAATTATTAAATTTGACGATAAAAGTAGAAAAATGAAATATCAGCAAATAGATCACAACTTGTTTGTAAAGAACCGCAAGAAATTTATGGCCAGAATGAAGCCAAAAAGTATTGCCGTTTTTAATTCCAATGACCTTTATCCTATTGGTGCCGATAGCACCATGCCTTTTGAACAGAATAGGGATCTGTTTTATTTAAGTGGAGCCGATCAAGAGGAAACCATTTTGTTGCTTTTCCCTGATGCCCATGAGAAAAAGCATAGGGAGATCCTGTTCGTCAGGGAGACCAATGCACACATTGCGGTCTGGGAAGGGGAAAAATTGACCAAGGAAAAAGCCACGGAAGTATCTGGTATCGAAACCATTTATTGGTTGACTGAATTTGATAAGATATTTTATGATCTTATGACCGAAGTGGAAACGATATATTTTAATACCAACGAGCATTACCGTCAGGCCGTGGAGACCCAAACAAGGGAAGATCGGTTTATAATGAAATGTAAACAGGATTATCCTGCGCACCAATGGGCCAAAAGTAATCCGATTTTACAAGAGATTAGGGGGGTAAAGGAGCCAGAGGAAATTGCTATCATGCAAACAGCCTGTAATATTACCGAAAAGGGATTCAGGCGCCTATTGCAATTTGTAAAGCCAGGGGTAATGGAATATGAAATTGAGGCAGAATTGCTACATGAATTTATTCGTAATAAGTCCAAGGGCTTTGCTTATACCCCAATTATTGCGTCCGGCAACAATGCCAACGTACTGCATTATATAGAAAACAATCGCGAATGTAAGGATGGGGATATGTTATTGATGGATGTAGCAGCCGAGTACGCCAATTATTCAAGTGATCTTACCCGCACCATTCCTGTCAACGGCAGGTTTACCCCAAGGCAAAAGGCGGTTTATGAAGCCGTACTACGGGTAAAGAATGACGCTACGGCCATGTTGGTACCCGGTACTATGTGGGGGGAATATCATAAGGAAGTAGGTAAGCTAATGACTTCAGAGTTGTTGGGCTTGGGCTTGCTGGATAAGGCCGATGTTCAGAATGAGGATAAGGACTGGCCCGCCTATAAAAAGTACTTTATGCATGGCACCAGTCATCACATAGGGTTAAATACTCATGATTATGGGGCTTTAAAAACACCTATGGTGGCCAACATGGTATATACTGTGGAGCCCGGAATCTATATTCCGGAGGAAAAAATGGGAATAAGATTGGAAGACGATGTGGTAATCCAAGAAAAAGGAGCTCCTTTTAACCTCATGGCAAATATACCTATTGAAGCAGCCGAGATTGAAGAGCTGATGAATGCTTAGAAACAAAGTCCAATTCTTGGAGCATATATAGGCAAAATGTACATAGTGCAAAGACCAAGTTTATAATTTAGAAGATCCCCGATGGCCCTGCCTCGGGAATTTTTTTTTTACCCACTCCATGCCTGTGCTCCGTTTTGGGATAGTTAGAGGTCACAACTGCTATATGAAGCTGTTAGAAGCAAGGCAAAACTAGAATTCCTCTTTTAGGGAAAGGTTTTATTATTATTGAGAAGAGGTAAATTACCTTGTTTATTAATTCAAGTTCCTATAACTTAACATACCGGCAAGGCGGGGTATTATACCAGCCACAGGCGGAACATTGGAATATTTGTTGTTTGGAATCCAAAATTGAATATAAATATGGATAATAAAAGAAGAAATTTCATTCGGGGTATGGCACTCGCTCCATTGCTATTGGGAACAAGGAATATTATGGCTGGCAATTACTCTGAACCTTTGGCCAATAATAGACTACAATATAGTGTCAATGCATTTTCCTTCAATTCCGCATTAAGAAGTGGTGAAATGACATTTTATGATATGATGGAATTTGCTGCGAATATAGGTTTGGATGCAGTGGATCTGACCGGATATTATTTCTCTTCATACCCAGATCCCCCATCCAATAGTGAACTTTTTGGTTTAAAACGAAAAGCGTTGGAACTTGGTCTGAATATCACTTGGACCGGTATTAGAAATAACTTTGTTAACCCTGATGCCGTTGCCCGTAAGGTTGACAGCGACATGATAAGAGAATGGTTAGGGGTTTCATCCAGTTTAGGAGCTACGATCATGAGGGTTTTTACTGGAAAATACAATGATGATGGATTTTCCAAAAAAGAAGTAAAGGAGTGGCTTATAGATGAGTACAAAATCTGTGCTAAGTACGGAGCTGAAAAGGGCGTAATCGTAGGTTTACAAAATCACAATGAATTTTTATTCACAAGTGAGGAAATTATTGATATAATAGTAAGGGTCAACTCTGAATGGTTTGGGTTAATTCTAGATATAGGAAGCTTGCATGCCGAAAATCCTTATGATGAAATTGAAAAGTTGGCTCCCTATGCAAATTATTGGTTTATCAAAGAACATATTTTCCCAAGTGGCATCAAAACCCCGGTAGATATGGAGAAAATTGCCGCTATAATTAAAAACCAAGGTTATCGGGGCTATATTTCATTTGAAAGTCTTTCTGATGGCGATCCCAAACAAATTATCACTTCCATGTTTAGTTCATTCAAAACTGAGTATGAAAAACTTAAATAGGGATAATCCGTCTTTTCATTCAATAAGAAGGCGGTTGTGAATAATGGGGCTAAATTTATGACTCAATCAAAAAATCAACTTTATACGGAGTGTTAATTCAAACCGATCGGGGTCTTTGTCCTAACGCGCCTTTTTCAGCCATATTCGAAATCGCAAAAGCAGCCACAGCTGGCAAAACCCAGCCCAACTGGTAGGCACTAAAAGGTATCCAGTCAAAAACTTCCTTTTTAGGGCCCCAGTTTCCCAAACTGCCCAAAAAATCCGGGATGCTAAAAATGACGGTAGTGATTACCACGGTCTTAAACACCATTGGTGAGGCCCATTTTTCTGGAATTACGTTAAGGAGGATCAATATTATGGTAATGGGGTATATAAACATAAGTGCGGGAAAAGCTACCGTAATAATATAGGCCACATTAAATTGCCCCATTACAATCCCAAGAAGGCAGCCCACTATAGCCGTTAGCAGATAGGCATGTTTGTATTTGGGGAGCCGGTCCTTCATAAAATCGGAAGACCCTGTAACAATGCCCACGGCAGTGGTAAAACAGGCCAGACTTACCAAAATGCTTAGGAAAATATTGGCGTTATTCCCTAGGCTTTGCTTGCTTATTCCGGAAAGCAATTCTATTCTGGTGATATTCAATTCAAAATTGTTGTGGTTTAGGGCTCCGCTAAGGATAAGGCCGGTGTATATTATAAAAAGGCTTAAGCCCGCCAACCAGCCCGCATTGCGGACCAAAGTTTTCTTGTCTTTAAAGGATGCGTTGGACTTTAGATTGATGGATACAATGATCACGCCTCCGACCACTACCGCCCCAATGGCATCAAATGTTTGGTAGCCTTCCAAAATTCCATGGCTAAAAGGACTGGTAATTTCGGTGGCCCCAAAATTGAAGTCGAACGTAAAAAGGCTCGTAACGATTATCAAAACCAAAATTAATATGATGGCAGGGGTAAGAAATTTGCCCAGTATGTCCAATAATTTGGATCGATTTATAGCAAAAATAAAAACCAAGGAAAAATAGACCACACTGCTGAGGAGGGCAGAAGAATTGAAGAAGGGCTGTACTGCTATTTCATGGGTAACGGCAGCAGTACGTGGTGAGGGCAAGCTCAAGGAAATAACATAAATCAATAAGGAATAGATAAGACTAAAATTAGGGGAGACCTTTTTTCCAAAATCATAAATGGTACCCTGTATTTTGGCATGGGCCAAAATTCCCAATATGGGTACCAAGACCGCAGACATTGCAAACCCCAGGGCCACCAGCCACCAATAATTTCCAGACTGAAACCCCAATAGGGGTGGGAGAATCAAATTTCCTGCCCCAAAAAATAAGGAGAATAGTGCAAAGGAGGTGACAAGGGTATCCTTAGTATTGTGCATTAAAGGCAATTTTGGCGAAAGATAGTTTAAAAACCGTTTAGTTTAATTTGGTATATAAACACCTAATATGTGCAGTTGGTCGAAAAAATCAAATTTTGCTAAAAAAAAACGAAAAAAAAACAGGTTGCACTCAATAAAAGGAAGGGTGTTGGCGTTAATTATCTGAAAGACATTTAATAAGTGCTTTCACCAGTTAACCTAAAGTTTAATTTTTGCATTTTACGGTCCCCTAAGCCTTACCAATGCCACCTAAAAACCTGCGTTATGAAGAAAGTTATGACAGACTATGGAACAAGACTCAGCGCCCTATGCTGCAGCATTTTTGGACACCACTACATAGTTTCCAAGAAGGTTACCTTACACATCAAGGAATACAAATGTGTTCATTGTAATAAAGAGGTGACTACGGATGTAAGTGGAAATCTATCCAACTTGACCCCGGAATTGCAGGATATAAACAATACCTTACAAGATATTTATCAGAAAAGACATAGGGCTACCCAACAGGTAGCCTAAACCATGCTTGGCAATTTAATTCCGACCTTAAGCGGTATCGGAGTTTTTGAAGTTATTCCCGTTAATTAATAGAACGCCCATATTCTTGGCTGTCCTGCGCCCCACGACAGTTAAGTAAGGAACGTCCTAGGTTTTCGGGAATTCTTTTTTCTAAATAATCCCAATAGATACCTTTCCTTTATGAAAATGAATTCCAACCCTGGGCGGTAATAGGGATTTTGGTGTTGCTTCTGGTAACCAAATGAACGCCTTCATTCTTCTCGGTCATATGGCCCACTACCGTGAAATGTGGATTACCCTTTATTTTTGGAAAATCCTTTTGGTCTATGGTAAACAACAATTCGTAATCTTCACCTCCACTTAAGGCTACCAATGTACTGTCCATTTTAAATTCTTCGCATGCCGAAATTACGGTAGGATCTAGCGGAATTTTGTCCTCGAATAAATTACAGCCCACCTCACTTTTATCGCAAATATGTAAAATTTCGGAGGAAAGTCCGTCGCTGATATCGATCATAGCGGTGGGGAGGATCTCCAACTTTTCTAACAAGCCTTTTATGTCCCTTCGGGCTTCGGGCTTTAATTGACGTTCTACGATATAGGTGTAAGGTGATAGGTCAGGTTGATTGTTTGGATTTACCTTGAAAACTTCTTTTTCCCTTTCCAAAACCTGTAAACCACAGTAGGCACCACCTAAATCTCCCGAAACTACCAATAGATCGTTAGGTTTGGCCCCACTTCTGTATACAATATTCTCTTCCTTGGCTTCCCCTATAGCTGTAACACTTACCAACATTCCTTTTGTAGAGGAAGTAGTATCTCCCCCAACTAGGTCCACCTTATATATTTCACAGGCCAGGGCAACCCCGCTATAAAATTCTTCCAAAGCTTCCAAAGGAAATCTATTGGAAACGGCAATGGAAACCGTTATTTGTGTGGCCGTGGCGTTCATGGCATAGATATCGGATAAATTTACCATAACGCTCTTATAGCCCAAGTGCTTTAAGGGCATATAACTAAGGTCGAAATGCACGCCCTCAATCAATAGATCTGTAGATATTACGGCCTTCTTGTCCTTGAAATCCAGGACCGCGGCATCATCGCCTATACCCTTAATAGTGGAAGTATGTTGTAAGGTGAAATTCTTGGTAAGGTGTTTTATCAATTCAAACTCTCCCAATTGATCCAGTCCCGTCTTTTCTTGATTCTTGTCTTCTATCATGCTGCAAAAATAAGTAGTAAATCCATTATATCCTTTCTTTGTGCTAAATAAAGACTTTCCTAGTGGATTTTCGGGTAGAGGAAAATTGGCATTAAAAAGCCGGACTTAAATAAGTATTCCAAGATACTTACCTAGTCCGGCGTTTTTTATTAAAATTATAATTAAGTGGTCTATCCTAAAGAATATCCAGCTCTATAGTTACGTTTTACATATTTGTTGGCTGGTTCAAAGTTGGTAACCCTCATATTTTCTGCATCCCACAACAAGCGTTTTCTTCCGTTGTATTTTGAACCTCCCCAGAAACTGCTCTGATCGGCATTAGGGTCTACTTCAAAATAGGCCTTAAGGGCCAAGTTACCTATAAGGATACTTTCGGTAAACGGACCGGCATAATCGAATGAAGAACTGGTTTCGGCATTGCCATAACCCGCCATACAGGCATTTACCCATTGTAAATAGTGACCTTCCGGAACTCTCGCAATTGTTTCTGCAACTTCGAACTGTTCGTTTAAAGATAACGGAAGCAATCTTGGATTGGCACCATAACAGTCGGCCAATAATTTTCCTTTGGTACCAATAAATAGTACACCACCATCCCAGTTGCCCAAAGCTTCGTCATCTCCCATTTCGTCTGGTCTTTCCGGTAGAAGTCCGCCGTCCATCCAAGTAACTTTTACAGTGCCTTTGCCATCGGTTCTTGGATAGCTCAAGTGTATCTTAGAGGAATTGGGGAAACTCTTAGGATAATCAGCTGTTTCAAATTTCCCTTTAAAGGAGTCGGAAACGCTACATTCAACTTGGTTAGGATATAGAATTGGTAGAATTCTGTATACAGGATCCATAATATGGCAGGCCATATCACCTAATGCCCCTGTTCCGAAATCGGACCAGCCCCTCCAATCAAAAGGAAGATAGGCATCATTATAATCGCGCATTTCAGCTGTTCCCAACCATAGGTCCCAGTTTAAGCCTTTTGGAATTTTATCTTTTTTAGTTGGTGTCTGTAATGCTTGTGGCCATATGGCCCTGTTGGTCCAACATTTCACCGTGTGGACATCGCCTATAATACCTGTATCATAGAGTTCTTTCATTTTACGGACTCCATCACCAGATCCACCTTGATTACCCATTTGGGTAACTACCTTGAATTTTTTTGCTGCTTCGGTAAGCATTCTAGCCTCCCAGATATCGTGTGTCAAAGGTTTTTGAACGTAAACGTGCTTGCCCATGGACATGGCCATATAAGCGGCAACGGCATGATTGTGATCTGGAGTCGATACCGAAACGGCGTCAATATTGTCCTTTTCATTTTCCAACATTGTCCTAAAATCGGCATAGTATTTTGCCTTTGGGAACGATTTCCTGGACTCTACGGCCTGTCTGTCATCCACATCGCAAAACCCTACAATATTAACATTGGGACTTTCTGCGAATGATGCAATATCACTTCTACCTTTACCACCGGCACCTATGCCGGCAATATTTAGTTTGTCACTTGGGGCAACATAACCCGGACCTCCCAATACGTGTCTTGGGACGATCATAAATCCGGCAGTTGCCAAGCCGGTACCTTTAATAAAATCTCTTCTCGAATTGTTACTAAATGCGGTCTTTTTTTTGGACATAATTTTTGAAAGTTTTCTATTTTTTTAAAATGGATTTGAATTTAAATTAATTTTCTGTAATCTACATAAAGATGATTTAATAAATTTCTATATATTTTGTTAATTTATCAGTTATTGTCTGGAAACTGTATTCTATTAGAAGATTTCAAATAGTTGTAAATAGTGGTTCAACGGTAAATATATGGAATGGAAATACATTTTGTAGTATAAATTTATTAGTGAAACTCAATTTTGAGTAGTCGGTAGGACGCACTGAAAATTGCAAGTTGAACTAATCCCGCCTTATTGGCAAACTTATTATATCTTGTAATATTATTTTACCAAAAAGTTTTTATAGTTAAAAAATGAAAAATACCATTTTCCCTCGCCTGCCCATTATCTTGTTTTTTATAGTTCTTAATCTCTCATGTGAGCATAAAGTAAATTATGAAAGACCTATTGATACATGGGTGTTTAGATCGGTCATGGATAAACAACCAAGAATGTTCACGGTTGCCCTGAACAAGGATTTGTATACTTGTTACAACCTGCAATCCGGAAATTTGTACAAAGTATGGAAAGGCGGGGTTAATTATGAGGGAGCCGTTTATACCACGGCCCATGGTATACAACCTACAAGTTTTGGTTTTGCCTATGTGCAGGATGATTCCCAGCAAACACAATGGAGTTTAAAGAGTGAAGATGGAATGGAAATTCCTGAAATCAATTATATGGGTTACTCCATGATTAACGGCCAAGTAGGAATAAATCTTGAATTGATATCAAAAACAGGAAAATCGGTTAAGATTCGTGAAATTCCTGAGTACACATGTGAAGAAGGTCGTACAGGATTGGTTAGAACCTTTACTATTCTTGAAGGTTCATCCAAAGACCTGGTACCCGTATTGAATTATGGTACTGACAATGAATTGATATTTAGGGAAGTCCTGCAGGGGGGTAAAAGAAATGAAAATAACAATGGGTTGGAGCTTGCTCAAAATACTGTGGTTAAGACGTATTTTAATCCTGTTCCGGCAGATTGGGCACCCCCAAAAGAAGATGATATGGGAATGATCGCGGTTGGAACAAAAATAGTTGAAAGTAGCGATTGTAGTGCCTGTCATCTTCAAAACGAAAATCTGGTTGGCCCTGCATATGATTCCATTGCTAAGAGGTACCCTTTTAATTGGGCCAGTATTGATGCCTTGGCAGACAAAATTAGGCTGGGCGGAACCGGGAATTGGGGAGCTATCCCCATGTCTGCCCATCCTGATATTTCCAGGTCCGAAGCACAGAATATGACCTTTTACATTTTGTCCTTGGATGGTGAGCCTGAACCTCAGGAAAGGGTTGTGGATATTGCATTGAATACACCCGACATCACTTTTGCCTTGGACAATGAGGATCGAAGAGGTGGTGATAAAAAGGAAAAACAGACCGGGGCCGCAGTAAGTTTATATTTGGTAAATGATAGTGGGGATCTGTATGAGGATCTGACCAAGAACACCCTGCCAATATTAAACGGAATCGCTCCTGCTATTCATTTACCTACCTCCGGGGTGTTGGGAGAAATAACCGAACATTTCTATATGGAGTTTAAAGGGTTTATAAAATCTGATAAAAAGGCAAACAAAACATTTAGACTAATTAGTGATGATGGTTCGGTATTGAAGCTTAATGGTTCCGAAATAATTGATAATAGAGGGGATCATGGTGCTGAGGCCGTAAACGCATTGGCGGTTTTGGAAAAGGGATGGAATGAATTTTTGCTGCAATTTCAACAAGGTGGCGGAGGTTATGGTCTTTCGCTTCAATGGTCCGATGATGGCGAGCAGTTTACTGTGGTCCCGGATTCCGTTTTTTATCACGACACCAGTGCTTTTCGGAAATTATTGCCTTATGTTTCAAAAAGGGCGAGTACGGTTCCCGGTGACCAAATGCCCTTGAATGCGGTGCACCCGTCTTTCGACATGTTTCAGGCCAAGCCCTCGGAATTTCATCCCAGGATAGGCGGTATAGATTTTATAGACAAGGACAAAATGGTCATCTGTACCTGGGACGCCTCCGGCTCTGTGTACATTTTGAAAAACTATAATACCGAAGACCCTGAATCTATAGAAGTAAAACAAATAGCCAAGGGATTGGCCGAGCCTTTGGGAATTAAAATGGTAGATGGGGAACTTTATGTGCTGCAAAAACAGGAGCTTACCAAATTGATCGATACCGATGGTGATGAGATAATAGACGAGTATCAAAAAGTTTGTGACTCCTGGAACGTTACCTCACATTATCATGAATTTGCCTTTGGATTGGTTTATAAGGAGGGTAGTTTTTATGCCACCTTGGCAACGGACTTAGGTTCGGAATTTAAAGAAGTAAAGGACAGGGGAAAGGTAGTAAGAATTAGCAAGGACGGAAGTGAAGTGGAGGTTATAGCCGAGGGCTTTAGAACCCCCAATGGTATTGCAGAAGGACCTGATGGGGCACTTTATGTGGCCGATAACCAGGGCAATTGGATACCAACAAGTAAAATTGTACGTGTGGAAAAGGGCAAATTTTATGGCTTTAAACATGCGGATTGGGAACGGGTAAAGGATTATAAGGAAGATCCTCCATTGGTATGGCTTCCGCATGGCGAAATTAGCAATTCCCCAAGTCAACCTGCCATTTTGAATATCGGACCCTATAAGGATCAAATGATTCATGGCGATGTTACCCATGGCGGCATTAAAAGGGTGTTTATTGATGAGGTGGAAGGCGTAAAACAAGGAGCTGTTTTTCGTTTTATTCAAGGATTGGATGCTGGAATAAACAGGACGGTCTGGGGCCCCGATGGCAACCTGTATGCCGGCGGGGTGGGATCCGGCGGCAATTGGAGGCATGAAGGGCGACTTTGGTATGCCTTACATCGCTTTAAATACAATGAAAAATCCACTTTTGAAATGTTGGCGGTCAGGGCGAAAAGCAAGGGTATGGAAATAGAATTTACCCAGCCGATAGCTTCTGATGATTTGGTGAATGCCTATGCTTTTGAGGCGCAACAATTTTATTATGAAGCCACAGAGGAATATGGAGGTCCAAAATTGCGAGAGGAAGAGCTTAAGATCAAAACGGTGAACCTATCTGCAGATAGGAAAAAAGTATTTTTGGAGATTGACGGTATTCAAGAAAACAAGGTGCTTTACATACATATAACAAAACCTTTTAAAAGTGAAAATGGCCAATCACTGTGGTCAACGGAAACCTGGTATACCATGACCAAAAAACCTGTGGACAGCTCTGGAATTAAAAAACCTTAAACCTTAGGTTCTTATTATGCCCAGTTATTTTAAGGCTTCCAAAAAGAACTATTTGGGCAATATTTCTTACAAAACCTGGTCAATGGGTTCTCACTGTTGGTCCAACGGACAATCCGTATAGATATTTTATGCAGCTCTATCCGGAGTATTTGCTAATTTTTTACTTTGAAAAACCATTGGTTATATACCATAATACGGGATTTTGGACCATAATTTCTAAGATATGTCCAAGCTGTGTTTCCAATAACGATCCTCTCGTAATAAATGGCCCTATTTAGTCATCCTTTCGTCTATAAGAAATTTTGATTTGGCTATTCGTTATATTAATGTTAGGAAATATGGTAAAACCCTACTTATGTACTATATTTGTAAACTATTTAGATTAAATCCAATTAAGAATGATTAAAGTATCTGAAACAGCTAAGCAGAGGGTAATGGCCCTAATGGCCGAAGGAGGCTTTGATGCCAGCAAGGATTACGTGCGGGTAGGTGTTAAAAGCGGGGGTTGCAGTGGATTGTCCTATGAGCTTAATTTTGATAAGAAAACCACGGAAACCGATAAAATTTTTGAGGATAACGCGGTGCGTATTGTGGTGGATAAAAAGAGTTTTCTTTATCTAGTGGGTACCGTGTTGGAATATTCCGGGGGACTTAATGGCAAAGGATTTGTTTTTAATAACCCCAATGCCCAAAGGACTTGCGGATGTGGAGAGAGTTTCTCTCTTTAATGTAGCAATGACGAACAAGTAAAAATGTACCAAAACGTGCATTAGAGATGAAAAGTAATTAACCAATTGTTACATTGAACAATTGTTAAATTAGGAAGAATGGCATATACAGAGGAAGAATTAAAGAAAGAACTGGAGACCAAAGAGTATGAATATGGTTTCTATACGGATATAGAATCGGATACGTTTCCCAATGGTTTAAATGAGGAAATAGTGATTGCTATTTCCAAAAAGAAGGAAGAACCTGAATGGATGACCTTATGGAGATTGGAATCTTTTAAAATCTGGAAGGAAATGGTGGAGCCCGAATGGGCGAATGTTAAGTATAAAAAACCTGATTTTCAGGCCATTTCCTATTATTCTGCACCAAACAAGAAACCGAAATACGATAGTTTGGACGAGGTAGATCCCGAATTGCTGGATACCTTTAAAAGATTGGGTATTTCTTTGGACGAACAGAAGAAGTTGGCCGGGGTGGCCGTGGATATCGTAATGGATTCGGTATCGGTTGCAACCACTTTTAAAAAGACCCTTGCCGAAAAAGGAATCATTTTTTGTTCCATTTCTGAGGCCATAAAGGAGCATCCGGAATTGGTCAAGAAATATATAGGTTCCGTGGTTCCCCAAAAGGATAACTTTTATGCAGCTTTGAACTCTGCGGTTTTTTCCGATGGGTCTTTCTGTTACATTCCAAAAGGCGTTCGCTGTCCTATGGAGCTCTCTACCTATTTTAGAATCAATCAGGCCGGAACCGGACAGTTCGAAAGAACCCTTGTGATTGCCGATGAAGGAAGTTATGTAAGTTATTTGGAAGGCTGTACCGCACCTTCTAGGGATGAAAATCAATTGCATGCCGCAGTGGTAGAATTGATTGCCTTGGACGATGCCGAAATTAAATATTCTACAGTGCAAAACTGGTTCCCGGGAAATAAAGAAGGGCAAGGTGGTGTTTTCAATTTTGTCACCAAAAGAGGCTTGTGCGAAAAGAATGCAAAAATATCTTGGACGCAGGTTGAAACCGGTTCTGCAGTCACTTGGAAATATCCATCCTGTATTCTTAAAGGGGACAATTCCATAGGGGAGTTTTATTCCATAGCCGTAACCAATAATTACCAACAGGCGGATACCGGTACAAAAATGATCCACTTAGGGAAAAATACCAAGAGTACCATTATTTCCAAGGGTATCTCGGCCGGGAAGTCCCAAAACAGTTACCGTGGATTGGTGCAGGTAAACAGTAGGGCGGATAATGCCAGAAACTTTTCCCAATGTGATTCCTTGCTTATGGGGAACGAATGTGGGGCACATACCTTCCCATATATAGAAGTAAAAAACAAGTCCGCACAAATAGAACACGAGGCCACAACCAGTAAGATAGGGGAGGATCAGATTTTCTATTGTAATCAGCGGGGAATAGATACGGAAAAGGCAATTGCCTTGATCGTAAATGGTTTTAGTAAGGAAGTACTGAATAAATTACCAATGGAATTTGCGGTGGAAGCCCAAAAGTTATTGGAAATAAGTTTAGAGGGATCTGTAGGATAACAGAAATTTTTAAATAGACCAGTGGGACCTTTAAACACAGGGGTAACATTTCTATTTCTTTACGCATAAAAATTAGATTTTAGTAAAATGCCGAAGGCGGCCAATTATTTTGAATAATTAGAATTAAGAACAATGCTGAAAATTAACAACTTACACGCTAGAGTAGAGGATAAGGAGATATTAAAGGGAATAAACCTAACGGTGAATGCAGGTGAAGTACATGCCATCATGGGGCCAAACGGTTCAGGTAAAAGTACCTTGGCAGCCGTTATTGCCGGAAAGGAAGAATTTGAGGTTACCGAAGGAGAGGTCTTCTTGGAAGGTGAAAACCTGGAAGACACATCACCAGAGGACAGGGCACATAAGGGTGTATTTCTGTCCTTTCAGTATCCTGTGGAAATACCTGGAGTTTCCGTTACCAACTTCATGAAAACGGCAATCAATGAGTCCAGAAAGGCCAAGGGATTGGAAGATATGCCAGCCAAGGATATGTTGAAGTTGATCCGTGAGAAATCTGAATTGTTGGAGATCGACAGAAAATTTTTGTCGCGCTCTTTGAACGAAGGCTTTTCTGGAGGAGAGAAAAAGCGTAATGAAATTTTCCAAATGGCTATGTTGGAGCCCAAATTGGCCATTTTGGATGAAACTGATTCCGGTTTGGATATAGATGCCTTGCGTATCGTGGCCAATGGGGTAAATAAATTAAAGAGCAAGGATAATGCTGTTATAGTTATTACCCACTACCAACGCCTGTTGGAATATATTGTACCGGATTTTGTACACGTATTACACAATGGAAAGATCGTAAAATCTGGCAACAAGGATCTTGCTTTGGAATTGGAAGAAAAAGGATATGATTGGTTGAAACAGGAGACCGTTATTTAGTTATAATGTTCAATGTTGAAAGTTTAAAAGTCAAAATTGCTTTCTGATAGCATTCCAAGAGATGGCCAAAATAAATTCGTTTGAAGAAATAAATGCTTGGAAAGAAAGTAGGGATTTCAATAAAGCTATTTATGAGCTGACGAATAGGGGTGATTTTGAAAAGGATTTTGATTTAAAGAGACAAATTAGGAGAGCTTCAGTATCTATAAGTTCCAATATTGCGGAAGGGTTTGAAAGAAATACAAATAGAGAATTTATTCATTTCCTATATGTTTCAAAGGCTTCTGCGGGAGAGGTAAGATCTCAATTGTATTTAGCGTTGGATTTAGGATATTTGGAGAAAGAAGAGTTTATTATTTTAAAGGAAAAAATTGAAAATATATCTAAAATGTTAAGTGGGTTTATCAAGTATTTGGATAATTAGACATATTACTTTCGAACATTTAACATTTAGACATTACAACTTGCAAAAAAGATGGATTTAAAAGAAAAATTAGTTTCCTCATTCTTGGCTTTTGAAAATAGTGTGGATGTAGATCATCCGGTACACGATATACGATCGGAGGCCATTAAGAATTTTGAGACAAAGGGGTTTCCTTCCAAAAAGGAGGAGGCCTGGAAATATACTTCCTTAAATACACTACAGAAAATAGATTTCAGCATCTTTCCTAAAAAGGAGAGTATGTTGGAATACAGGGATGTGAAAAAATATTTTCTTCATGAAATAGATACCTTCAAGATTGTTTTTGTGGATGGGGTATACAGTTCCTTTCTGTCGGAGACTACCCATGATGGTGTAGATGTATGTTTAATGAGCTCTGCTTTGAACAAGCCTATGTACAAGCAGATAATAGATGTCTATTTCAACAAAATAGCGTCCAAGGATGATTCCTTGACCTCGTTGAATACTGCATTCAGCAGAGAGGGAGCCTATATTTATATTCCCAAAAATAAGATTCCGAAAAAGCCTATAGAGATTGTTCATTTTTCAACTGGTAATGAAGCTGCGCTATTATTACAGCCTAGAAATTTGATCATTGCAGAGGAAAATGCGGAAATGCAGATTATAGAGCGCCATCAGAGTCTAACGGCCAATGAAGTGTTTACCAATTCGGTAACGGAGATATTTGCGGCCAAGAATGCCAATGTGGATTATTATAAGGTGCAAAATGATTTAACCACCGCTTCGCTGATAGATAATACCTATATTGATCAGAAGGACGGGAGTGTTGTAAGCGTCCATACTTTTTCTTTTGGGGGCAAATTGACCCGTAACAATCTTAATTTCTACCAAAATGGGGAACGTATAGATTCTACCATGAAGGGGGTTACCATTATTGAGGAAAAGCAGCATGTGGATCATCATACCTTGGTGCACCATATTCAGCCCAACTGCGAAAGTCACCAGGACTATAAGGGTATTTATGGGGAAAATGCCACAGGGGTTTTCAACGGGAAGATTATTGTGGACAAGATTGCCCAAAAGACCAATGCATTTCAGCAAAACAATAATATTTTGGTTAGTGATAGGGCTACCATCAATACAAAACCGCAATTGGAGATTTTTGCAGATGATGTAAAATGTTCCCACGGCTGTACTATTGGACAATTGGATGAGGAGGCCTTATTTTACCTTCAGTCCAGGGGGATTCCAAAAAAGGAGGCCAGGGCCTTACTTATGTATGCATTTGCCAACAACGTTTTGGAAAGTGTACGGATCCCGGAACTAAAAGTGAGAATCAATAAACTGATCGCCAACAAATTGGGGGTTCGTTTAGGATTCGACCTATAAAATCCCTGTTCAACCCAATTCCCATCATTGAATTTTTATCATGATACAAACTGTTCTAGATATATTAAGTATACGAAAAGACTTTCCAATACTAAATAGAAAAGTCAATGGGTATCCCTTGGTGTATTTGGATAATGCCGCTACCTCCCAGACACCACAAAAGGTTATGGATGCAATTGTGGACTATTACAGTAGGTACAACGCTAATATCCACAGGGGGGTACATACCCTCTCACAAGAGGCAACGGATATTTACGAACAGGCAAGGCAGAAAATACAAAAGCACTTTAATGCCGCCAAACCTCATGAAATTATTTTTACTTCAGGAACAACCCATGGTATTAATTTAGTGGCCAATGGTTTTGCCTCTTTTTTGAAAAAGGGAGATGAGATTATTGTTTCTGCCTTGGAACACCATTCCAATATTGTTCCTTGGCAAATGCTTTGCGAACGCACAGGAGCTGTTTTAAAAGTAATTCCAATGGGTTTGGACGGCAAGTTGATTATGGAGGAATACCATAAATTATTATCGCCCCGTACCAAATTGGTTTTCTGTAATCATGTTTCCAACGCATTGGGGACCATTAATCCTATTCAGGAAATTATAGATGCCGCGCATAAGGTTGGCGCTGCGGTCCTGATAGATGGTGCGCAAGCAGCTCCCCACATAAAGGCCGATGTACAAATATTGGATGTGGATTTTTATGTGGTTTCCGCCCATAAAATGTGTGGTCCCACAGGAGTAGGAATGCTTTATGGGAAAGAGGATTGGTTAAATAAATTACCGCCCTATCAAGGGGGGGGCGAAATGATTGCAGAGGTAACTTTTGAAAAAACCACCTATGCCGATCTTCCCCATAAGTTTGAGGCAGGTACTCCAAATATTTGTGGAGGTATAGCCTTTGGTGCTGCCTTGGACTATATGAATGCCATAGGATTTGAGGCCATTGCCCAGTACGAACACGAACTATTGGAATATGCAACCAAAGAACTTCTGGCAATAGACGGACTAAAAATTTACGGGGATTTAAAGGAAAAGACCGCCGTAATATCTTTTAATATTGAAGGGCTGCACCCGTATGATATTGGAAGTATATTGGATAAGTTGGGAGTAGCCGTAAGGACGGGCCATCATTGTGCACAGCCTATCATGGATTTTTATAAAATACCTGGTACGGTAAGGGCTAGTTTTAGTTTTTATAACACTAAGGAGGAAGTGGATATATTGGTAGCCAGCGTACGGAGGGCAAAGACAATGCTTTCTTAACTTCATTGGGTTAGTTTTCAATCTTTTAAATTGTTGATAAGCAGAATTACTTGTTGTATTTTTGCAGTGAATTGTTACCATTTTAATGTGGGCACAAAATTTAGATATGAGTATAAAGGAAATACAGGAAGAAATTGTAGATGAATTTTCCATGTTCGAGGATTGGATGCAGCGCTATGAATATATGATAGAGCTTGGAAAATCCCTTCCGATGATCAAGGAGCAATATAAGACCGAGGATAATATAATTAAGGGCTGTCAGAGCAAGGTTTGGGTTCATGCCGAATTGGAAGGCGATAAATTGGTTTTTACGGCCGATAGTGATGCTATAATAACCAAAGGCATCATAGCTATCCTGGTCAGAGCCTTCAGCAATCAAAAGCCTAAGGATATTATAGACGCAGATACCAGTTTCATTGATGAAATTGGCCTAAAGGAACATCTATCACCTACCAGGGCCAATGGCTTGGTAAGTATGATAAAACAATTGAAGTTGTATGCCGTGGCATACCAAACACAATTAAATTAATTTCCTTTATTGGGGAAATTATTGGACATAGCCTTTGTGCAAACCATAAAGATTTAAAATAATGAGCGAAGAATTAGAAACTATAGACACCCAGGAATTGGGCGAAAAAATAGTAAGGGTCCTAAAAACAATTTATGATCCGGAAATACCTGTGGATATCTATGAATTAGGATTAATTTATGATGTTTTCGTCAATGAGGACAATGAAGTTAAGATCTTGATGACCTTGACCTCCCCCAATTGTCCGGTTGCGGAGTCGTTACCAATGGAAGTGGAAGAAAAAGTGAAGTCCATTGACGAACTTAAGGATGTTGAGGTGGAAATTACTTTTGACCCGCCTTGGACTCAGGAATTAATGAGTGAGGAAGCCAAATTGGAATTGGGAATGCTATAGTTAGGGCTTCCGGTGTTTACTGCAATTGTTGATAAGGTATTATCGCGTAAACTTACTTGCCGTAATTAATCCATTATTGGAAAACTGAAAACTTATGTCTGAAATTATAAATCGTGTCTCCCAAAGTAAATTGGTAACCTTTAATCTTGAGGACTACTACCCCAAGGGAAACAGGGTAGTTCTGGATATTAAGGATTGGCTGTATGAAGGTTTAATCCTTAGGGAAAAGGATTTTAGGGCACAATTGGAGGATTGTGATTGGAGTCAATACAAAGATTGTTATGTGGCATTAAGCTGTTCTACTGATGCCATAGTGCCTGGTTGGGCGTATATGCTTATTTCCACTAAACTACAGCCCTACGCAAAGAAAATCATTATTGGGGATTTGGAAATGCTGGAATCCTCGCTCTATCAATCCGTAATAGAAAATTTGGATGTGTCCGAATTTGCGGATAAGCCCGTTATTATCAAAGGTTGTTCCAACAAACCTGTCCCAGCTAATGCATATTTATGGGCTACTACTAAAATTCAAACGGTTGCCAAAAGTGTAATGTACGGGGAAGCCTGTTCTTCTGTGCCACTTTTCAAAGCAAAATAACAATCAATATAATTCCCTCCTTTTTCTACATTCCTTATTTTTGCACTACTATAAATAAACACTAATTATTATGAGGAAAATTGTATTAGCTATAGTCGCATTGCTGGCTATGAACATCACTGTTGCCCAAACTTTGGAGGAATTAAAGGCGGAAAAAGCAAGTAAAAAGGATTCTATTTCAGCGATCCAAGGAAGGGTAGACGCCATTCAGGGAAAAATAGATGCCATACCTGGGTGGAAAAAGGGAGCTTTTGGAACCATTGGTGCCAGTCTCTCCGGATTTAACAATTGGTACTCCAAAGGCGCTCCAAATTCCAGCGCTGGTAATATAGGTATAACTGCAAATGCCTTTGCCAATCTTAATCAGCCAAAATACTTCTGGAGAAATTCATTGAATATCAATCTTGGGTGGGTAAAAATCGATGACAAGGATATTGATACCGATGATGATAGTTTCCGTTCGGCTACAGATGTTTTTAATATAACCTCATTATACGGTCAGAAATTGAGCGATAAGTTTGCTATTTCTACATTAGGGGAATATAGGACAACAATTATAGACAATTTTAATGACCCTGGGTATTTGGATTTGGGGGTTGGAGCTACTTGGACCCCGATAGCCGATCTAGTGGTGGTTATTCATCCCTTAAACTACAACTTTGTTTTTAGCAGTGAGGATACCGTCTTTGAATCTTCATTAGGTGCTAAAATAGTGGCAGATTATACAAGAAAATTGGGAAAGGTTAATTTTAAAACCAATTTGTCCATGTTTCAGAGCTATAAGAGTGCGGATTACTCCAATTGGACTTGGACCAACTCTTTTGGATATACTTTGTGGAAGGGGATTGGTCTAGGTTTTGAATTTGGCCTAAGAAACAACAGACAGGAAGCTTTGAGCTATGCTATTGACAATCTTGATGTGGGTGACCCTACGCCTACTTTCGATTCTATAGACAATGATCTGCAGACCTATTGGCTATTTGGATTAAATTACTCGTTCTAAAACGGATACCGATTAGTAAAAAAAATGAAAAGGCCCTTAAAAAGGGCCTCTTTTGCAAAGTAGGATTTGTCAATTTTGGTTAGGCGATATATATTTTAAATCCTGTAAGGATAAAACGTCTTTTGCTTGTTCAGCTAATGTATAGAGAAGTTGCTCGTCAAATAAACTTTTGTTGTGAATTGCAGGCTTTATGTGGTAAATCTTCATGTTGATGGTAATAATTTGATTTCATGGGATTATAATTCGGAAAAATGACCGATTTAATCAAAAAAAAAGCCCCTCTATGGAGGGGCAATTTTTTAGTCAAGTAGGTCTTTCAGTAAAATTTGGTTTATTATTTTAAAGCGTTACTTTAAGGTTAAGTGCTGATTTGGGGAAAAAGCACTTGGAATTAAGTTTCGCGTTTGATTTGGGGTGAAACACTATCACTTAAATACAATGTAAAGATAGGAGGATTGGACAGTTCCGCTTCATTTTTGTTGTGAACACACTCCAGAATGTTGTGAAAAAAATCAACGGTATCCTTTCTTCGATAAACAGCACAATTATTATTTCCCTAATCCTCTTTTTTACCCATTAATTAATTTGAAATCAACTATTTGAACTTTGAAATTGGGATTATTTGGTCCAAATATTGGGTGGACCAACAGATTGGGTTTACTTTGATGGCACTGTTGTTTTAAAACAGATTATCTTTGTCCGCATTTGTTGGGATAAAATTATGGAAAAGAGAATGTTAGAGCAGAATATCAACGACGAAAGAGGTCAAGGGGGAAATCCAATTTCCTACAGGCCTGAGATTCGCATAATAGCTGAGGATTATGAAATTCCGCAGTTAAATAGGAAAAGGAGAATATCGATACTCCTGCCCAAAAGCTATGGGTCTAGCGAAAAAAGTTACCCAGTACTGTATTTACATGATGGTCAAAATTTATTTGATGGCGGCGGGCCTTTTGGGAACTGGGCCATTGATGAAAAACTTTCGGATTTGGCAAGCAAGGGAATGGGAGATGTCATTGTAGTGGCCATAGACCATGCAGAGGAGGAAAGGGTATTGGAATTTTCTCCATTTAAGGAAACCAAATGGGGCAAAGGGGACGGTAAAAAGTACCTTAAGTTCTTGGTGGAAACCCTAAAACCCCATATCGACAAAAATTTTAGGACCTTAAAAGAAAGGGAACATACAGGAGTTGGAGGGAGCTCTATGGGGGGGCTAATAAGTATTTATGCAGGTTTAAGGTACCCTTCAGTGTTTGGGAAACTGATGATTTTTTCTCCTTCGCTCTGGATTACCCCTAAGATCTATTTCGATGCCATAGCATTTCATCAACCTTATCCCACGGATATCTATTTATATGCCGGTGGGGCCGAAAGTGTAAATATGGTAGGGAATGTCAAAAGATTGAAACAAATTCTTGAGGATAAGAACAAAGAGGGCGCTATGGTAAACATTGAATTACATATTGACCCCCAAGGAAAACACGAGGAATGGTTTTGGAGTCAGGAATTCCCAGCAGCCATGGAATTTCTTTATTATAGGAATTAAATATAAAACGCTTTTATGATCAGCATTGTAAAGAATAAAGATCTTTTTTTGGAAACCCTTATAATACCTTTGGTACAAGGGGAAATTTTGGAGTCGGACATTGTTAAATTAGCTGAGGAACTACAGCTCCCTAAGACACTGTTAACGGAACAAATAAAGGCTGAAAAAAAAGAAGTCTCCTTGTTTTACCCCGTTGCCCATAAAAGTGTAACGAGGGTATATTGTTTGGGCTTGGGAACAGACCCAACCCTTAAAATGGTGATAGACGCTTTTAAGCGCTTTCTTCAAATGGAAGCCGCCAAATTGCCTTCCAATTTGAGCATTGATATAAGCAACGGAAATTTTGACCCTGAATTTATATCAATATTGACTGAAGGCATTGTTAGTGGGTTGCTATTGGGGACTTACAAAAAGGGTTTGTACCAAACATCCAATTTATCTACGGATAAATGGGATTCAGAACCATTGAATTTGCAATTCTTTGTTGACGAAAAATTTGAAGATATAGTAAAAATCGCAGCAGACAAAGGCAGGGCCATAGCAGAAACCCAACTTAAAATACTAAGGTTGGTAAACTCCCCCAGCAATAAACTCACCCCTATTAATTTTGCCCAAGAAGCAGTTATATCCGGTAAGGAATTTGGTTATAAGGTGGAAGTCCATGACGAAAAGGCCATTGAAAAATTGGGATTATATGCACTCAAGGCGGTTGGCCAGGGGAGTGACACACCGGCCAGATTTATTGTAATGGAATACAAGCCAAAAGCAACGGGTTCACAACTTCCCACAGTAGGCTTGGTGGGTAAGGGGGTTACCTTTGATACAGGAGGTTTGTCCATCAAGGGTTCTTCCAATATGCATTATATGAAAAGCGATATGGGTGGAGCGGCAGCAGTTTTTGGAACAATGGAGTTGATCGCCAAACTTAAATTGCCTGTACATCTTGTTGCTATAATACCCACCACAGAAAACTGTGTAGATGCCAAAGCTTTAAAACCTGGAGATGTTATTGGGTCTTACGCAGAAAAAACCATTGAGATTATTGATACAGATGCAGAAGGTCGATTAATATTGGCAGACGGAATTGCCTATCTAAATAAGAATTACAGTCCGGATATAATGATAGACGTGGCTACCCTGACCGGAAGTTGTGTGCAAACCTTGGGCTATGAGGCAGGCGGGTTATTTACGAACAATGATGATCTTGCCCTTAAACTGACAAATGCCGGGGACCGCTGCGGGGAACGTTTGTGGCGACTGCCTTTATGGGATTCCTACGAGGGAGATATAAAATCTGATATTGCCGATGTAAAGAATTATAGTGGCAAGCCCATTGCAGGAGCTATCAGCGCTGCTAAATTTTTGGAGTTCTTCACCAATAAGCATACCAATTGGGCCCACTTGGATATTGCTGGGGTGGCCTTTGGGGATGCGGAGTTTTATACCCAGAAAACGGCAACTGCTTTTGGGGTTAGATTGCTTACAGATTTTATTGCAGGTTTGAAGAAATAGGACATAAATTTAATAACATATTTTTTGGGTTTTGTTGTTGGAATAATGGGCTATAATTGGAACAAAAATCTTTCAAAACCGAATTGAGAGTTTTTTTACAATGTTTCTAATGCTTATTAGGGATTATTAGGTATTTTACAGCTAATAAGTAATACTTCTGGAACATGACAGGAAATACCGACCAAACCACTTTTTTATGTATAAGCAGTTTTTTTAAGGGAGAAGATTTTCTAAGGTCGTGTAAGGCTTTGGGCAACAAGGTATTACTAATTACTTCCAAGGGTTTGGAACATAAGAAGTGGCCACGCGAATCCATTGATGAAATTTTCTACATGCAGGAAAGGCGTGAAGGTGTTTGGAATATGGACGATTTAATCTCGGGCCTCGCTTTTTTAATGCAGAACCAGAAAATAGACCGGATCGTGGCCTTGGACGATTTTGATGTGGAGAAGGCAACCTTGGTAAGGGAGCATTTTAGAATACCTGGTATGGGACAGACTACGGGTAGGTATTTTAGGGATAAATTGGCCATGAGAATGAAAGCCGAAGTGGCAAATATTCCCGTTCCAGCCTTTTGTCCATTATTCAATAATAGGGAAATAGATGAATATACAAAAAGGGTGACGCCCCCTTGGCTCATCAAGCCCAGATCGGAGGCCTCTGCAACGGGGATTCGTAAAATATTCTCTAGCGAAGAACTTTGGGCAGTGCTGGAATCTTTGGGCGATCGCAGACATGAGTACCTAATGGAGAAATTTGCTCCCGGGGATGTGTACCATGTAGATTCTTTATCAGTGGATGGTAAGATTGTCTTCACGCAGGCTTCCCAATATTTAAGTACCCCTATGGACGTGGCACATGGTCACGGTATCTTTAGATCCATCACACTTAAAATGGATTCTCCGGATGCCATAGGTTTGATGGAAATCAACGAAGAAGTCTTAAAGGCCTTCGGGATGCGTTTTAGCGCCTCGCACAGCGAGTATATTAAATCTAGGGACACTGGGAAGTTTTATTTTTTGGAAACGGCCTCAAGGGTCGGTGGGGCCCATTTGGCGGAAATGGTGGCCTTTGCTTCCGGAATTAATTTGTGGGCAGAATGGGCAGCGATCGAAGATGCCATGGCAAAAGGAAAAACCTACAAGCTACCTGAGGTAAAAAACCAATATGCGGGTATTGTGGTGTCCTTATGTCGATTTCAATACCCTGATTATTCCTGTTTTACAGACCAGGAAATATGTTGGCAATTACAAAAGGAATACCATATAGGTCATATTGTACAATCGGAGAGTCAGGAAAGGGTGTTGGAACTGTTAAATGAGCATACCAAACGCATCCAAATCGATTTTCACGCCAGTACGTGATATTATGCGGTATTGGGTTGTAGGAGGCAATGATTAAGGTTGTATTCCTAGTCTTCAAAGAAACCAACGCTGGCGCCTACCCAGTCCTTATCCTTATTATAGCGTACCCCTACCATTTCCCCTTTACTGATACGTACCAAATTGTTGACTACCCTTGCTTTTTTTTCACCTTTTTCCCATATCATCAGCATCCTGATTTCACATTTGGCCGAACCTGTTGGAGTGTTTATTACCGGTGCATAGGCTACTTTCTTCTGCAAGATGTAGTTTTCCCTATCTTGTACGGCATCAAGATCTTGTTTGGTAACATTGATGAGTACCCCCGATCCGGCGAAGGAAAATAAGGGCTTTAACACGTAGTTTTCAAGATCCTCGGGATACTTTTCCAGTTGGTGCAAAAAATGACATGGGGGCACATAAGTGCTGTTGATCAGGGGCATGGTAAATTTGCTTATCCTAAAAAACCAATTGGGGTGTCCTATCCATTCTACATTGTATTCCTTGGTAAAATCGAATTGCCGCTGAAGGTCATCCCTTTTAAAGAGCTCGTCAAAAATAACCCGGTTATATATCCTGCGTACTTGGATTTTTAATCCTTTTTGATCGGTGTAAAATACATTTTTCCCTTCCGTAATCAATTCGCTAATACACACCACCTTTATGCCCAAATGGTGGGCTGTCCCCAAAAAATCTATTTGGGTGGTTTGTTTGTGGGGCTCAATTTCGAGAAGTATCACATTTTCCGAGGAACAGTCTCCTACAATAATCTCCCTTAGTTTCTCAACATATTCTACGGAGGAAATACCGTTTAAATGATGATAGTTGGTAGGAATATCAAAGTGATCCCTATATCCCTTGGCCATGAGTTCCTGAAAAAAATAAAGGGTTGGAAATCCCTGTACTTCAACCATTTGTGGAATTAGCTTTCCCTTTTCATCCAAACATATTCCAAAATCCATTTGAAGAAAAGTAGTGTGTTCATCTTCACCTGGGACCAACCTGGACACATCTTGAAGGGCATTTTTGGTCAGCTCCTTAAAATCTGGCTTGCAGATAACAGCGTTGACCTCATCGCAGGCCTCCAATAATCTTTGCTTTAAATATTTGGGAATAAAGATTGGAGTCTCGGCAATCCGAAAGGAAGGTTTGTGGTTATAGGCCGAATGGATCCCTTCTAAAAATACCCTGTATTTATCATTCGTGAAGGCGGCATTGTACTGCTGACGAAGATGTTCTACCATGAAAACCTATGTTATGAGAGTTGTTTGGATAATCCAATCTTTTTAATGGCATTGTCAATAAATCCGGGGATTATGGAATTGTAGGTAGATTCCAAATTATCGGTATCCCTAATATGGGTCATCATATTGTCATATTTTCTTTTTCCGTAGGTGGCCACTACCTTCTCTTCGTTTTCCGCTTTGGCAAAGTGCGCTTCCATACTCACAGGTTCGGCCTCGGGATGAAATTGTACGCCAACGAATTCCTTCGAAAAACGTACCGCCATAATGGCCCTCTCGTATTCCACATGTGTCCTGATTTTCTCCAGCGCCAATATTTTAGCACCTTTCTCCTCAAAAACTTTCAATCGTGGTTGAACAAGTTGCCAATCCCTGGAATCTACTGCAAAGAACGGATCCGGTAGTTTGGAGAATAACTCATCGGCCTTACCATGTTTGGTCTTATGGATGGGTAGAACCCCGAAAGATGGGGATTTTCGCTTTGTAATGTCTCCTAGACCAAAATGGTGGCATACCATCTGATAGCTATGGCAAATAAAGAAAACGTATTTTTTGGGATAGTCACCATTTGCATTGTGTTCCCATAATTGGTCAATGAGGGAATAGTATTTTTTATCCCAGATGCCGTCCCCTTCCAAAGGATTACCTGGCCCTCCGGAAGATATGTAAATATCATAGCTGGTATCGGGAACTTCATTCTTGGTCCTAACGTCAAAAAAATGGTATTCTGCTCTGGCGTTGAATTTATCCAATATTTCCCGTATGCATCTGAGCCCTTGATTGGGAATTCCATTATATAGGTCCAAAACGGCAATCTTTTTTTTTCTATCCAACATTTTTCTTGTTCATTTAAATCCCTGCAACCGTCTCCTTCAAAATAAAATCGACCACATCATTAAGGTTTTTGGTTTTTTCAAAAACGGCCAATTGTCTGTCCGCCCCGGTCCCTTCATTCAATATTTTATGGATTTTATTGATTTCATCCCTGCTTCCAAGTTCATCTACCACATCATCTACGAATTCCAGCAACTCCAAAATTAATTCTTTTGTTGGAACTTCTATAGATTTTCCAAAGTCGATCATCTTGCCATCAATCCCATATCTTGAGGCCCTCCATTTATTCTCATTGATCAACGCCCTTTTGTAAATAATAAAGTTGAGGTTGCTTCTTCTTAAAATATAAAGTTTAGCCACCAAAGCCTGAATCAATGCCGTTATGGTGACAGTTTCATCTACGGTCAAGGGTACGTCACAAATCCTAAATTCAATAGTCGGGTAAAAAGGGTGTACCCTTACATCCCACCATATTTTTTTGGCGTTGTCAATACACTTTGTTTGCACTAGGAGATTAACATATCGCTCGTATTCCCCTGCACCGGTAAAGAAATCCGGAATACCGGTACGAGGAAATTTATCGAATACTTTGGTACGGAAAGATTTAAAGCCTGTATTTCTACCCTCCCAAAAAGGGGAGTTGGTAGATAAGGCGTATATATGGGGCAAAAAGTAGCGTACGGAATTATAGATGTGGATGGCCATTTCCCTGTCCTCAATGCCCACGTGTACGTGAAGTCCGAAAATAAGGTTGGACCTGGCGGCATCCTGTAATTCCTGAACAATTTCATCATATCTCGGGTGCACGGTTATCAATTGTTTTTCCCATTCGGAGAATGGGTGGGTACCTGCCGCGGCTATGCGAAGTCCTAGGCCGGAGGCAACCTCCGATATTGTTTTTCGCAAATGCGTTACTTGGGAGCGCACTTCCTTAATATCCTTGCAAATTACCGTACCCACTTCCACTACGGCCTGGTGCATTTCTGCCTTTACTTGTCCTTCCA
The DNA here is from genome assembly GCF_000733925.1 of Arenibacter algicola. Lineage (NCBI taxonomy): Bacteria > Pseudomonadati > Bacteroidota > Flavobacteriia > Flavobacteriales > Flavobacteriaceae > Arenibacter > Arenibacter algicola. Next base: position 3,098,661 of record NZ_JPOO01000003.1, read on the forward strand.
AGATCTCATCGGCAATTTCTACAATTTTTTGCTCATGTGAAGTCAGTTCTCGGGTATTGGGATCTATTACTTGATATTCTTCTTCTACTCCTAATGTAAAATCCATTGGTCTCCAGGTATTACAGTTTGGGCATTGTCAAAATTATTTTGACTTGCGTTTGGTTGTTGTGGCCTTTTTGACCGGTTTTTTGGGGGCGGCTGCTGTTTTTTCGGCCTTCGTTGTCGTTGTTTTTTTAGCTACAGCTGTCTTTTTGGCTTCCGTTGTTTTGGCGGTTGGTACGGCCTTTTGTCCTTTGGTCGCTGCTGCTTTTGCCGGAGCTTTTTTTGCCACCGGGGCCTTTTTTGCGGGAGCTTTTTTGGCTGCTGGTTCTATTGTGGTAGGGGCAACCGCATTCTTGACAAATGTTCCCCAAGTAAGGTTCATCTGGCCTGGTTTGTGCTCCTGTGCCCTTTTTATGGCCATATTTGCAGCGGTCTCCACGACCCATTCGAAATTTTCCTGGCCAACGGAATTAATATCGGCATCCGGAGCCGGATTACAAAAATCTATTGCGTAAGGAATACCGTCCCTTACCGCGAATTCCACAGTGTTGAAATCATACCCCAAAGCTGCATTTAGTTTTATGGTGTAGTCCTTAACCGTATCCAATAGTTTTTTGCTCAAGGGAGGTCCGTCATGTACATACCTCAGGTGATGTGGGTTGCGGGGCTCATATTGCATAATACGCACTTCATTACCACCTAGGCAATAGCAGCGGAAATATTCGTTAAAGACGATTTCCTCCTGCAACATCATTATTAGTTGACCGGTTTCGCTGTGACTCTTAAAAAACTCATCGGCATTGTTAAGTTTGTAGACATTTTTCCAGCCGCCTCCAGCAAAAGGCTTCATATAGGCGGGAAAACCGATATGTTCAAAAATACCATTCCAATCCATGGGATACTTTAAATTCCGGAAAGAATTTTCTGTGGTATCATCCGGCCTCTCCTTTGATGGGAGAAGTACCGTTTTTGGCACAGGAACTCCAGTTTTTATAGCCAATGCATTATTGAAAAATTTTTCATCGGCACTCCACCAAAAAGGATTGTTGAGAACTGCGGTACCCGATATGGCCGCATTTTTTAGATATGCCCTGTAAAAGGGAACATCCTGGGAAATACGATCTATTATAACGGCATATTCCGTTGGGTCGGCCTGCATTACCTTATCTATCATAACGGCCTCGGCCATTATCCCATTTATTTTTTTCTCGTTTATTCTATCTATAAAGGCTTGTGGGAAGGTATTTTCCTGGCCGAATAGTATTCCAATTTTTTTCATACTGTATTTGGTATTAAAGTTTACATTAAGGATAAATAATGGGGAAACATTTCGCGCCATATAGGCCAGTCATGACTGGCGTTGGGTCTATTGTCCAACCAATGATCAATACCTTTATTTTTTAAAATTTCCGACATTCGGAGATTGGCACCCAAACAAATATCATGTTCGCTGGTGCCCAAAATTATTTTCATATTATACAGATCGGGATGATTCATATTGGGCAAATAATCCACTGGATTATTAAAATAAACATTGTCATCGTAATACCCGTCCAATTGGTCCCTGATATCGAATGCCCCGCTCATAGTAAAGAGGTGGCTAACCTTTTCGGGATGTCTAAAGGCAAAATTGGCCGCATGGTAGCCCCCGAAACTGCATCCTGAAACTGCTACCTTGCCAATGGGGGATTCGTGCTGTACTTTGGCAACTACTTCCTCCAAAATCATCTTGTCGTACCAAATATGGTTTTTAACACGGTCTGCAGGATGTATGGATCTATTGTACCAGCTGTATTCATCAATACTGTCCAAGCAATATACCTTCACCTTGCCTTGTTCTATAAACCAGGCAATGGAATCGATTAAATGAAAATCCTTGCTTTCGTAATACCTCCCTCTGGTAGTTGGAAAGATTAACAGAGGATAGCCCCAATGACCATAAACTATCATTTCCATTTCCTTGCTCAGATTCGGGGAATACCATTTATGATAGTTCTCTTCCAAAATGTATTAATTAATGGTTGGGGAAGTATCTCCTTGTCTTAAAGTTAGCCAAAATAATGATGCCAACAAATCTGTTTTAAGGAAAGATCGGCATTTATGGATATGCCTTAAGTGTGTTTTTTCCTCAGGCAGGAGGAAATGTTCCAAAGGCATTGATATTCAATGCCTTTGGATTTATGTTATAAATGGAAATTAGTATTTATGAAATGTAAATTTTTGTTTTTAGGCCAATATTGCTAATGCCTAATACTCATCCAAATGTTCCGGATATAGAAAGTTGTTATATGGAAATCTGGTTATGTGAATATCCCGAACCTCGTCGTAAACTCGTTTTCTGAATTCTTCCAAATTTTCCTTGTTCAGGGCCGAAATAAATAGGGCCCTATCGCCAACGCGGCGCATCCAGGTATTCTTCCACTCTTCAATGGTGAAGTGTTTATTGGTTTTTTCAGTAATCAAATCATCATCGTCAATGGTCTTGTGTTCGTATTGATCTATCTTGTTAAAGACCATGATGGTTTTTTTATCCGAACTTTTTATTTCCGTAAGAATTTGATTTACAGAGTCTATATGTTCTTCAAAATTGGGATGGGAAATATCAACTACATGTAATAACAGATCTGCTTCCCGCACTTCATCCAAAGTACTTTTAAAACTTTCTACCAATTGTGTGGGCAGTTTTCTAATGAATCCTACCGTATCACTCAGTAAAAATGGAAGATTGCCTATCACCACTTTCCTAACTGTGGTGTCCAAGGTGGCGAATAGTTTGTTTTCGGCAAAGACATCGCTTTTACTAATAACGTTCATCAAGGTAGATTTGCCTACGTTGGTATACCCTACTAGAGCTACACGTACAAGTGCCCCGCGATTGCCCCTTTGGGTTTCCATCTGTTTATCTACCTTCAACAACTTTTTCTTAAGAAGGGAAATTCGATCACGAACAATACGTCTATCGGTTTCTATTTCCGTTTCACCGGGTCCACGCATTCCGATACCCCCTTTTTGTCGTTCCAAGTGGGTCCAAAGACCGGTAAGTCTGGGGAGCAAATATTCGTATTGGGCCAGTTCCACTTGGGTACGGGCATAACTGGTCTGTGCCCTTTGGGCAAAAATGTCCAGGATTAAACTGGTACGGTCCAGGATTTTACATTTTAATTGCCTTTCAATGTTCCGCTGTTGTCCCGGAGTGAGCTCATCATCAAAAATTACGGATCCAATATCATTGCTCTTTACATAGGCCTCCACTTCCAACATTTTTCCGCTTCCAATGTAGGTTTTAGGGTTGGGCAAGTCTATTCGTTGTACAAAACGTTTACAAACCTCGCCCCCTGCAGTATAGGTAAGGAATTCCAGTTCATCCAAATATTCGTTTACCTTTTCCTCATTCTGGTCCTTGTTCATTACTCCTATGAGTACCGCCTTTTCATATTCTATGGTCTTCTTCTCTAGCATATCCTTATTTAAAGTACAAATCTAATCAATACTTGCCAAGGGTTTTTCGTAATTTAGCAATCGATTAAATATTTTGGATGAAATTTTCATTTTTTAAGAAGAAATCGATCAATACCCTCCATACTGTGGCTTTCTATAATCTAGAAAACCTTTTCGATGCCAAAAATGATTTTCAGACATTGGATGATGATTTTACTCCTAATGGATCTAAAAAATGGACCCCAAAGCGATATCAGAACAAATTGTCCAGACTGGCCCAGACTATAAGTCAAATTGGGCGCGAATCTACAGGTTTTCCTCCTGTATTGGTCGGTGTTGCAGAGGTTGAAAATGGGAAGGTAGTTCAGGATTTGTTGTCTACAGATCCCTTAAATGCGTACAACTATCATTATGTTCACTATGATTCCCCAGATGAGAGGGGAATAGATAATGCCTTGCTATACAATAGGGATAATTTTGAAGTATTAAGCTCAGAAGCAATTCCATTGATAATACTTAATGATAACGGCCAACGCGATACTACAAGGGATATATTATACGTAAGTGGAGTTCTAAATGGGGAAGAGGTCCATATTTTTGTGAACCACTGGCCTTCCAGAAGGAATGGGGAGGTAGAAACCGATTATAAGCGTATTGCTGCAGCGAGAACCATTATTGATTATATGGAGAAGTTGGAACAAAATGTGAAAAACCCCAATTATATTGTAATGGGCGATTTTAATGATGGCCCTTCCTCTGCCAGTCTCCAGACCCTGATGAGTAGGGATAGTTTGCATAACCCTATGGAGAGATTAAAATCACCTGATCGGGGAAGTGCCAACTATAAGAGGTCTTGGAGCCTTTTTGATCAAATTATAGTGTCCCATAATTTTTTTAATTACGAACGTGGCACCCACAGTTTTGCCGAGGCAAATATTTTTGATGAGGCCTTTCTCACGGAATATAAAGGTAAGTACAAAGGTAATCCACATAGAACCTATGTAGGAAGGCGATATATGGGAGGTTTTAGCGATCATTTTCCGGTTTACGTACAATTTAAGTTCAATATTTAAAATTTTTCTTTCCCCAAAGTGAACCTTTCATGTCGTTTTTTTGAAGGTTCACAACAAAACCATGCGTTTCATCGAATAAAAAGGTGCGTTAATCGATATTATTTGCTTGATATAGTATATTTGTAGTCCAAATCTTACTATAAACTTTATCATGGCTTACGCAAACCCTACTTTGTTAAAGATTAGCAAGTGTTTACTTCCAGTAGCTTTTTGCCTTACTGCCTATAGCTCGTTTGCACAAACCGAAAAACAAATCCATATTATTAAGGATAAGTACCGAAGTTCAAAATTAGGTGTATTTACCAATGACCTTAAAAAGAACTTTGAGAAGGATAACAATAGCTTGTTACAGGCTGCTAAGACAAACGGCTGGAAATTAACGGAAAGATTGGCAGACGGAAATTTTAGCGAACTTACTGCTATTGGCGATGATGGAACCCCTCTATATTACAGTACTTTCAGTACAACCATAAATACCGCTACCAGGGCCAACGCCCTACATGATAATGGTTTATTGGATTTAGGCATTAACGGAGAGAACATGATGGTTGGTATCTGGGACGGGGGAGCTGTCTTAACTAACCACAAAGAATTTGGCAATAGGGTACAGACTTTGGATGAGAGTGAAGTTGTGGATTCTCATGCCACCAGGGTTGCGGGTATTTTGGTTGCCGAAGGATTGGATACAAAATCGAAAGGGGTGGCCTACAGGGCAAAGGCTGTTTCCAACGACTGGAGAAGGGATAAAATTGAAGTTGCGGAAATGGCAGCCAATGGCATGTTGTTATCCAACCATTCTTACGGAATTATGTCCGACCGTGTGCCGGATTGGTATTTTGGATCCTATATCCAAGTTTCTAGGGATTGGGACAAAATTATGTACAATGCTCCATATTATTTAATGGTTACCGCTGCAGGGAATTCCCAAAAAAGCAAGGACAATGAGGCTCCTATTTTTGGTTCGGCTTCCAACGGTTTTGATCTGATGTTGGGATTTGCAACCTCCAAAAATGGCGTTACTGTTGCTGCGGCAGATATTGAAACCAACGATCAAGGGCAATTGTTAAGGGCTTCGGTAACTTCATATTCCAGTTTTGGACCTGTTGATGATGGTCGTATTAAGCCGGACATTGCGGCTTATGGTACCAATATTTATACTACCGGTATTGCAAATGACACCAAGTATGAGACCGCCAACGGAACATCGGTAGCTGCGCCGGGTGTAACCGGATCTATGTTGTTGATCCAAGAATATCAAGAACAAATGGAAGGTAGTTTTATGAGGGCTGCCACTTTAAAAGGATTGGTACTGCATACTGCAGACGATGTTGATGCTCCAGGTCCCGATTACAAAATGGGTTGGGGGGTTATTAATTCAAAGTCGGCCGTAGAGGCAATAGCCAACAAAGGGTTCTCCTCTATAATTTCGGAAGAAACACTTACCGAAGGTGAAACCAAAACTTATAAGGTTGTAGCAAATGGAACAGAACCATTATCAGCCTCCATTTCTTGGACAGACCCTGCTACAGGAGCAGTAAATTCGGGAACATTAAACGATATGTCAGCAGCCTTGATCAACGATTTGGATATTCGTATCATCAAGGATGGCAAAACCTTTCTGCCTTGGAAACTTAATGCAGCCAAGGCGGATGCTCCAGCTGTTAACGCAGACAACAGAGTGGATCCATTTGAAAAAATAGACATCCAGAATGCCAAGGGAGATTATACAATTACAGTAACCCATAAAAACACTCTTAACCAAGGGCCACAGAATTTTTCCATCATTGTTACAGGGATTGCCCTTACCGACTGTGTTTTAGTTACGCCTGAAGATGTTGAACTTACTACTTCTGATGAAACTGGGATAACGCTGAACTGGACGGCCAATACAGAAGCACTTTTTCAAATTGAATACAAAAAGAAAGGTAGTAGCGATTGGAATGTGGAAACAACCTTCGATAACTTTATTACCCTAAATAATTTAGTAGAGGGAACGGATTATAGTCTTAGGCTTAAGACATTTTGTTCCGAAAATATTAGTTCGGAATATAGTGAGGAATACGAATTCACCTTTAAAGGCTCCGAAACCAAACTTTTGGATTATATGGAATATGAAACCTTGACTTTGGAAGTACAGTTTTCCATTTTTCCCAATCCGGTGCAGACTTCAATGACCATTAATGGAGATGTTTCCGAAGATGCCATGTATAAAATAGTTTCCCTTAACGGGATTGTGGTAAAATCTGGGAAGGCAGAGCAAAAGCAGATTTATATTGCCGATCTAACGACCGGCCTATACGTGCTTACCTTAGCTGATCTGGAAGGATCAAAATCGATTAAGTTCTATAAGTCTTAATCTGGAAAGTATCAATTGTAAATACGCTAAATTCTTTTAATTTCACTTTCATCCAATAATTCATCATTCCGCAAGCGCAAAAATACCTGTGCTGTAGTGATCACGTCCAGTTCGCAATATTTTACAATGCGATCCAGGTCCTTGTCTTCATAGTAAACGGTTTTTACCATGCTGCCGTCTATATCCTCTTTTGGAGAGGGAATACCTAGGATATTGGCCATTAGCTTAAGGGAGGTATAATGCTTGTAGTCTCCAAATTTCCAAAGCTCCATAGTGTCCAAATGGGCAATTTCCCACGGCTTTTTTCCAAAAAGATCCAACTTGTTGGGCAGATCTACCTTGTTGATGATCATGCGCCTCGCGATGTATGGAAAATCGAATTCTTTGCCATTGTGTCCACACAACAGGTGATGGGGGCGATTAAAATGGGTGTCCAATAAATTTTTGAAATCTTTGAGGATTTTAGGCTCTTCTCCATAAAACGAAGTTACCCTAAACGTCCGATTGGTTCCTTTATAATTAAAATAGCCAACGGAAATAGTAATGATCTTTCCAAATTCTGCCCAAATTCCGGCCCGGTCATAGTATTCCTCGGCCGTAAATTCGTCTTTTCGCTGGTAGTGCGACTTATGTTCCCAAAGTTCTTTTTTGGTGTCGTCCAGCTTATTAAAATTCTCTTCTTCAGGAACCGTTTCAATGTCCAAAAAGAGTATATGTTCCAAGTTAATTTTATGTAACATCCAATGTTTCTTATGACCTAAATGGCTTGATTAAAATTTTGACAAAAGAAGGGGGAATTATAAATATACAAACAAATTTAGAACTGTGGTGAAGTGGATTTTAAGTGTTGTTTAGCGTCAATCTGTGGTATGGGGGTTTGGATATACGGTAATGCAGGAACCGACCACTTGGTTGGTATGCAACTCTAAATTTCCAATGCGGATTGGGGGTATTCCCATAAAGAACACGGTTTTATCGATGTAAGACAGCATAATCTGGAAATATGCCTACATGGGATGAACTACAAACCGTAGGGTCTCTAAAAATTAAAATAGTGTTTGCTGTTTTACAGGGCTTTCATGTTCCAAAAGCCATTTTTTACGGTGTAGTCCACCTGCATAGCCCGTTAAGGAACCATCACTGCCAATGACCCTATGGCAAGGCACAACGATCCATAAAGGATTTTGGCCATTTGCCGAAGCCACGGCCCTAATAGCTTTGGCATCGCCCAAGGTTTTGGACAGCTCCAGATAGGAAACTGTTTTGCCAAATGGAATATGCTGTAGGGCTTGCCAAACCCTTTTTTGAAAATCTGTTCCTTCGGGGTTGAGCGTTAAGCTGAATTCCTTTCGCGTACCTTCAAAATATTCCCGTAACTGATATACTGCATCTTCGAGTAGTTCCGGAACAATATCCGATACTTTTTCCTCACTATCGAACACGGTGATAGAGGTTAATCCGTTTTCATCGCCTTCAATTTTTGCGATTCCCAAAGGCGTATGTATAAATACAGTCTCCATTATTCCTTTTCTCTCTTTCCTGGAATAATTCCCAAGCGTTTTGCCCTTTCGTTCCAATTTTTCCGCGCCAGGTGCTGTAGGTTTTCCACATTATCGCTTTCATCCATGATTTCCAGACCCAATAATGTCTCCAAAATGTCTTCCATGGTTACAACCCCACTAACGGAACCGTATTCATCAACAACTAGGGCAATATGCTCCCTTTTGGAAATAAAGGTTTCAAATAACTCAGGAATTGGAGTTTGTCTGTTGCTTACCAATATCTCCCTCTTTATACTCGATAATGGTGCGCTGCCATTCTTTTTTATTATTTCCTCCAAGATCATGTCCTTTAGGACGAATCCAGTTATATTATCCATTTTTTTATTGAATACGGGAATTCTAGAAAATGGCATTTTGGGGTTTGCATTATAAAATTCCTTAATGGTGGCAGATTCCGAGGCAATTTTTACCACCGCCCTTGGGGTCATGATGTCCTTTACCTTAATTTCGTTAAAGTGTAGGAGATTTCTAATTATGGTGGATTCCGATTCTTGAAATACACCTTCCTCGTGGGCAATATCGGTCATGGCGCTAAAATCTTCCCGGCTAAATACACTTCCATGTACCCCTTTTTTTCCGACCAGTCTGGTGAAAAGCTGCAATATCCAAAGAATTCCGGTCCAGCGGAGGGCCCACACCATTATTTTTAGGGCAGTTGTAGAGGCGTGTGCCAATTGTTTCCAATAGGTAGCACCTATGGTCTTGGGGATTATTTCTGAGGCCACCAAGATTAAAATGGTCATGATGGTAGAAACCAATCCTACCATAGCGGCTTCTGAAAACTGCATTCCAAGAAGCGTATTTTCGGTATTGCCATATAGTTCAGAATATGCAATTTTAGCTTGTACCCCTACCAAAATTGCACCAACGGTATGGGCTATGGTATTTAAGGTAAGAATGGCAATAAGGGGCTTGTCCACATCTTTTTTTAATGCTTCCAGTTCCTGGGCAAAAGATTTGCCTTCCTTTTTCTTTAGATTGATAAAGGTTTGTGGAACACTCAATAGCACCGCTTCCAAAATTGAGCATAGAAAAGATACGAGGATGGATATGAGTGCATAAAATATAAGTAACCCCATAAAAAAGTATAAAATACTAAGGTACTAATTAAAATAGAATTTCTTAACTCAATCGATAATGGCGTCGTAAAATACTTGCTGTACCGCGGAGCGGATATTGTATTTATAAATATTGGCATGTGCCCTGCTGGGGTATACCCGGTTGGACAGAAATATGTAAACCAATTGAGTTTTGGGATCTGCCCAAACAAAGGTTCCTGTAAACCCGCTATGTCCAAAACTGTCCGGACTGGCACTTGGTGCAGGATAGGAATCGGCCAGAGTGAGCTCATGGTTGTTTAGATCGGGCTTGTCGAATATTAGACCTCTTCTGTTTTCGTTTTCCGGATATTGTACTTTAGTAAATTCCTTCACCGTGGCTTCGGACAAATACCGTTTACCGTCGTAACTGCCATATTTCATGTACATCTGCATTATTTTCGCCAAATCTGTTGCCGATGCAAATAGTCCAGCGTTTCCAGAAACCCCTCCCAATAGGGCAGCGTTTTCATCATGAACCCAATCCTTAGTAAGTTCATGTCTAAATAAAGTGTCTATTTCCGTGGGGACTATATTATTTTGATAGTTTTTGGTTTTGGGATTGAATCCCATTGTAGTTGCCCCTATAGGAGCATAAAAGTCTTGGGTTACATAGGTTTCGTAATCCGTATTGGTAAATTTTGAAATGATTTCCGGATATAGCAAAAACGTAAGTCCGGAATATTTGTATTTTTTAATGTCGGATACTTTGGAGCTGTTGATCTTTCGGTATATTTTGTTCCTAAACCGATCCTTGATATAAATATTATCATAGGCTTTGGTATTAAATCGACGACTAGGTTCGTGACGTACAAAACGATTTTTTACGGAACCATTTTTCTTCATCACCTCTTGAAGGAAAATTATGTAAGGTACCAATCCCGCCTGATGCGCAAAAACTTCCCTTATGGTCAGCTTCTTTTTATCCTTTCTATTTTTCCATTTAGGCCATAAGGTGCTAAATGGCGCATCCAGATCCAGCTTTCCTTCATCATGTAGTTTCATCAAGGCTGGTAGCGGCCCCATTATCTTGGTTACGGATGCCAGGTCATAGATATCCGTTAGGCTAACGGGCTGCACACTGTCATAGGTATGAAATCCATAGGCCTTATGAAAAATGATCTTGCTATTTTTGGCTACCAAGACCTGTGCTCCTGGGAAGGCTTCCTCTTTAATGGCAAAGGTCATTATGGAATCTACCTTGGAGTGGATGAACAATGAATCCATGCCTACAGCGGAGGGATTTTCATAGCTAAGTGCCTCAGGATTGGGTGATTGTGCGGATAAAAGTTGTGTATTAAAAATTATACTTAACAGTATAATAGCGGTATAATTACGTTTTTTCATAGCGAATCGGTTACCAACCCACATATTTTGGGGGTTCAATATTATTGAGATTTAAATATACAATTAATTGTCCCCGATGGTGGGTCACATGGTCCTGTAACAGATTTAAAATCTGTAATTTGGTTTTTTCACCTGCAAAAAATTCAACCTTTTCCGAAAGTACATCGGCAGAAGTGTTTTTCAAAATAGCGCTAACCCCATCAAATCCATCAACCAATAATTTTATGGTTTCTCTTTTTGTTAATGGGGAATTGTTGCCACTGCCCGTCTCGCTTAATTGCCTGCCAAAATAGGTGCTGCTTAACCAATCCATATTGCTTTTTATGTGTAGCAATTGATCTTGAAAATCTTTTTGTCTTTCAGTGGGTTTAAAATCATATTTCTCTTGCGGCATGGCCTCCGCAATGGCAACCAAATAGGATTTGGAATTCTCCCATTTTTCCAAAAAGGCGGGAATAACTATGTCTTGGGACTGTAAAGGGGTCATAAAAAGAACGATAAGTATAAAAAGAAAATCTTTCATATGGCAATGACATAAATTAAGCGCTAAAATAGCATTTGGCAAGGCTTTAGGTGAAATGTTGTGGACCCTGTTTTATCCCAATACACGGACTACATCCTTGGCAAAGTAACTGGCAATAATATTGGCTCCGGCCCTTTTAATGGCCGTCAGCTGCTCCATCATTACCGCATCGTGATCCAGCCAACCTTTTTCGGCTGCGGCCTTTACCATGGCATATTCACCTGATACCTGGTATACCGCTACAGGAACATCCACCTCATTTTTTATTTCCCTTACAATATCCAAATAGCAAAGGCCGGGCTTTACCATAACGATATCTGCACCCTCATCAATATCCATTTCAGTTTCCTTAATAGCTTCAAACCTATTGGCATAATCCATTTGATAGGTCTTTTTATCCCCAAAACCTGGAGCCGAGTCCAAGGCATCCCTGAAGGGACCGTAGAAAGCACTGGCATATTTTGCGCTGTAGCTCATGATACCCGTATCTATAAACCCTTCGTCTTCCAAGGCCTCCCTTATACTTAGAATTCTACCGTCCATCATATCGCTGGGCGCTACAAAATCGGCCCCGGCTTCCGCATGGCTCACGCTCATACTGGCCAAAACCTCCACGGTATCGTCATTTACGATCTGTCCGTCCTCTACAATTCCATCATGGCCATAGGAGGAATAAGGGTCCAAGGCCACGTCGGTCATAACCAACATGTCTGGACAGGTATTTTTAACTGTTTTAATGGCCCTTTGCATTAGGCCCTTGGGATTTACTGCTTCCTTGCCCTTATTGTCCTTTAAATGGTCCGGGACCTTAACAAAGAGTAGCACAGATTTAAGGCCCATGGCCCAAAGTTCTTTTACTTCCTTTTCCAAGAGATCCAAGCTATATCGGTAATAATTGGGCATGGATGCAATTTCTTCCTTGACCCCTTTACCTTCAACAACAAAAAGTGGCACTAAAAAGTCGTTCGGCGAGATAATGGTTTCACGGACCAGAGATCTAATGGCCTCATTGGAGCGTAGTCTTCTATTTCTTCTAAGTGGGTACATTTTATGATTATTTTGAAATTCAAAGATAAAGGAACAAGTCCTAAATTTTATAAATTGAATTGGTTAATCCTGTTATTATTTCGCTAGGCCCAAATACATCCAAAGGCCTTTTTCCTTTACGAATTCCGACTTTTCATGAATGACATCCACCTTGCCATTTTCAAAAAAATATGCGTTAAAGGTAACAGTGCCATTTTGGTCGTTTATTTCTCCCTTTTCCCTGTCCAAAACTTCCAACCTGATCCAACTGACAGATTTGGCCCAAGCTTCAATAGCTTTCTTTTCCTTAACAGGCCTGGTAGAGCTGTGGTGACTATCCATCAAGTAATTACCATTGCCCAATACAAAGGCGGAATACCGGGAACGCATCAACTGTTCTGCAGTGGTTGCGGTTGAAATGTCTTTATGTGCCTTACCGCAGCAATCGGCATAGGGCTTATGGGATCCACAGGGGCAATTCATGTTTTTTCTTTAATAAATTATTTTTGGTCTAAGACGTTGGTATTAAAATTAGCTACTTCTTTTCCTCGTTCTTTTTTTGTTCCCGATGATTGGCCATAATGGTCTTTAGTCGCTCTTTCTGGGTTTCCTTCTCTTTTTTGAGTTTGTTCTTTTTTCGGTTGAGGAGTTTGGTGTGTTTTGCCTTGTTGACCGTATTTTTTTCCTTGCCTTTTTTGCCCATAGTACTTTGTTTAGCTATGTTATACCCAGTCTTTGGGCTTTTCCAATACCTTTAGCAAACGCTCTTCTTCACTTCCCTTATCCGGATGATGGTCATAAACCCACTGAACATGTGGAGGTAGGCTCATAAGGATACTTTCTATTCTGCCATTGGTCTTAAGCCCGAACAAGGTTCCCTTGTCATGAACCAAGTTAAACTCTACATAACGTCCACGACGGATTTCCTGCCAATCCCTTTGTTCTTTGGAGTAGGGCAAGTCCTTTCTTTTCTTAACGATTGGCACATAGGCTTCCAAGAAGCTATTGCCCACTTCCGTTTCAAAATTATACCAATCTTCCATACTCATCTTATCGGTGGCTTTGCAATAGTCGTAAAATAGGCCACCGACACCCCGAGCCTCATTCCTATGGGTGTTCCAGAAATAATCGTCGCACTTTGTCTTATAGGTATTATAAAAATCTGGATTATGTTTGTCACATGCATCCTTGCAAACCTTATGAAAATGGCTGGCATCCTCATCAAACAGGTAGTAAGGGGTAAGATCTTGTCCGCCACCAAACCACTGGTCCACCAATTGACCTTGCTTATCGTACATTTCAAAATAGCGCCAATTGGCATGTACGGTTGGCACCATTGGATTTTTTGGGTGAATAACAAGGCTTAGGCCACAGGCAAAAAAATCGGCATCCTGTACCCCAAAATAGTTTTGCATGCTTTTTGGCAGGGCGCCATGAACGGCAGAGATGTTTACACCGCCTTTTTCAAAAACAGCACCATTTTCTATAACCCTGGATCGTCCACCTCCCCCTTCTGGTCTTTCCCAAAGGTCTTCTTTGAATTTGGCTAGACCATCCACCGCTTCCAATTTTGCTGTTATTGTATCTTGCAGTTGTTGAATGTATGCGTAAAATTTATCTTTCATATTTTTGCTTTTCTTTTTTTTAAACCTTGCAGGTCTTGCCTCCTCTCAACCTGGCGGGTCATGTGCTTCGTCCTGTTGATTGCCTAACCTGCAAGGTCTTGGCGACCTTGTAGGTTTTGTTCCTTTGCTATCTACCGATCATCATTTTCTCCGTTTCATGTTTTTAGACCAACAAGGTTTTTAAAACCTTGCAGGTCTTGCCTCCTCTCAACCTGGCGCGTCCTGGGTTTTGGAAACCTTGCAGGTCTCGTATCAGCCAATTTCTCTTTCCAATTTCAAAAGTTCTACCGTCTTAACAGTGGCAGCCGTTACGGATAAAGGCAGAACCAAGATTACCCCGATTACGGGGATAAAGAGAAAGAGCATAAATACAATGCCATTGCCAATGGCAACACCTTTGTTTCTGCTGACAAAGTTTATACTTTCACTATACTTAAAATGTCGCTCCAAAGTATAATCCATATTGCCAAATCCTGCATAAAACCCTTGAACCAGAAATAGTAGAATCGTTGATGCCAATCCTATTACTGGAATTAGACCGATCAATAATATAGGAATGGTCAACAGGATTTCCATACCTAAATTTCTTAGGTTGATACGGATTCCGCGCCAGAGCTGTTCCATAAAATTGGTGTCTCTATGGTTTTGCGCAAGGTTTCCCAATAAATGGGCTTCTATTGTTTCGGATACCGGGCTCATAAAAGGTGCAGATAGGGCTAAAACAATGTGTTTGTAAAGGATGAAGCCCAATACAATTATTAGAATTCCGCCGAAAACACTGCTAATTCCACTTACAGTGTGTTTTCCCCAATCCCATACCCACCATTGTGAAAGAAATCCGCCAATATCATCGGATAAGGCATAGGCCGATGAAAAAATGAGGATTGCTGTTGCCAAACTAATGAAGATGGGAGCCCAAAAATACTTCCATAGTCCCAATTGGGAGATAATCTTCAAAGTGCCCGAATAGGCTTTTATACCACTAAGTATATTTTTAATCATACTTTTGGTTTTGCGTAAGCGATTGCAGTGATATCCTTTTATTTTTTGGAATATTTTGAGATCCCCAGTTTAGAGCCCTTAATAAACAATACAACCGTTCCATAAAAATAAAAGATATAACGGAAAGCGCGACCCTTTTTGCCCTGAAAAGGGGAAGAAAGGGATACGCCCCTATTATTTTTGACCGTACTCTTTTACCGCATCTATAAAGGCCTTGGCATTGTCCAAGGGTACATTGGGCAAGATTCCATGTCCAAGATTCACCACATATTTATCCTTTCCAAATTCATTGATCATTTGAGTGACCATTTTTTTGATGACTGCTGGGGGCGAAAGCAATCTGGCAGGATCAAAATTACCTTGCAGGGTAATATTACCACCGGAAAGGTAGCGGGCATTTCTTGCGGAACAGGTCCAGTCCACACCAAGGGCAGCGGCACCAGATTTGGCCATATCGCCCAACGCGAACCAGCATCCCTTTCCAAAAACAATTACTGGAGCCTCGTCTTTAAGGGCATCTATAATCTGTTGTATATATTGAAATGAAAATTCTTGGTAATCTACTGGGGATAACATGCCTCCCCAAGAATCGAAAACCTGCACGGCATTTACGCCTGCTTTTACCTTTGCCTTTAGATAGGCGATGGTAGTATCTGTGATTTTTTGAAGTAGCTGATGAGCGGCCACTGGATTGGTAAAACAAAACTCCTTGGCCTTATCAAAGGTCTTGCTCCCCTGTCCTTGAACTACATAGCAAAGGATGGTCCATGGGGAACCGGCGAAACCGATCAAGGGGATGTCGTTGTTCAACAGCTCTTTGGTTGCCTTAATGGCCTGCATAACATAATCCAGTTCCACGTTTACGTCCGGGACTATAACTTCATCTACTCCTTTTTGATCATGTACGGGCTTCGGCAGATATGGTCCAAAATTGGGCTTCATTTGTACCTCTATATTCATGGCCTGGGGAATTACCAGAATATCGCTGAACAAAATAGCGGCGTCCATGCCGTATCTGCGTATGGGCTGAACCGTAATTTCACTGGCCAGTTCAGGGGTCCTACAACGGGTAAAGAAGTCGTATTTCTCCCGTATGGCCATAAATTCAGGCAAATATCTTCCTGCTTGGCGCATCATCCAAACTGGAGGGCGCTCTACGGTTTCTCCTTTTAATGCTCTTAAGAATAAATCGTTTTTTAAACTCATAATTTATAGCTGTAATTATTGCCTAATTAATTTAACGTATTCCCTTTGATTGATTCAACAAGGTTCTCCGTTAAATAGGCTATATTTAATTTATGTTAGTCCTACTGTATTCTACGGTCTTTTCCAAGACACTTTCTATCGTTGGTTTTTGGGCAATGATAATCCTTTTGACGTGCTTTTGAGCTTCAAAGGCAGTGGTGGTGCCAATGCAAAAAGCAACGCTATTTTTTATATTATTCTTGGCCGTATAGCTTTCTATACCACTAGGGCTAAAAAAAAGTATACCATCAAAATCGGTGCTAAAGGTAATGGGATTTGGATTATTTTGGTATACTATCTGTTCCTTAAATGTTACTTTATGTTTTGTTAGCAAGGAGGGAATTTCATTCCGTCGTTTGTCACCGCACAAGAATAAAAAAGATTCATTTGGATACTGATTTACTAAAATTTTTGCCAGTTCTGCTCCATAATTGGTCATTTTCAGGACATTTATGTCATTTTTTTCCAAAACCGACTTTGTTTTTTCGCCTACGCAAAATGCTGAATAATTAGCTTTTTTGACGTTTTGCGCGCCCATTGTTTGTAAAAAGGCCTTAACGGTATTCTGACTTGTGAATATAATATTTTTGAAATTTGGGTCTATTGGTGTCGTTAGGTAGTCAATCGTAATAGCATCATATTCTTCAACTTTGATATCGGCATTGGTGAGGATAGATTTTTGGGAGGAGGTAAGGATTTTAGTGGATAGAATGGTCATGCTCATGGTGCTTAGGTTTCTAGTTGCCGAGCAGGGTTAGGCCAGTTCCTTTTTAATCTTCTTCATCATTTCCGTACCACCATTGTTCAATATTTCTAGGGCGCACAGTTTTCCAAAGTCGGTATAATCTTGGGATGAAATCGATTTTTTGATCGATAATTTCTGTGTCCCGTCCAAGGATAACAATATACCTTCAAAATGGAGCTTGTCCTTTTCTATGTTGGCCAAGGCGCCAATGGGTGCGGTGCAACCCCCTTCCAATACTTGCAGAAACTCCCTTTCCACATGGGTACATATATCCGTAGCAGAATGGTTCAACTTGTGGACGGCTTCTGTTGAAAACGCATCGTTTTCCATACTAACTACAACCATAGCTCCCTGAGCCGGGGCTGGAACCATCCAGTCCAAGTCTATATGGTTCTGGGGCAGTACTTCTATGCGCTCCAGACCTGCCTTGGCAAATATGGCTCCGTTCCAAGGATTGTCCTGAAGTTTTTGAAGTCGGGTGTTAACGTTTCCCCTGAGGTCTACCACCTTATGGGAAGGGTGCTTATTTAACCACTGGGCCTGTCTTCGCAAGCTTCCAGTGGCAATAGTGCCCTTGGAGTTTAAAAAATCCAAATCTTTATAGACTAGAATATCTTGGGTATTTGCCCTGGGTAGTACAGCACTTTGAACAATTCCCTTAGGTAGTCTCGTTGGTACATCTTTCATGGAATGCACCGCAATGTCAACCTTGCCATTGATCATGGCGATATCCAAAGTTTTGGTAAATATTCCGGTGATACCCAACTCGTACAAGGGCTTGTCCAAAAGCAGGTCCCCGGTAGATTTAACAGAAATTATTTGGGTCTTATAGCCAAGGGCTTCCAATTGATCCCGAACAGTATGTGCTTGCCATAGGGCCAACTGACTATCTCGGGTACCAATGCGTATTATTTTACTCATTTAGTCTCCAATTCTAGTTGAAAAACTCGTTGTATAAGCTCTAAACTGGTATCGGAATCTATTTCGGTATCTTTAAGGTGATTGGCAAACTGTTTGGTAATTTTCTGAATAATACGTTCAGAGATAATATCGGCCTGTACGGAATTGAAATCTGAAAGCTTTTTGCTTTGGAAATCCAATTCCTCATCCTTCATGGTCTTCAATTTTTTCTTAAGCGCCTTAATAACTGGAGCAAACTTTCTAGTTTCCAACCATTTTATGAATTCTTCTTTTACTTCTTCAATAATTGCTTCTGCCTGGGGCACGGATTCTTTTCTTTTCTCCAAGGTATCATCTGTCATTTGGGATAAATGATCTAGATGTATAACGGTAACATTCTCCAAATCCGTTACATTGTCTGATACATTTTTTGGTATTGAAAGGTCCAAGATCAGCAAAGGCTTCTTAGTGTAGATCAACTCTTTGGAAATGGTGGGCGATTGTGCACCGGTGGCTACGATAAGCACGTCGGTATTTCTGATTTCGGTCTGTAGGTCTCCGTAATTTTTGACTACTAGATTGAATTTGCCGGCTATTCGCTCCGCCTTGTCCTTGGTACGGTTGATAAGGGTGATGTGAGAATTTTTGGTATGCTTAATTAAATTTTCACAAGTATTTCTGCCTATTTTCCCGGTTCCGAATAACAATATGTTTTTTTCGGATATGTCAGGAATGTTATTTATGATGTATTGAACCGAAGCAAATGCTACCGAGGTGGCGCCAGAAGAAATATCGGTTTCGTTTTTTATTCTTTTACTGGCTTGAATTACGGAATTGCACAAACGTTCCAAGAATGGGTTGGCTATATCCTGCTTTTTTGAACGATTGAAGCTTTGTCGTAACTGACTAATAATTTCGAAATCGCCTAAAATTTGGCTATCCAATCCTGTACCCATCCTAAATAGATGGTTTATGGAGTCGTTATTTTTATATACATAGGCCACTTCCTGGAACTCCTCTACGGTGCCATGTGTATTATCGCACAATAATTTTATTAATTGGTAGGGATGCTGGGCAAAACCATGCAATTCGGTACGGTTACAGGTAGAAGTTACCAAGAGACCGTCCAGTCCTATCAGTTTGGCCTGCTCCAAAATTCGATCAATGGCATTGTCATCCAGGCTAAATTTACCACGCACTTCGGCATCGGCCTTTTTGTAGTTAAGGCCTATGGTATAAAATGAATTATGTTTAGAAATATGATAATCTTTCATATGTACTCTTGAGAGCGCCACAAAAATAAGTGCATCAAACTTATAAAAATAACGCTAGAGGAACAATTAATATCGTTTGTGGTTTTTTAACGCTGTTTTGGGTGTTAAAACCCTTGAAATAGTATATTTTAGCGGTGTTAAGGGAATTCTCGCCAATGGTAATTTAGAATGTTTCTAAATAGATAAATTTAATATAATGTCGATATGGAGGAAGAAAATATCGCTCAAGGGTCTTTTGAGGAAGTGTTAATTGAAGACGGGTTCTATGTGTTGAAAATTCAGAACGATGGTATTCATAACCAGACGGTTACCCGCGAAATAGACAGTTCTTTTATTCAGTTTCATTTCTGTTTAAAGGGTAGTGCCAAGTTTGTATTCAATGAAGGAAGGTATGCCTTGGAGGTCAATGAAGATAACTCACTATTATTGTACAATACCCAAGTAGATTTACCACTTAACCTTGTTTTAAATTCCAATTCCTGGATGGTCTCCATAATAATGACCATCCGTAAATTCCATTCCTTGTTTTCCAAGGAGGCCGATTATATTCCTTTTTTAAGTGCGGACAATAAGGATAAGAAATATTACTCCCAAGAGGCCGTATCCCCTGCAATCGCCGTAGTGCTGAGCCAGGTTATGAATTATAACCTGCACCCTTCCATTAAAGAACTGTATATAAAAGGAAAGGTTTATGAACTGATATCGCTCTATTTTAATAAAAGTCAGGATGCCGATGTGGAACAGTGTCCATTTTTGGTGGATGAGGACAATGTTAAGCGAATACGGAAGGCCAAGGAAATAATAATTTCTAGAATGGCCGAACCGCCTAGTCTACAGGATCTGTCGGAAGAAATAGGATTAAGTCTCAAGAAGTTGAAGGAAGGCTTTAAGCAAATATATGGCGATTCTGTGTATAGTTTTTTATTTGATTACAAAATGGAATATGCCCGTAAAATGCTGGAATCGGGCAAGCACAATGTTAATGAAGTTGGACTAAAGGTGGGATATAGTACTTCCAGCCACTTTATAGCTGCCTTCAAGAAAAAGTATAGTACCACTCCCAAAAAATACCTGATGTCCTTGGCCAATGGCTAGTTGTGTTGTTTTTTAACCAATATTTTCAGGTTTACCATTCTAGCCTATTCCATGCAGTAAAAAATTATAAATTTTTATTTCTAACAAGACGGGGTATTATTGTGAGAACTCTGGCATATTTTGGAAATAATGATAAATTTTGTGTTTTGTTACCGTAAATTTTAGATATTTAGAACTTCAAATTGATAATCTACAATTTTTATGCACTTATATAAATGTACTATTGCCTTATTTGCACTAGTAGTTATGATTGGATGCGGTAGCAGCAAAATTCAAGAAGAAGTTACCATAAACCCCAATTTACACAATGCACCGGTAAAAGTACCCGAAAAAATTATCTCCTCCAATATTTTGGCAAAGGACAGGGTATTGGTTTTTAGTAAGACCAATGGGTTTCGCCATAAGTCCATAGAAAAGGGGGTGGCCACTTTCGTAAAATTAGGGGTAGCCAATAATTTTGCAGTATCCCATACCGAGGATTCTCTTCAATTTAATCTTGAAAATCTGAAAAAGTTTAAATTGGTGGTCTTTTTAAGTACTACTATGGATGTATTGGGCAACGAACAACAATCGGCCTTTGAGAAATATATACAAGATGGTGGAAGTTTTATGGGCGTTCATGCTGCGGCAGATACGGAATATGAATGGCCATGGTACAACAAATTAGTGGGGGCCTATTTTTTGAGTCACCCCAAACAACAAACGGCCAGGATAGACGTAGTAGACCGGAACCACCCGGCAACGAAACATTTGGCAGATATCTGGACCCATTTTGATGAATGGTACAATTATAAAAATATTAATCCTGAAGTTAATGTACTCATGAAATTGGATGAAAGCTCTTATGAGGGAGGTAAGAATGGTGATAACCACCCTATTGCTTGGTACCATGAGTATGATGGCGGACGAGCTTTTTATACGGGCTTGGGACATACGGAGGAAGCTTTTGACGATCTTAATTTCCGTCAGCATTTGGTGGGCGGAATCGAATATTGCCTGAAGAGGGATTAACTCTTGGGTATATACAACAAAGTAAACCACCAATACTTTGTATTTTTAATAACCACCAACCTTTACTGTAGTCCTGCAAGGTTTTATCGACACCCAATCAACCAACGCTAAATTTATTTAGTGTGTCGGTAACGATCTCGCAGGACTTTTTTTGTTTAAATTTTACTCGATAATCGAGATTAAAACCTGCCTGCCGCCTTTAGGCAGGTGCTCCGACGCTGTAAGTTCAGGCAGGAGTCGAAATCTAAGGGTTCTTTCAATGCTTCATGGTTTGGCACGGGGTAGTTTACTGAGGCCTATCTAGAGGGTTGCTTAGTTTAGGAGTATGGTTGTAGGGCATTTGCCCAATATATCACTTAAGAATAGGAACTGCCCCTATATCATGCTTGGATTAATAAATAAAAGCACATAAATCACAATTATACAGGGCGTTGATTGCATCCCAAAATAGACCAGGTAGTCGGTTTGTTCCGTTTTTGGTCGACTAGGCGTTAAAATTTTGGTATTTCATAGATTTAGTTACGTTTTATATCGAACTAATATGGCTCATCCGGATGTCCAGGTACAACAAGAACCGACCAAGCAGTGGGATTTACAGTTTTGGACAAAACAGCATCAAGCATCTAAATATGGCAGTTAATCGCTAGGAGAAAGAAGCTTTACTCAGTTCTTTTCGGGGCTTTTGGGGAAATGTACCTCTACCTTGTCGTGCATGGTATACAGTCTAAACAGGTCCCCATCCGGCACCAGGATTCCGCTGGATCTATTTTCCTCCATTATTGGATTTTGTGGGTATTTTTTCCAATGTAACAAGTCCTTAGAGGCAGCAACATTGGTGGACCATAGGCTCCAATCTTCAAATGGGGTGCCATGGTAATAGGCGTAATACCATCCCTTGTATTTAATAATCTGGTTTACGGCCACCCCGTATTTATCGTACGCTTCGGGCCCCATGGTTATGACGGGTTCATCCTGGGCATTGGTCCATACTTTTAGATCTTTGGAGGTTGCGAGCCATATGCCCAAATCGTTGCGCTCATAGAACAAATACCATATGTTGTTTTCCCTCCAAACTGTAGGGGTGCCGTAAGGACCTTCACTCAAAGGAGAGCCATCGGCATTGCGTATGTCCAGGGAACCACGGTCTGTCCAATGAATACGATCTGTGGAGGTAAGTCTATGGGCTATATCGTTTTTGCCTTCGGCAAACATATGATAGGTGCCATCTACCTTTATGACCATCATGTCCTCGGTCCAACTCTCATTAAAAACAGGGTTATTGTTATAGCGTTTCCAAGCAATACCATCTAAAGAAGTGGCATAGCCAAGGGCAAGGGGCTCCTTTTCGTTATTAAGGCCGGTATACCACATATGGTAGGTGCCCTCCTCTTTAAGGATATACCCCCTTTCCCTAATTTTGTGATCCCAGGTATCCATACCTGTACCGGTAAAAACAGGATTTTCTGCAGGGGTTTGAAAATGTGTCAGTTCGAAGGGAAAAGGTACCGAGTCTTTGGGTGAAACAACGGTCAGTTGTTCTGTGTTTGCATTTTTCTTGGTTTTTTGGTGGTCTTTGCAAGACAAAAGAAAGACCATAAGGGATGTAAGTACTAGAAAACGTGCTGTCATAATCCGGTTATTTTGGTGGTGTGGGTTTACTGGGTTTTATTGGAACAAGTAAGATAGTAATTCCTTTTTATAAGCCGCTGATTCATGGTAAAAAAAGCCTATTCAAGTGCTATGGTGTGTGAGGGATAGCAGTGAAAAGCCCACAGGCTGCAGGCCGAGGACTTGAAGCGGATAGCCCGGCCCTTAGGGACACACCCAAACAAATCTCTTTATGGTTAATATTATAACAGTTTTTGATAGAATCTGCCAGATAATGTCGATTCAGCTGTATTATCTTGCTGTTGGTCCAAATCAACAATGATATGTTGAATAAGCTGAATTTTGACGTTGGGGATATTCTTTTCAATATACAAAGTGTTGAAAAGACATAAGACCCGAAGACCTTTTGTGCATAACCTTTGACGGTTACAAATCCATTAAAATGAAGTTAACCCCTGTATTTTTATTCCTGTTTGTTTTGGGATTTGCTTTTGCGCAACGCCCAGCACAGGGACCTATGTCCAAAAAGCGGTTTAATCCCGAAAAAATGGGCTATAAATTGGTATGGGAAGATAACTTTAGGGGCAAAACTTTGGATACTACAAAATGGACCGTAAGAGGAGTGGGGCCAAGGGCCATAGCTTATGTGTCCGAGGAAGCGGTAAAAGTGGAAAAAGGATATCTAAAATTATATGCCCTTAAAAAAGGAGACTCTCTCTTGGGCAGTGCCGTAGGTACCCAAGGTAAGTTTATGTCCAAATATGGCTATTACGAATGTAGGGCCAAATTACAAAAATCACAGGGGGTTTGGGCTGCATTTTGGTTACAATCCCCCCAGATAAGCCAAGGGGAGGATCCGTCCAAATATGGGGCTGAAATAGATGTAATGGAGTTTTTTAAAAAATTGGGGACCGATATAGTATCGCACAATGTGCATTGGGCCTATGGGCCCTATCAGCAATCTACCAAGGGAATGCAGAGTTACCGCAGAGGGGTAAGTTTGTGGTTTCATACTTTTGGATTGGAATGGTTTCCCGACAGATATATTTTTTATGTTGATGGGTATAAATATTATGAGGTTACGGTAGGAATCTCCAATATTGAGGAATATATGATCTTAAGCATGGAATACCCGGGAAAAAAGGAAGAGATATTAAAAACGATTTTCCCCGATGTATTTATGGTCGATTACGTTAAGGTTTACCAAAAAGAGGAGGGTTATTAATTGGGTATAAATAAGTTTATTTAAATTTGCAAGCTTTTGAAACTGAGGTTTTAGAAGGAATATTTTAAAAATGAAACCATGAAAATAGCCCTACTACAAGAATCTGACGTAAACCCTGATATGGAACAGCAACTGGCCGGATTGTTCCGCCAATTGAATGCGGATATAAAACAGATGAACCTGAAACAGGTGCTCGACCCTGAAAATCCTATTTGCCTAGTATATTGTAAGGAAGGTGATAAGGTATTGGGAATGGCTTTGATGTGCACTTATACCGTTATATCGGGGTTTAAGGGCTGGGTTGAGGATGTGGTTGTAGATGTGGAACACCGGGGTAAGGGTTTAGGCCGAAAATTAATGGAGAAATTGGTAGAATTGGGAAAGGAAAAAGGCCTTACCGAAATCCTTCTTTTTAGCGCGGATAAGCGAATAGAAGCCATTAATCTATATAAAAGTTTGGGTTTTAAAGAAAAGGAAAGTCGTATTTACGTGCTTAAAACCGAATCTTTGATTAAAAAGGGTTAAAACCTTAGGCGTTATACTATTGTCGGCAGCCTAGAAATTTACAGCCACAGATAATATTTGATCCGCTTAAAATCCATTGTATATTTCCAATATACCCTAATATTGAAGGAGGACTTCCTCCTTTATTAAGCAAAATAGTATCTGGCATTATATTTTATGGAGTAATACGGCCGGACAGGAGAGCTGTTTAGGGTTTTCTCCTCATTTCTTCACCTTGCCTGTGCACCGGTGCCAAGGTTTTTTCCTAGGGTTAAAATTATAGCAGTTTTTGAGAGAATCTCAGACAGAATGTCCGTGAATATGTTTTATCTTGCTGTTTCCCAAGGAGATTCTTATAAATGTTTAGAACAATTTGGAATGTTTGGGAGAATGATGCAATTTTCTTGCATAGGATTAGATCAATAATGTAAACTGTAATAATCAACAATTATGAAGAAAAAAAAATCAAATAAGTCTGTGGATTCACGCAGATCATTTATTAAAAAAGGTGCATTGGCCTCCTCCATCTTTTTTGTGCCCAGGCATGTATTGGGGGGTGTAGGGTACACTGCTCCCAGTGACCGATTGAATATTGCGGCCATAGGTGCTGGGGGAAAAGGTGCCAGTGATATTCGTAATGCGTCCGTAGGAGGTAGGGAAAAAGTAGTTGCCCTGTGCGATGTGGATTTCTCCGGGTCGGCAAAAAAATCAGTTGAACTCTTCCCCAAAGCAAAACTATATGCGGATTTTAGGGAGATGTTGGATAAGGAGAAAGGGATCGATGCCGTGACCATATCCACTCCAGACCATGTACACGGACCTGCAGCTAAATATGCCATGGAGCGTGGGATAAATGTATATGTACAAAAACCAATGACCCACAATATACGGGAGGCAAGAATGCTGACCGAGATGGCCAGAAGCAATAAAATAGTGACCCAAATGGGGAACCAAGGAGGTTCCAATCCCTTATTGGGAATGGTTCAAAAATGGGTAGATTCCGGGGAACTGGGTAAGATATCAAAAGTGCAGGTGTGGACCAACAGACCTGTTTGGCCACAAGGAGGCGCATTCCCTAAACCGGATCCAAGCGCAAAACCTAAGGACCTTGATTGGGACCTATGGTTGGGGCCATCGGAATTTAGGCCTTACACCCCCAATTTACATCCCTTTGGATGGAGAGGTTGGTGGGAGTATGGTACCGGGGCCCTAGGAGATGTAGGATGCCATTTGATAGATATTCCTTTCAGGACCTTGGGGCTTAAATATCCAACAGATGCGGAATGTAGTGTGGGGGCGGTATATACCAATATGTGGAATGCGGATTATCATCCAGAAGGATGCCCTGCTTCCTCCTTTATAACCTTACATTTTGGGGCAACGGAAAAGAGTCAATCACCAATAGAGATGACCTGGAGCGATGGTGGCATTAGGCCGGCCCATCCGGAAATTATCCCAGCCGATCACGAAATTGGGGGTAATGGAAGTCAGAATGGGGTATTGATCATTGGGGAAAAGGGAATTATTTCTACCAATATCAACGATAGTTCCCCTTTAATGCCAAAGTTATATATGAACGATGGATCTACGGATTTTGGTCCTGAAGTGGAACCCAATGATGAACCGGAATACGGACATCAACGCTTATGGATAGATGCTTGTAAGGCTGGGTTTGGCAGTAAGGAACATCTTGGTTTAACCTCTTCTTTTGATTATGCAGGACCTATGACGGAAACCGTTCTTATGGGGAACTTGGCCATTCGCAGTTATTTGTTGCAAAGGGAGAACGAGAAGGGCAAGATGGAGTTCTTTGCCCGTAAGAAACTGCTTTGGGACGGGGAGAATATGCGGATTACCAATCTCGAGGAAGCAAATCAGTTTGTAACCAGAAATTATAGACCTGGCTTTGTAGTTTAAAGTAGTAGAGTAGGCAACTCAACACCCTTAAGGCTTTAAAAAAGGTTTTAAGGGTGTTCTGTTTTTAATAATTAACTAAAATTTATAAGCTCCATAAGGAATATGGGCATAGGGGTCTTTGCGTATTTTCCTATATTTGGCCCTTAAAAAAGAATAACTATGAAGAATACACTTTTTGCTTTGGCCCTACTGCTTTTTATTTCCTGTGATAACGAAAAGAAAACAGAGGAGGACATTGATTATGCTGCTAAGAACGAGGCGGATATCCAGGCATATGTTGAGGAGAACAATTTAACTGCTGTACGAAGTAATTCAGGTCTTTATTATGTAATCGAAGAAGAAGGTACCGGGACACAGGCGGTGGCCAATTCCAATGTAACCGTGGCCTATAAAGGGTATTTTCTTAATGGAGCTGTCTTCGATCAAAGTGATGCAGAGGGAATTACCATTGGTTTAAACCAGGTTATAGCAGGTTGGACAGAAGGGATTGCTTATTTTAAGGAAGGTGGTAGCGGAATACTTTTGGTGCCTGCCCATTTGGGATATGGTAGCAGGGATTATAATGGAATCCCTGGGGGTTCCGTACTTGTTTTCGAGGTCAGTCTTATTTCGGTAAATTAAAAAAAACACCTTATTTTTTACTTGTTTTTTGGCTTTTATCCAATGTAAGAACAAACTTAAGAACCAACCGTTAGGTTGGTTTTTTCTTTTTGTCGATTTTGAAATTTTCATATAAAGGTAGATTTAGGGTATAATTTGCCGACGTAATACCGAACTTGGCGCTAAGGGCTGCAAAATTCAATATTATACCGACCAATTGGTTTGCAATTGAGGCCAAAAGGGACTTTTGTCTTTGGAATATAGATATCATTTGTTATGTCCCCTTGAAGGTATTTTTACTCGATAATCGAGATTAAAACCTGGCTATCGCAGACAGGTGCTCCGACGCATGCCTGCCCGTTCCATTCAGGCGGGCGTCGAAATCTAAAATAAGGGTCCTTTAAATGTTTGGCGGGCCTGCCTATCGGCCTGCCTTTGTCGGTAGACAGGCCTGCCCCGAGGTAGGTCACTTTAGGTTGTTCTGGGATAAATTGAAGTAGGTAGGTTGGAATAATTTCTATCTCCGTGGCGGAAACGACTTTTGAAAGTCCAATTCTTTTAAATCAAGTGCTTATATTTAGTTTTTGATTCATGACTTAAAGTCTGATCAAAATAGTTTGGAAGGTATAAATAAGAAGAAATCGTAGAACAAGATTTTTATATTGGAATAATATATCTAATGGAAGCTCGAATAGCGGTAATATCCGAAAAAAAATTGATCGGAAACAGATTGGCAATGTCCTTAGCGGAGGATAGGACCAAAGAGCTTTGGCAAGGATTTATGCCCAGAAGAAAGGAAATCAGAAATCCTATTTCGGACGACCTGATGAGTATGCAAGTTTATGACAGTGCACTTAACTTTAATGAATTCAATATAGCTACCCAATTTGAGAAATGGGCAGTGGTAGAGGTGGAGGATAATACCAAAATACCTGAAGGAATGGAATCACATACCTTGACCGGAGGTTTGTATGCCGTTTTTGTCCATAGGGGATTGCCAAGTTCCTTTCCAATCACGATCCAGTATATTTTTGGAGAATGGTCGCCAAATTCGGACTATCAATTGGACCACGGGGAACATTTCGAGATTATGGGGAATAAATACAGGAATAACGACCCAAATTCAGAAGAAGAGGTCTTTATACCCATTAAAAGAAAAAATCAAGAAAAGTAGATATGGAAAACAAGTGGATTTTAAGCTTAGGGGCATTAATACTGCTATTTCAATTTTCAATTGCCCAAGAGGATGCTGATCTTATTTGGTGGAATCCAGCAGAATCCAATTCCTTGGTCCTTGAAGGCCAGGCTTGGCAAGGAGAGATAATCTCTACTTATCGGCGTTTGCCAAAACAGGCAGAGGGAGTTGTCCGTGAAGCGGTCTGGAACCTGTCCAAACATTCAGCTGGGCTTTCCCTTAGGTTTAGGAGTGATGCAAAATCGATTACGGTACGCTACAAGGTAAAAGGGAACCATGCCATGCCGCATATGCCGGCAACCGGAGTTAGCGGGGTGGATCTTTATGCCAAGACCAGTGATGGGGATTGGAGATGGTATAGAGGAAAATATTCTTTTGCCGATACCATTCAGTATAAATATTCCAACATCGATCCCAATGAGAAGTACCATGATAAGGGAAGGGAGTACCAGTTGTACTTGCCATTGTACAATGAGATGGAATGGCTGGAAATTGGGGTGCCGGAAGATGCGGTTATGGAACCTTTGCCCTTAAGGCAGGAGAAACCAATAGTGGTCTATGGAACTTCAATAGCTCATGGAGCCTGTGCTTCGCGCCCAGGAATGGCATGGACTTCTATTTTGGGGCGAGAATTGGATAGGCCACTTATTAATTTGGCATTTTCTGGAAATGGCAGAATGGAAGAAGAGGTAATCAATTTTATTGCGCAAATAGATGCTAAAATCTTTGTGCTGGATTGCTTACCGAATCTGGGTGCTACCAAGGATCGTTCGTTGGAGGAGGTGCGGCAGCTTATTATTTCCGGTGTGAAACAGATAAGGACAAAGCGTCCCTCAACGCCAATTTTGGTGGTGGAACACGACGGATATTCTGATGGGGCAGTGGATGTTGATCGTTACAAAACCTATACGGACTTAAATAGGATTGCCAAGGAGGCCTTTGCGCAATTACAGTCCGAAGGGTTGAGGGATATTCATTTGTTGACCAAGGAAGAATTGAATCTGTCCATGGAAAGTTTTGTGGATGGCACCCATCCTACGGATTTGGGAATGATGGAATATGCCGTGGCCTACGAAAAAGCCTTACGCGAGATATTGAAAGAGCCAATAGGAAGTATTTCCACGACTATTCCAGTAACCCAAGCTAGGGAGCCAGAAATGTACCTTTGGGAGGGACGTCATCAGGAATTGTTAGAAATGAATAGGGATAGTGCCCCAAAAATATGCTTTTTTGGAAATAGTATAACCCATTATTGGGGCGGTGAGCCAAAGGCAACTTTAAGCAATGGGGCCGATTCCTGGAAGGCCAATTTGGAGGAATTGCAGGTGCGCAATTTTGGGTTTGGCTGGGATAGGGTAGAAAATGTACTATGGCGCATATATCATGATGAATTGGATGGATTTGAAGCGGAGCAAATTGTGCTAATGATAGGTACCAATAACGAACATCTGAATACCGACGATGAGATATTGAAGGGACTGGAAATGGTAATCAATGCTATAAAGGAAAGACAGCCCAATGCTAGAGTGTTATTGTTGGGATTGTTTCCTAGGGTGGACAAGGAGGAACGTATGCGGAATTTAAATAATGGAATAGCTGCATTGGCAACTTCCAAAAATGTGGATTATGCAGATATCGGTAAAGTGTTATTGGGCAAGGACAATAAAATTGATGCGGGCCTTTTCTCGGATGGCTTGCATCCCAACGCCAAAGGTTATCGCAAGGTTGGCAAGATATTAAAACTAGCCCTTCAGGAAGGTAAAAACTAAAAGCCTTTAAAGTGATTTCACTCTACTCTTAGGGTGGGCCTGTTTTAGTAGTATGACTGTAGGAATAGGAATAGGAGCGCCAAGGGGTCTGTTGTTGCCTTTAGTCTATGAGATATTGTGTTTGAAGGCAATGTAATACGATTTATCAAATTTCAATTCAAGGTCAAAGGTTTACGGATTTATAATGGGCGTGCCACCATAATCCCCGTATTACTTTTTATACCTTTTAGGTAATCGGCCAAGGGTAGTTGAGAGACTTCTACCTTCATCGAGCCCGTAGAAGCATGTAGTAAATGTATTCTCCCATCAGCTTCCTTGGTAGCGATACCGGTATGGGTAATATCCAGTCCTTTTATGGAAGTGGTCAGGGCAATTATGTCTCCAGATTGGATCAAATGCTCCTGTCCTTCAATCTGGTCCTGGGGGAGAATGCAGATGGACAGTCTTTTTAGAAATTCCTCGGAGGATTTAATTTTATTATAGTTGTCCGTGTCTTTTAGAAATGGGTATAGATCACGATGCGTACTCATAAAATTGATGTCCTTACTACTTTCCAAACCGCCTATTTCCGATGTTATATCTTTTAAAAGACCTTTTTGCTCGTTGTTGGCAATCCATTCCGAGAAATAATGCAATCTTGAGGCATAACCATTGAGTTCACCGTCTTTATACCGAATGGATTCCAAATAGTGGGTATAGGAATCGAAATCCTTTTTATTGTTTTTCAACATAAGGCCAAAGGCAAATACATTTTCTACAAAGGTGGTACAGTCCAATCCTTGCAAATTAATGACCAAAGATTCCGTCTCCCCAATTTCCAAAGTTTTGGCCACATAGGGAGTTCCTATAAAGGTTTTTCCTATGGCTACCATGTTTGTTCCAATTTCTTGATTATCCAAATCCGAAATGGATATGATCTTGGAATGAAATGCTTCTTTGTCCTGAAGTGAACAAACGATATTTTGTGCAGATCCAAGGTGCACTAGGCATAGTAGCATTAGGTTAAAGACTATCTTTTTCATATAAAGTGTTAGTTTTATTATTGTTTAATAAATAGTTGTATATAAATGGATTAAAAAATTTTATTGTTATATATTATACTTTTCAGTATTAAAATTTTAGCAGCCTTCATCGTATCTGGCCCTTGTGTATTGAATTCTCTTTTTAGCGTGACTATATGGCGCTTTAAAATTCCTTTGCTGAAATTCTCAAAACATATCGCAGCCGGCAATCTCCTCAATGGGAACGCTTTTAAAAATATGCATTTTTCAAATTAATGGCTGCTGTCATGCTGCTTGTTGGCAAAATCTTTTTTGAATAATAGTCCTGTTTCTAATGGGAAAATCCTGTATACCCTGAAGGATTGTTCACAATGGCACGTTGCCTATCCTTTAAATTATACTCTTCGGTCGTTAATTTCAATACTTCTTCTTCGGTATTAATGTCAGCTATGCTAAAGCCTTTGTTGATATAATAGGGTTTGTACTGTAATTGATCGGTATTTTTAAATACTAACATGTACATTTTTAAATTGTTACTATAGTTGTCCTTATCTTTTACTTTAAAAAAGTAGCTATGATAATTTTTGGACGGATAAAACATTTTTTGGTCCAAGACGAATTCTATGGCATACTGTTCAGGGTTTAATTCCAGGGTATTGTAGAGAATGGATTCTGCTATAGCTTTTTGATTCCTATATCTGGAAGGGAAATAATCCAATTTTCCAATTTGCTGTAGCTTTTCAAAAAGTAGTAATCGGGTTTCGGCAGTTTCTGCCAGTGTATTTATTAAACTAGTTGGTATTTTATTGGGGCCAACAAAGGGGTTTTCTTCGTTTTTCAGGCGAAGGGCAATATAAGAGGCTTGAATTTGGGGGTCGTTTACGGTGGATAGGCGTTCAAAGAACATGGCAACCTCAGTTTCTTTGATATATGGGTATAACAACACCATATAGTTTTCCAATATGTCATAATTGTTATCAGGGTTGCCAGCTGGGAATTCCTCGTTCAACAAGTCCATGGTAAGGCCTAGTTGCCTCTTTAGTTGGATCTTGGCATCGTTGAGAATCTGGTTTTTATATTTTTTGTAGCTTTTTGGTTTTATCAATCCGCGGGCCTTAAGTTTTGCAAGCATAGAAAAAATTGGAGATTTATATTCTTCTATGGCACTGTAGTCCAATATTTCGGGAAATAATTTACGGGCAAGGGGAAGACTATCCAGATAGGGCTGGAATATATTTTGAATCTCCTGCTTACTGGAAACCAAGGGCAAATCGGTCGACATAAGTCGTAATAGGAGTTCTAAGGAACTTTCATTTTGGTTTTTGCTAATGGCCTGTAATATTTTCGTTTGTGCCTTGGAGTTGTTGTAAGACCTTGCGTAGTAGTATTCGAAGAAGCTGGTGGCATCGACGTCTGGCATTTCGGCCAATTTTTGGATTAAATAGGCCTGTAAATATTTCTGATTGTCCTTAAAGTTGAATTCTGAGATGTAATATTTCAGGGAATCGGCATGCTTTTTATTAAACTTTAAGAACGCGTAGCCATCATGTACTATACTGTCGTTCTGTTTAATAGCCTTGAAAAAATTGGCGGTATTATCGCTTAAGATGGAGGGGCCTACAAGGGTGTCCAAGGGTGTGAAATTGTTAAAGAATTCTGTGACGAATTTACTTGGGGGTTTAACGGTGTCAATTAATGCCTTTACCTCATACAGCAGCCCCCCTTTAACAATGTTCTTTATCAATATTCCTCTGGTACTTGCCGTATCGGTGAGGGTTAGATTTATTTCATGGTATTTTTCATTGTACCGTGGGCGTTCTTCCCTAATGATATTAAATGTATTTTGACGGTACAATTTTCTTCTTAGCAGCCAAACCGAATCTATACTTGGAAACATTAGAAAATCATGGGCCTTGTTTACGGTTACCAAGATGGCCTCATTATTTTTATTCTGATAAACGGTTTTCTTGGTGTAGGCGCTATATGGTTTTGGTTTCTTGTGGCGCTCATAGTAATTATTGCTGTTCTCCACAAATTTTGGTGGGTCAACGGGGCTGATGGTAGAAAAAAACATAGCAGTATCCCGTATTTTTTTGAACTCTTCGGTATAATTTGGTTCCCTGATCTTAAATGAATTGAAATAGTGCTGTGCCTCAGAACTGTCTTTGGTTATGTTGCCCAAGAGATAATAATTGTTTTCCCGAATAATGGTCTTTAAATAAAGCCTTTGTAGGCCGTTGGGACCAAACTGGGCAGAAGAGGTTAGGCTTTGGTCTGAGAGTGGACCATATTCCGGTAGCAATTTAAGATCCTGATAAAATCGGGATTGAATTTGTTTTAGTTCAAAGGAATCCTGTTCAATAAAATTAAAATCGTTCAGGGTTGCTTTTTTCAGAAAAAAATAGGAGGAGGTTTCTGGGTCCACCGCTTCAATAAAACGATTGCCTTTTCTTTTTCGATTGGTAAAATTGTACATGGAGGGCATTTTAACTTCAAAGTCATCGAATTCCGAAGAAAGTATCGTTTGTTCTTTTTTTAATGATCTGAAATTGATGCTATTAAAAATAGTGTCCGAATGTTTTACCACATAATCCCCTTGGCCGCTCATTTTAAAAATAAGTATTTCCAATGGGGTAATGTAGATATGATACCGCTGAAAATCTCCGTTTTTCAACTGATTTTTTATATCCAAACCAGGATATATCGCGTTTTCTATTTTCGTCTTTTCCAGGATCTTTCCGGGAATATTCTCGAACAGAAGTTTGTCCACATCATCCAAGGAGTAGGTGTAGTCTTTTTTTAAATGGTTAAAAGTGGGAATGCGATTCACCATAATATAACCGCCATTGGCCAAATCGGGCGAAATATAGGTGGTGTTGGTATATTCGGCTATTGGATATAGCTTGTTGGGCAAAAGAAGACTAAAAAGTCCATCATCAGGAGTCCTGGTACTATATTCATTAATGAGGGTTTTGGCTTCCAAAGAATCTTTTAAGGCCCTTCCTTTATTGGAAAATCGGGAGGTTAGTGGTTGAACCTCGTATCCCATATTTCTAAGGAGTTGTATAACTCCCTTTTTCCCTGGAAGGTGGGCAGCCCCAATCCCGGCAAATACTTTTGCCGTATGCATTAGGGAATCCAACCGTCCTGCCATATTTATGTTACGGGCATAGAGCATATTCTGCAAATAATACTCGGTATACATGGCCTGGTCAAGGGAATCGATAAGATTGATATTGCGTTCCCTATAGGCGTCCTGCAAAAGCGACATTACATCTTGGGTCTGCATCTTTTTTTGAAGCCATTCGTCCGGTTTTGGTTTCATGGCATTCATATTGGCCCTGCCGACCAAGGCTCTGGATTCCTCCAAATCCTCCAAGGCCTTAATAGGCTTGGAATACTTTTTTCCGGCTTGATAAATGAACATGTCCAGATAGGTTTCTTCCTCAAAGTTTTGGGAACTTTCATTGGTTCTGTACAGGATATTGTTCACTAGACGATCATCCAAGGCAAGATAGGAGGAGACTATCTCCCTGCTTGGGTTTTTAATGGTAAAGGGGTATATATAAAAACCTTTGGTTACAAATCCGGTACCATAGCCTATGCCGCTACTTCTCATTTTTCCATAATCCTCCAACCAGGTATCCGGGTCCGATTCCAAGGCCACAACTTCACTTTTATCCAAAGCTTCGTAAAAAACGTCGTCCAACCTAAAGGCAATTTTTTGACTTACATGCATGGTTCCGTACAAATAGGATGATTCCTTTAGATTATTCCCGGATATTTCCCAGAGTAGACTATTGTCTTCCTGGGCAAAAATTCCCTGGGAAATCAATAGAAAAAGAAAACCTAAATAAATGCGCATACCAGAATCCAAATTTTAGTTAAAAATGCTTCAAAAATCATTAGGAATAAAAGCCTAGCACATAATTAACGTTTTATTTGTATTGAAGCACCATATTTCATGCCATACTTAATGCAATGTCGCTTATTTTTGAAAAGGTTTGGTAGGAAGTTGGTCCTTAAGGTATAAACGCGTATGCGGCAGGCTTTCCGGAAAGTTTTTTTGTAAATAACCAATTAGTTTTTCCCTTACCAAAACCCTAAGGTCCCAGGCCGTAGGTGAATCAACGGCGCTCATTAGTGCCCTTATCTCCACGCTTTGGGCCTTAGCATCCGTTACTTGGAGCACATTTACCTTGCCGTCCCAAAGATCAGTGGAGTTCAATATTCTTGTGAGTTCCTCCCTTAGTTTATCGAAGGGAACATGATAATCTGTGTGAATAAAAACGGTTCCCATTATATCTGCAGATGTTTTGGTCCAATTCTGAAAGGGTTTTTCTATAAAGTAGGTGGTGGGTACTATAAGTCGCCTTTTATCCCAGATATTGATTACCACATAAGTCAAGGTAATCTCCTCTATTCGGCCCCACTCGCCTTCCACAATTACTACGTCATCAAACTTGATGGGTTGGGTAAAGGCAATCTGTATACCGGCCAGTATACTTCCAATTAGTTTTTGTGCAGAGAAACCTATGATAATACCTGCTACCCCAGCCGACGCAAAAAGACTTACCCCAATTTCACGGATACTTTCAAAACTCATTAAGGCCGCTCCTAAGGCCAATACTATCACCACAACAATAAAGATTCGCTCAAGAATATTGAATTGGGTATAAATTTTTCGAGCTTTTAAATTATCGGAGGTTCCTACGTCATAATTTTTGATAATCAAATTTTTGGAAACTTTTAAAGCCACTAAAATCAACCAGGTTATGGAAAATATGATCAGGAGGGTACTGGTCTTTCTTATAACAAAACTATAATCGTTTAGATACAATAAGGTGTGTAGTGATTTTGAGCGAAGTAAAAATGACAGGAACAATATAAAAAGTGGCATACTCACCCTTTTCATGGCATCCTTGGGAATTAGATATTTTGGGTTACTTCCCAATTTGCGTAAGATAAAATAGGTACTGATATAAAGAATGGCCAGAAGGACAAAAGTGCCCGTAGCGTAAAGGAGGGTCTGGTTGTCTATGTTTTTAAATATTTGCTCCATCTAGGTCTGGCTTATGTTAATAATGACTTTAACTTACTAAAATCTATTCAATATAAAAATTTCGGGCCAGTATATTGCTTAGATTAACTTTCAACAGCCTTTAAAGTGACTGTTAAAAGGCTAGGAGGGGGCCGGCCCATGAACAAAATGGAGGCATTGGAAATAAAATACTAACTGGTATTTAAATTGACATTTTATGTCCATGCCCAATAAATTGTTCCTGTCTATGCCGGTATAGATAAACTATTTATAGGTTTTAAATTATAGTTGCTCCGCAAGTGTTATTTTTGCTGAACAAGTAAATTGATAAAAAAGGAAGAATGAAAGGAGTTTTGTTGGTAAACCTAGGTTCCCCGGATAGTCCCACACCTAAGGATGTTAAGCCCTATTTGGACGAGTTTTTAATGGACGAAAGAGTTATAGATGTCCCCAATTGGTTGAGGAATATTATAGTGCGGGGCATTATTCTGCAAACTAGGCCTAAAAAATCGGCCGAGGCCTATCAAAAGATTTGGTGGGAAGAGGGATCTCCCTTAATAGTAATCTCCGAACGATTTGCCGACAAGGTAAAAGAGCAAAGTGAAATTCCGGTGGCCCTGGGAATGCGTTATGGCAGTATGACGATAAAGAATGCCTTGGGGGAGCTGTCCGAAAAAGGGGTAGACGAGGTGCTTTTGGTTCCATTGTATCCACATTACGCCATGTCTTCCTATGAAACCGTGGTGGTAAAGACCATGGAGGTCAAGGATGAGTTTTTTCCCAAGATAAAAATTACAACCCTTCCAGCGTTTTACAATAACAAGGATTATATTGAAGTACTTTCAGAAAGTATTGCAGCGGGGCTAAAAGGTTTTGAATATGATCATATTTTATTTTCATATCACGGTATTCCCGAAAGGCATATTAGAAAGTCCGACCCCACAAAATTTCATTGCAAGATAGATGAAAGTTGCTGTAAGACCAATTCGGTGGCGCATCATACCTGCTATCGTCATCAGTGTTATGAGATGACCGAGAAAGTAAAGGAATATCTTGGACTTTCCAATGATAAAGTTAGTCTTTCCTTTCAGTCCCGATTGCCGAACGATCCTTGGTTGAAGCCCTATACCGACTTTGAATTTGAGCGTTTTGGGAAAGAGGGTATTAAGCGTTTGGCGGTAATTACCCCGGCCTTTGTTGCGGATTGTTTGGAAACCTTGGAAGAGATTGCCATGGAAGGCAAACATCAGTTCCAGGAAGCTGGAGGGGAAGATTATAAGCATATTCCCTGTCTTAACGATAACGAGGAATGGGTAAATTTAATGGTAAAGTGGATCGGGGATTGGCAGACTAAGGAAACCCTTCCTGTGTAATGGCCAAGGTTTCCTCAGAACAGTTGGGTAGAGAACCTATAGGGAAATTGCTGGTAAAACAGGCGGTACCGGCTTCAATAGGTATTTTGGTCATGTCACTTAACGTTCTGGTCGATTCTATTTTCGTGGGTAACTGGATCGGTTCCATAGCCATTGCTGCCATCAATGTAGTACTTCCGGTTTCCTTTTTTATAGCGGCCCTTGGCATGGCCATTGGTATTGGAGGTTCCAGTATTATTTCACGTGCCTTGGGTGAAAACAATAAGGAAAAGGCCTTAAAGACATTTGGAAATCAAATTAGCCTGACACTTCTGGTTACCATTGTTATGGTGATTTTGGGGCTATATTATGTAAATAGCCTTATTCCGGCCTTTGGTGGCAAAGGGGATATTTTTGGACCTGCAAAGATATATTATATCATTGTGCTTTACGGGGTTCCATTTTTGGCCCTATGCATGATGGGGAATACCGTGATTAGGGCGGAAGGTAAGCCTAGATTTGCCATGAATGCCATGATAATTCCCTCGGTGGGGAACTTATTGATGGATTATATCTTTATCTATGTTTTTGACTGGGGAATGGAAGGGGCAGCTTGGGCCACCACCATTGGGTATTTTCTTTGTTTTGCCTATATCCTGTATTTTTTTCTTTCGAAAAATTCCGAACTTAAATTGAATTGGTCCCATTTTGGATTCGATCGTCCAATCTTAAAGGAAATTGGGGCTTTGGGATTCGTAACCTTGTCCAGGCAGGCTGTAATAAGTTTAATTTATCTGCTGATGAACAATATCCTGTTTGGACTGGGAGGAGAGGCCATGATTGCTGTCTATGCCATTATTGCACGGATGCTAATGTTTGCACTGTTTCCTGTTTTTGGGGTCACACAAGGCTTCCTGCCTATTGCAGGATTTAATTACGGAGCCAAAAAATACCAAAGGGTACGGGAATCGATCAATACAGCTATACTTTATGCTGCTGGCCTGGCCTTTGTAGTGTTTGTAGGGCTTATGATTTTTCCTGCTGAGATTGCCGCCTTGTTTTTAAGTAACCAGCCAGACATGTCGGCCTCAGAACTGGCCATGAATTCATATGTTTTGGAACACACCCCCTCGGCCATGCGCTGGGTTTTTGCGGCAACGCCCATTATAGCCGTTCAATTGATTGGTGCAGCTTATTTTCAGGCCATTGGGAAAGCAGTACCTGCGCTATTGTTGACCTTGAGTCGACAAGGCTTCTTTTTTATACCGCTCATTTTAATTTTACCAAATTACTTGGGAGAACTAGGAGTATGGATATCTTTTCCAATAGCTGATGTCTTGGCAACTTTTGTAACGGGCTATTTTTTGAGGAAAGAGGTGAGAGCAACCTTGGTGGAAAAGCATGAGTAATACAGGCTGTAAGAAATCTGCATTCTTAAGTTCAAGAAGCTGTTCTTTCAACAGAAATCAATATAATATCCGTTTTTAATTAATTCAAAGTTTAAAAAAGGGATTGGATTTCCTATTGCTATATCCATGGACAAGTATTACGGATAGAAGAATAGCACTACACGCCAATGCCGTATATGCTAGGATTTCCATACTGCCCTGATGCCTAATATAAATTGCGAACAGTGCCCAGACACCAACAGCGGCAAATTCGCGCATACTTCTTTTATAAATGATGACCAGATTTATCAAAGTGGCAACCAGCATTAAGACAATGGTCCATTGCACTTCTGTAAGAAACCCGCCATTCCATCCTATTTTGGTGAGATAAAGGGCAATGTTGGCTATCGTGGCAACGGTAATCCAACCGCTGTAAAGACATATGGGCCACCAGGAAAAGGCAATTATTTCTTTGGGGGCATCCCATCGTTCCATATTGGTATTGATAATAATTTTAATCAATGAAAATAGGATGCCCGCCATAATAATAACGGTTAAGCCCATATATTCATAGGCAAAGGTAATCACCCACAGCCCATTCAAGATATTGGCAAGGGCAAACCAATATCCGGTCTGTTCAATGTATGCAAGATCTTTCTTATCAAAAACAACAACTTTAATTTGATATAGCGGATAAGCCAACAAACCTAAAAAAATAAGGCCCCAAATGGCAAATGCATAGCTGGCAGGTGTAAAAAGATTGGTGTACCGTTGACTTAATTCCCCTATAGTGGTATCATTAATGCGGATGGCCTGCGAAATATAATTTACGGCAATGACCAAAATCACCGAGAGCAGGTTTAAAATGGATAACTTTTTTTGCATTTACCCAAATTACGCAACTTTTGCAGGGAAAGAAGTCTTAATGCTCAAAAAATTAATCTTAATTTGATTACAGGACAGGTTGTATTTGTTTAACGTAATGCAATTTTGAGAAAACGAATGAAATTGGGGTATTTGTTATTCGGCGTTGACCACTGTTTTAGATGGGTAAACCAGTAAGGATACCAAAGATTAGTTTTTCAGAAATCCGTCTACTATCTTTACGGAACAATAGACATTGTATGACCGACTATTACAACTATATTAAATCCTTGCACCTCATTTTTGTAGTTACCTGGTTTGCAGGATTGTTCTATATCCCTCGTTTGTTTATCTATCATATCGAAGCCGATCAAAAACCGTCACCAGAGAGGGAAATCCTAACCCATCAACTAAAGTTGATGACCAAGAGATTATGGTTTATCATTACATGGCCGTCTGCCGTTCTAGCTACCTTATTTGCCATATGGCTATTGTTTTTGTATCCTGCCTGGTTGCAACAACCGTGGATGCACATAAAACTTGTCTTTGTGCTGTTGCTAATAATCTATCACTTAAAAAACCATCAGATCTTTAAACAGTTGCAGCGCGATGAGGTGAAATACACCTCCAAATTTATGCGCATATGGAACGAAGGAGCTACCTTAATTCTATTTGCAGTGGTTTTTTTGGTAATCTTAAAGGGAACCTTCAATTGGATTTTTGGTGTTGTCGGCATCATTGTACTGGGAGTGCTTTTAATGCTTGGTATAAGGCTCTACAAGCGGATCCGCGAAAAAAATCCAGAGGCTTAAGTGCCATTTCGCTTTAAATCGATATCCTTTTTGGCGTGATAATTGTTACCTTTAAGATTTAAAATATATTTCAATTGTTGAGAAACATTTCCTTGCGTTCCCGAATTTTTATCTCCATGATTTTTTGGGTGGTAATTGCATTTGTTTTGATTGCATCGGTCACTATATACCAGTACAGTGAGCAAAATAGGGATTACCATGCAGAACGTATGGAACGTAAGGAGGAACAGATTAAACAGAGCATTGATCTGGCACTTCAAAAGACTACCTTTCCTGTAACAACAGAAAACTTAGGTCATATTTTTCGTGATGAGATCTATGAGATCGCTCTGGTACAGAACATAAATTTTAATATTTATGATCTCGAGGGCGAGCTAATTAAAAGTTCCAGACCCAAGTTTGAGGTAGATTCCATTTCTACCTGTTTGGATGCAGAAGTGTTGAACAATTTGGCTTCCTCCCCGAACAAGAGGTATGTGGAACAAAAATCGGCCGCAGGCTATAGTTATCAGGCGTCCTACACCTATATAGACGACAAAAGGTTTAAACATGTGGGGATTTTAAACCTGCCGTATTTTGAGGACAACTCCTTTAATGACAAGGAGTTAAAGGAAATATTGTTAAGGCTTACAGGAGCATATTTACTTTTGATGCTCTTGGCCATTGGGCTTGCCTATTTTATTTCCAAATATATCACCAGGTCCTTGCAGACCATTTCGGACAGATTAAATCAGACCGATCTAACCAAGAGGAACGAAAAGATCATAGTGGAAAATCCCAGTGAGGAAATTGGAAAATTGATTACCTCCTATAACGAAATGATCGATGAGCTGGAAATAAGTGCTGCAAAATTGGCCAAAGGGGAAAGGGAGCAGGCATGGCGAGAAATGGCAAAACAGGTGGCCCATGAAATTAAGAATCCACTTACTCCCATGCGTCTAAGCGTGCAGAGTTTTGAACGTAAGTTCGACCCTAATGACCCGGACATTGCAAAAAAGGTTTCGGAGTTTTCAAAAACATTGATTCAACAGATAGATACTATGAGTAGTATCGCTTCTGCTTTTTCCAACTTTGCCAATATGCCTGCCCAGCAGAACGAGACCTTAAACGTTGTAAAGATCGTAAAAATGGCAGTGGATATTTTTGATGAAAACTATATTCATTTTTCCTCCGAGGAAGAGGAAATAATTGCCAAATTAGATCGGACACAATTAATAAGGGTCGTTACCAATCTGGTTAAAAATGCCACTCAGGCCATTGTGAATGTAGATACTCCCCATGTTTTGGTAACCGTCTACAAAGATGGGGATTTTGTAAAAATGACAGTGGAGGATAATGGGGTGGGAATCTCAATGGAATCGAAGGACAAGGTGTTCGAACCTAAGTTTACCACAAAGACTAGCGGTATGGGCCTTGGTCTGGGGATGGTAAAAAATATTGTTGAAACCTACAAAGGAACCATCAATTTTACTACCGAACCCGGCAAGGGTACTATTTTTACGGTACGGTTTCCCATCGCCAATGATGGCGGAAATACATAAGGCCTTATGGGCAAGAAAGTCAATATTAATATTTTGACAAATTGAGTTGAAAATTAATTTTAAAGTCATGAAATACGAAAATTTACTTATTACTACAGACAAGGAGTTGGCCATCATCACCATAAATAGACCAACAAAATTAAATGCACTTAATAAGGCAACCATCGAAGAACTGCACTATGCATTTAAAGGTTTGGAGAAAGATAAAAACATAAAGGTGATAATTTTAACGGGAAGTGGGGAGAAGGCGTTCGTGGCAGGGGCCGATATTTCCGAGTTCGCCAGTTTTTCAGAAAAAGAGGGTGCTAAATTGGCCGCTAAGGGTCAAAAACAATTGTTCGATTTTGTGGAAAACCTTTCCACGCCGGTTATAGCCGCCGTCAACGGATTTGCCTTGGGAGGTGGGTTGGAATTGGCCATGGCCTGCCATTTTAGGGTAGCTAGCCATAATGCCAGAATGGGCCTTCCCGAAGTTTCACTGGGTGTAATACCGGGCTATGGGGGAACACAGAGACTGCCACAGCTTATAGGGAGGGGCAGGGCCATGGAAATGATCTTAACAGCCAGTATGATCGATGCTGCCAAGGCATTGGAGTTCGGTTTGGTCAACTATGTGGTTGAGCAGGAACACCTCATGGATCTTTGTAAGAAATTTGCAGGTAAGATATCGAATAATTCGCCCGTAGCCATTAGTTATGCAATAAAAGCGATAAATGCTGGTTTTAACAATAGTATTAACGGGTTCAAAACGGAAATAGAGGCGTTTGGCAGTTGTTTTGGTACTTCTGATTTCAAGGAGGGAACCACTGCTTTCTTGGAAAAGAGGAAGGCCAATTTTCCGGGTGCTTAGAAAAAGCCCTAAATAGTTTGTTATGGATATTGGGAAAAATCTTGTGTTACCATGTTTGTTTTTGTGCTTTTTTTTCCTGACACAGGCTCAGCAATTGCCTGTTAAATATAGCTTTGGAGAAAAATATAACGATAGGTATAAATATTCCAATCTATTGGAAATTTCGGATGACGGAATGGGAGGCTCTATTTTGGTGCGTTCCTATTACACCGGCATAATCCTGAAGCCCAAAGGATATTATATTGAACATTACAATAAGGATTTGGACCTGGTAGGGGAATATAATTACAAGCTAAAAGGCCTTGATTTTGTAAATGCATTTGTAAAGAACGGACAACTTAATATCTTGTTCTTGGATTACAATCTTGGCAAAGGCTCCTATGATTATGTGGTACATAGAAGTCCAATAGACACTTTTAATTTTATTGAGGAGACCATTCTTTCCATACCTTCTGAGCAGGTAAGCGAACCTTTGGACCATAATTACTATAAGAGGAATTTTTCATCAGGTTTTACTACCACTGCTTTTCTTAATGAGGACAAATCCGCTATTGCCATCAGTACCCACTATAAAAAAGGAAAAGACGAAAAGCACTTTGTATATCTCTTCAATAGTGGCCTAAAAAAACTCATAGAATATGATTTTTCTGCAGAAATAGAGGAAAAGAACTATGCCTTTGAAAACATGGTTACTTCAAAAGATCTAAACCAAGTCTATCTGGTTGGTAAGGCCTATTATAAAAAGAAGCGTTTCGCGGCTACGGAACGCAAATTTCAATACGAATTGCTAAAGGTTGACAAGAATGGGGCCATTACACAGACTTTTGATGACCCAGGTAAATTTTCGGAAGCTTTAAAACCCGTTATGGTTAATGATAAGTTGATCTGTGTTGGTTTTTATGCAGACAGAAAGGACAATAGATATAATGGTTTGGCCTATTTTGAACTTGATAGGAATTCTTTGGGCATCAAGGCAAAAAAATACAATGCGTTTTCACAACAATTCATGGAGGATAAGTTTGGAAGGGAAGACGACACGGAAATTAAAAATTTGGTCTTTAAGAATGTCAGCGTTACCAAGGATAATTCCATTCTTTTTAATGCGGAGGAATACTTTGTTACCTCCAGTGTGCAGCAGGACCCAACCGGTTCCAGGGTGAAAATAGAAAGGTTTCATTACAACGATATTGTCAGTGCCAAATTAAATTCTGAAGGAGATATCATTTGGGCAAGAAATATTAATAAGTCAGAGGTCACCCAGGGAGATGGCGCTTACGCGTCATACAGTTCTTGTGCCAGTGGCGACAATACTTATTATTTGATCAGCACGGCCGCAGAAAATCCACAATTGTTAAGTGGTGAAAGGCTAGTTTTTAAACAGGGACTTAGCCGTAACAGAAATGTATTTATGATCCAATTGGACAAGGACGGGAAGATAAGTTATGAAAAGGTGATTGATGACCACGAAGCACGCCTCCCCTTAATGGTTTCCATGCCATTAATAGGCAAGGAAAACAATAATATGCTTTATTATGCCAAAAGGGGATCCAAAAAGCAATTGGTCAAGGTTGAAATTACCGGCCTTAATAAATAAGAACTCTTTCATAGATTCGCTATACCCCATACTCCTGGATAGGTCTGTTAATTAACAGATACAAATTGATTATTATTGGAAATAATCCATATTTTTGGATTAAATCCATTATTTTGCAAGAGAAAGAATATATCAAGGGTAGAGGGGCCCAGAAAAA
Source organism: Arenibacter algicola (assembly GCF_000733925.1). Classification (NCBI taxonomy): domain Bacteria; kingdom Pseudomonadati; phylum Bacteroidota; class Flavobacteriia; order Flavobacteriales; family Flavobacteriaceae; genus Arenibacter; species Arenibacter algicola. Next base: position 3,143,440 of record NZ_JPOO01000003.1, read on the forward strand.
CACGAACAATAGGTTTGCCGAATTCTCCAATGAACTAAGGGACGATTTTTTGGAATTCTGCCGTATTGAAGGGGAGATATCGGATCGTAACAAGACGCAGTACCTTCCTATTTTTCCAAAGACTATTGTAAACAAAGTCAGTAGTCCCGATGTGGGCATGAATTATTCCCTCAATCCTTATCAAGGTTGCGAACACGGATGTATCTATTGTTATGCCAGGAATACCCACGAATATTGGGGCTATAGTGCGGGACTTGATTTTGAACGCAAGATTTTGGTCAAAAAGGACGCGCCTGCCCTATTGGAAGCTAAATTGAAAAGTAGAAGTTGGAAGGCGGCTACCATTGTCCTATCAGGGAATACGGACTGCTACCAACCTGCTGAAAAGCAATTTGGGATTACCAGAGCTTGTTTGGAAGTGTTTCTAAAATACCGGCATCCGGTGGGTATCATTACCAAAAATGTATTGGTTCTTAGGGATTTGGACATTCTTACACAATTGGCGCAGGAGAATTTGATTGCTGTAAATGTTTCCGTAACCTCTTTGTCCGAAGAAACCAGGCGCATACTGGAACCTAGAACGGCCACTATAAAAAAGCGACTGGAGACAATTCGGCACTTGGCCGAAAACCATATACCGGTAAATGCAATGTTGGCCCCTATTATACCCGGTATAAACAGTCATGAAATTCTTAACTTGGCCAAAGCCGTATGCGATGCCGGGGCACTTTCCTTTGGGTTCACAGTAGTTAGGCTTAATGGGGCCATAGGGCAAATATTTGAGGATTGGATAAGAAAGACCTTACCAGACAGGGCCAATAAAGTATTGCAGCAGATAGCGGACTGCCATGGGGGTTCTTTAAACGATAGTAGATTTGGTATACGTAACAGGGGTGAAGGCGAAATTGCCCAGCAAATTAAGGATATGGCCCATTTGGCGCGACAAAAATATTTTAAGGACAAAGTATTTCCAAAACTTAATACAGAGCTGTACGAAGCCTATAAGGGCGGCCAGTTAAAGTTATTTTAAGGTGAGTTCAACGTAAAAATAATTGCAAGACATTGATCTTGTGCAAATAAAAAAATTGCTACTGTCCCCTCGAGCCTGCCTGCCGAAGGCAGGTGGAGTACAGAGGTTTTTTTGACAGTTATATCTTTAAATTGAGGTCTCTCCCGATAACCATCGGGATGAGCCTGCTTGGCGGTAGGCAGGCTACCATTGACGTCTTTATTAATAGTCTCAATATGAATGATATGAATTGGTAACGATAGTCACTTCGACAGAGTCCCTTTTCGGGACGACGAGAAGTCACACATACTGGCCGGGAGCTGGATGTGCGATTTCTCATGTGCATTCGAAATGACGATCTGGAAACCTTCAGTTTATAACTCATACCTTTAACTGTCTCTCTACCTGTATCATATTTGATATTTACCCCAAAATCAAATTTTTAAAATCATGTCATTTTATCCGCTTGAAAAATAAAATTTCTTGGGTCTCGACCGGACAAAATTATCATAAATAGCTCATTAATAATTAAATATAATTAGAACTCACGTTATTTAAGCACATGGTTTTTAATATTCTTGGAGAAAGTATTGAAAACAAGCTTGGGTATAGAGTTCAGTCAAGCCTAAACCAATGGGTAATTTAATTATATCGAAGAGAATTTACGTTGCATATTAGGCATTACCGTTCCATTCCTTATAGAATTGCTCTAGATAGTCCAACATGAATTCGTGTCTTTTTTCAGCCAGTTTCTTGCCAGATTCAGTATTCATCTTGTCTTTTAGGAGCAGTAATTTTTCATAAAAATGATTTATGGTAGGCGCCTTGGATTTTTTGTACTCCTCCTTGGTCATTTGTAGGTTGGGAGCAATTTCCGGATTATAAAGCTCCCTATTCTTAAAACCACCGTAGTTGAAGGCACGTGCAATTCCAATAGCGCCAATGGCATCCAAACGATCGGCATCCTGTACCACCTGCAATTCCTTGGACGTAAATAGCTTTTTGGAATCCAAACTGGATTTATAGGATATATTTTCAATAATCTTTACCACGTGGTCCACTATCTTTTTATCTACCTCCAAAGATTGTAAAAACACAGATGCCATTTTTGGCCCAACGGTTTCATCCCCACCATTAAATTTAGCATCTGCAATATCGTGTAGCAATGCCCCGAGGCTAACCACAAGTACATCTACCTTTTCATCTTTTGCTATAAGAAGGGTGTTCTTAAAGACCCGCTGGATATGGAACCAATCGTGTCCCCCTTCTGCGCCTTTCAATGTTTCTTTAACAAAGGCAATTGTTTCCTCTATGATTTGGGTGTTGGTCATGCAGATGTAATTATGGCCTGGGTTATAGTTCTTTCAATGTTTTCTATGAGTTCTTCCACATCCCCGGCGTTTTCCAATGGCCTATGTACTTCAAAGCTTATGTGATTACCAATTCCATAAGGAAATTTGCCGTATTTCAACATTTTCCAGGAATTGTTGATGCTAATGGGGATAATCAGGGCGGAAGGGGCCTTTTTTAAAAGGATCTTTAATCCAGTGGTATGGAATTTTTTTGGTTGTCCCGTCTTACTTCTGGTACCCTCCGGGAATATAACGGCGGAACGATTGTATTTTTGGATATAAGCGCCCAGTTTTGCAATTTCTGTTAGGGACTGCCTATTATCCTTTCTATTTATGAGTACCGAACCGCCATGCCTTAGGTTATAGGACACGCTGGGTATTCCTTTGCCCAATTCCATCTTACTCACAAATTTGGGGTGATGTTTTCGCATGTGCCAAATAATAGGGGGTATATCGTGCATACTTTGATGGTTGAGCACAATAATGGCCGGTCTATCGGTTGGTATATCTTGTGGATTGTTAAAGGTATAACGGGTTCCAAGTACATGGGTACAGCGAAGCAGGCAGAGGTTCAATAGAGCCACACTTTTTCGGTGGGCATTATAGCCGAACCAATTAAAACAGACCCATTGAACGGGATGGAACAGAAGCAATGTTAACCCAAATAATATGAGGTAAAGGGCAGACAAAGGAAATGCCAATACTTTTTGCATGCTACAAAAATAAAAAACCGCTCTTTTACAAAGCGGTTTCATTCAATAATATTTAATGAATATTAATGGGGTATTCCCACATTAACAAAATTCGTTGTAAGCTTCCATTAAATTCTCTGCAATCACTTCTGCAGGCCTACCTTCAATATGATGACGTTCTATCATGTGTACCAATTCTCCGTCTTTGAACAATGCCATACTTGGCGAAGATGGTGGAAAAGGGATCATGGCATTCCTGGCGGCATTCACAGCTTCAGTGTCTACACCGGCAAAAACGGTTACCAAATGGTTTGGTTTTTTTGGATTCTGAAGGCTCATTTTGGCAGCAGGTCTTGCATTGGCGGCTGCACAGCCACAAACCGAATTGACCACTACCAAGGTAGTTCCTTCCTTCCCAAGGGCACTTTTAACCGCATCGGCTGTATATAGTTCTTCAAAACCGGCTATTGCCAAGTCTTGTCTCATAGGTTTTACTAATTCTGCAGGATACATAATATATATTTTTATTCGATTATTGATAAAGTTTTCAAAGATAACCATTTTAAGGCATCCTAACTAAATACCTTAACTTTTCATTAAACCTTCTATTGTACCTTAAAATTATATCTTTGCCAAAATTTGAAATAAAGATGATTAAATGGTTTGCCGCAATATTGGGGTATTATGTCTTTAGGTTTCCTGGGGCTATACTGGGATTTATTATAGGTAGCTTTTTCGATAATTTGAAAAGCTCTGGCAGTGGGGGAGGGCGTTCTGTTTTTAGGGATATTACCCAACAGCATGTATCTCCGGCCGATTTTGAGATCAATTTGCTTTCCCTTTGTTCCATTGTCATAAAGGCGGACGGTTCCGTTAGTCAGACAGAGATGGATTATGTAAGACGATATTTTGTAAGCACCTATGGGAAGGATAAGGCCAATGCCATTTTTAGGACCTTTAATGAGGTGGTTAAAAAAAGGGAAGTCTCGGCCGAACGTATATGCAACTATCTAAATCAGCGTACCAGATATGAAGTTAGGCTTCAATTATTGCATTTTTTGTTTGGTATAGCCCAAGCGGATGGTACCCTGCGCCCTGCGGAAATCGGTAAGATTTCGGAAATAGCAGGTTATTTTAGGGTAAGCAATATAGATTTTGAAAGTATTAAGGCCATGTTTATCAAATCGGCCGATAATGCCTACAAAATATTGGAAATTGAAAAAACGGTGACGGACGATGAAGTTAAAAAGGCTTATAGGACCATGGCCAAAAAATATCATCCTGACAGGGTAAATACTGAAAACGAAGCTATTAAGAAAGGGGCCGAGGAAAAGTTTAAGGAAGTTCAGAAAGCCTATGAGATTATTCAACAAGAAAGAGGTCTTTAGAACATTAATTAAATAAATCTAAATTTTATTCTGGACAATGGGAAATTTTTGGTTTTATATTCAGATGGGATTGGAGCATGTTTTGGATTTGGATGCCTATGACCATATTTTGTTCTTGGCAGCCCTGGCGGTTCCGTTTACCTTTGCAAACTGGAAAAAAATATTGGTGCTCGCCACTATTTTTACAATTGCACATTGCGCCTCCCTTGCCCTTTCGGTGTATGGGGTATTGACAGTTGATGTTGGGTTGATAGAGTTTCTAATTCCTATTACTATTTTTTTTACTGTTATTCACAATCTATTCCATGCCAATAAAGTCGCAGAGCATAGGGATATGGTACTTTATAGTGTAGCAACCGGATTCTTTGGCCTCGTTCATGGTTTTGGGTTCTCCAATTACTTTAAGATGCTGATGGCCGGGGAAGAGGAAAAAATCTCTCCCTTACTGGGTTTTGCGGTGGGTATAGAATTTTCCCAAATATTAATTCTACTGGCGGTACTCTGCATGAATTATATTGTAAGATCTTTATTTACGGTTAAACAACCTCTTTTTACCCAAGTTACATCGATTATTATCCTATTGATTACAATACCTATGTTGTTTGCTACGTTTCCTTGGTAGAGTTTGGCTAAATCTTAACCTTTCTGGATTGTATGGGTTGTAGCTAGAAGCTATCTTAGTATGGAAAAGTTATATTATTCCCAATTCGCTAATATTTTCAATAAAAAGTTCCCTTACCTTTGTAAAAGCAAACCATTGGGGTAACGGCTAAGGGGTCTGGAGACATTTATAAGGGAAATGGGCTCGTGAATAAATGGGAAAAATCAACGGATGAAGGAACGTAAACAGGAAAAGTACGACAAGGCTTACTTACGTATGGCCAGTGAATGGGGCAAACTCTCCTTTTGCAAACGCAAGCAGGTAGGGGCAATAATAGTGAAGGATAGGATGATAATTTCAGATGGTTACAATGGGACTCCGACCGGATTTGAAAATATTTGCGAGGACGAAGAAGGATATACCAAATGGTATGTTCTACATGCCGAGGCTAATGCCATATCCAAAGTAGCCTCTTCCACCCAGTCCTGTGAAGGTGCCACATTGTACATAACATTGTCACCTTGTAAGGAATGCAGTAAGTTAATACATCAGTCTGGCATAAAACGTGTAGTATATCAGACAGCTTATAAAGATAACTCTGGATTGCAATTTCTTGAAAAAGCCGGAGTGCAGCTCGTTCACCTGCCCATTATTGTGAACGTGTAAATGCCATTTTGAATCATGAAGAGAAAAAATTCCTACATATGGCCCACAATAATTGCCCTGGCTCTGGCCGCGGGTATATTCGTGGGTGGAAAATTGAATTTTAATGATTCTCCCGAGAAGCTTTTCACCACCAATTCAAAAAAGGATAAACTCAACAGATTAATAGATTATATAGATTACGAGTATGTAGACGAAATTAATACGGACAGTATTGTAGATGTCACCGTAAACAATATTCTGGAGAAATTGGATCCACATTCGGTTTACATCCCCAAACAGGAGATGGATAAGGTCTCCGAGAATATGAAAGGCGATTTTGTAGGGATAGGCGTTAATTTCTATATGTACAAGGATACTATTTCCGTGATTAGGACTATTGAGGACGGACCAAGCTTTCTCAAAGGTCTTCAAGCGGGAGACAGGATATTAATGGCAGATAATGATACTCTGTTCGGGGAAAACATCCCCAATAACCTGGTTGTTGAAAAATTAAAGGGCAAAAAGGGATCTCCGGTAAGATTGCAGGTTTATAGGAAGGACGATAATAGGACCTTTAGTGTAAATATAAAACGGGATGTGGTTCCCATAAAAAGTGTGGAGGCCTACTTTATGCTGACCAACGATATGGGCTATATCAAGGTCAATCGTTTTGCCGAATCAACCTATAAGGAGTTTAAGAAGGCCTTGAGAAAATTAGAGGCCCAAGGAGCAAAGAAATTAACCTTGGATCTAAGGGATAACCCCGGGGGATATTTGGGGATTGCAGAACAAATGGCGGATGAATTTCTGGCCGATGGGAAATTGATTTTGTTCACCAAAAACAAAAAGGGCAAGATAGATAAAGTGTTTGCTACTAAAAAAGGGGATTTTGAGGATAAACCCGTGTACGTGTTAATTAATGAGCGTTCCGCTTCTGCCAGCGAAATCATAGCCGGATCCTTACAGGATAATGATATAGGCACTATTGTTGGGCGCAGGTCTTTTGGCAAGGGTCTGGTGCAGCGCGAAATGGATTTGGGGGACGGCTCTGCCGTTCGCTTAACCGTATCCCGATATTATACCCCTACCGGGCGTTCCATTCAGAAATCCTACGAAAAGGGAAACAAGGATTATTATCAGAAATTTACAGATCGCTACCATAGCGGGGAACTAATTTCGGTAGACAGTATTAAAGTAGCCGATTCACTAAAGTTTAAAACTCCAAAAGGCAAGGTGGTCTATGGCGGAGGAGGTATTATCCCGGATGTTTTTGTGCCCATTGGGTCCAACGAATCGGAATATTTTGAAAGCATGGAAAGTTTGGGCTTTTTGTCCTATTTTGTGTTTGAGCATTTGGATGGGAACAGGGCACAGTATAAAGGGTATTCCAAAGAAGAATTTATAAATAACTTTAGAGTGGATGATATCCTTTTTGAGGTATTTATAGATTATTGTCTGGAAAGAAATATCAAGTTGGACTTTTATGCTTTTGAAGAAAGGATAAAGCTATATATTAAGGCAACCCTGGCAGAACAGTTGTTCGACCCCAATGTCTATGCCAAAATAAAAAGTGGCGGGGATGATATGTTAATGAAGGTGCTGGAATTGGATAAACCAACTATAAGGCAAAAAGAAGCTGATAGGATCGAAGCTACCAACTAATCCTGCTCAATTTTTTTCTGGATTTTTTTGGAAGTACTATAAATCAACAAAAGTACTATGGCACATAAGGCGGCCAAGATTCCAATTAAGGCTATTATGCTATTTCCTTGAAAAGGTTCCTTAAAATCTACCAAGGTCACGTTATAGGCAATTAAGCCCAATCCCAGTACAATAAGAATTACTATTAAAATTTTGTTCATCTGATCGATTGCTTAAAAGATTAAAATAACTGGTTGATATTCGAGGTAAATAGCTTCACAGCGATGGCCAAAAGTATAACACCAAATATTTTTCGGATTACATTAAGTCCGTTTTTACCCAAAATATGCTCTATTCTTCTAGAGGACTTCAGGACAAAGTAAACAAAAATAACATTTATAACTATGGCAACAATGATATTCTCTACGTAGTATTCTGCCCTTAATGAAAGTAAAGTGGTTACTGTACCGGCACCGGCAATCAAGGGAAAGGCAATTGGTACTATAGAGGCGCTTTCGGGTTGATCGTCCCTGTATAGGGTGATTCCCAAAATCATCTCTATGGCCAAAAAGAAGATCACAAAAGACCCGGCAACGGCAAAAGAGTTGACATCGATCCCTATTAGATTTAAAATTTCTTCCCCTACAAATAAAAAGGCCACCATAATACAGGCCGAAACAACAGAGGCTTTACCCGATTGGATATGTCCCACTTTGTTCCTTAGGGAAATTATGATAGGGACGCTCCCTATTATATCTATAACCGCAAAAAGTACCATACTGGCAGTAACTATTTCCCGAAAATTAAAATTGAATTCCATAATTAAAAAAATATAATCCTAGTTTCTAACGTACATGTTGGCCTTTCCTAGCTAAGACGCGGCAAATTTACGTTTAATTAGGGGTATTTGGATTTATTTAAAGGAAAATATATGCCTTAAAGAATTATATTTGTCGCCTAATAAAATGGTATGTTCCAACTGGGAAAAACAATAGTATCGGAGGAAATTATTGAGAACGATTTCGTCTGTAATTTAAGTGCCTGTAAGGGGGCCTGTTGCGTTGATGGCGAAGCCGGAGCACCCCTTGAAGATAAGGAAACAGAGATTTTGGTAGATATCTATAGCAAGGTAAAACCCTTTTTACGTCCCGAAGGTATTGCTGAAATAGAAAAGCAGGGGGCCTTTATTCGTGGGGAGGATGGTGAATGGGAAACGCCTTTGGTGAATGGCAGTGAATGTGCTTATGTAATCTTTGATGACAAGGGTATCACCAAATGCGGCCTCGAAGAGGCATATAATCAAGGAGCTACCAAATGGAAAAAGCCTGTATCCTGTCATTTGTACCCCATACGTGTACGCGAGTATTCGGAACTTACGGCAGTGAACTATCATAAATGGGAAATCTGTGATCCTGCATGTTCCTTGGGCAAGGAGCTTAAGGTTCCAATTTACAAATTTGTAAAGGAGGCCTTGATTCGCAAGTTTGGAAAAAAATGGTATGCCGAATTGGAGCAAATTGCCCTAGAGCATACTAATGGGTAGGGATGTGTAGGACCACTTTGGTACCCAGGGCCACTTTATTGGAATCATACAGGTCAATTATTTCTACCTGAAAGGAGTTCTCAAAGTCTTTGGAAAAATTGGCCAACCTTTCCTTGGTAATATCGATGCCAATGGACTTTCGCTTCAAAATCTTACTTTCCTTTATTCTTTCGGAGGCCTCCCGGCCAACACCGTTATCGGTGATGCTTATTTGAATAAATTTCTCATTTTCCCTGCTTACGTGTAGATGGATCTTTTTCTCACCTTCTTTTGAGGAGAGTCCGTGCCAGAGGGCATTTTCCAGGAAAGGTTGGAGAATTAACGAAGGTATCTTAACGGTGTGCTCATCAATAGGTTCGTCTACCCGCACAGTGAAATTTATCTCGTGCGAAAATCTAATATTTTCAATGTTCATATAGAGGTCTATAGTCTCCAGTTCATCGGCCAGGGATATTTCTTTTAATGAGGAAGCTTCAAGAATTTTGCGGACCAACTTGGAGAATTTATTAAGGTAGTGCACCGCATTCTTCTTTTCATTGTTAATGATATATAGTTTAATTGAATTTAGGGAATTGAACAAAAAATGGGGGTTCATTTGGCTGCGCAACATGCTTTGCTCCAGTGTAAGGATCTGTTTTTCATTTTTTAGCTCTTTCTGTCGGTATAGTATATAAAGAATAAAAGTTAGAAGGGCCATCCCCAGGGCCCCAATGATCAGAGTGTTTGTTTTCTTGCGAAGCCGTAGGTTCATGAATTCGTTTTCCCTGGCCAAGGCTTCAATTTGGTTGGTTTTTTTCTCGGTTTCATATTTTATGATCAAATCGTTGATATAACGGCGATTGACCTCACTATTGATTTCTTCGTTGAATTTTTCGGCCATTTGGTAGTACTCCAAGGCATTCTTGTAATCGCCCTTGTAAGTGTATAATTTGGATAAGTAATTATAAGCATGGGCTATATAACTCGGTAAATGATGTTTTTTGGACATTTCCAACCCGGTCACAAGGTATTTTTCCGATTCTGCATATTGTTTTAACTCCATCAGGGCCCAGCCCATATTGATGTTTATGACAGCTACGATAGACATGTCCCCCAAAGATTCTGCAGCCAACAGGTTGGGTTCAAGAATTTCCAATGCCTGTGTTAATTTGTTTTGCTTTATATAGATCTGGGCAATACTATTTTTGCATATAACCCTTCCCTTATCGCTATCAATTTCGTTATTGTAATCCAAAGAGGTCCTGTAGTAGTGTAGGGCCTCTTCCAATTCACCCTTGTACTCCAAGCATTCCCCAATATTTTGATAGTTAATGGCGAGGCCTAACTTATTGCCAAGCTCCTTGGCAGAAGCCATTGCCCTTTTAAATTGAGCAATGGCTATATCGTATTGTTTCAGGATTAAATAAAGGTTACCTATGCTGTTAAGGGATACATTAATACTTTTTTTAAGATCATTGGAAGGATTGTTCACGCTTTCGGCCAATTCCAAAGCTTCCTGATGGTAATCCAGTGCAATTTTAATGGCGTCACTTCTTCTATAGACTACGCCCAACATATTTAAACTATAGACCCGGAACTCTAAGTTGTTATCTTGTAGGGCGGCTTCTAAGGCCTTTTCATGGAGGGCAACCGCCTTTGGGTAATTGGAAATGTCCCTATATTTTCTTCCAAGTTGGTTTAAGGCGTAGGACTGCCCTATAGGATATTTCTTTATTAGCGCTTCACTATTGAAATAACGCATGTAAATTGTATCAGTTCTTTTGGGGTTCAGCACAGAATCCAGTCCTTCATAGGTTGTTGGCCTTGCTTTTATTAGGCTGTCCGTTATTCTTTTAAATTCTTCTGAAACTACCTGCGAATTGGCCTTGGAAAGAGAAAGAGTGGCAAAAACTAAAAAAAAAAAGAAGCTAACTTTATTTAAGAATGGAAGTCGACAAATGATAGAAAAAAATAAAGAGGGAAATTTCATAATGATAGATTATATTAAATCTAGAAAGTCGGACTTTTTCTGTCTTGAAACAGGTATTTTATGGTTGGACTGTAATATTACGTAACCATCTGTTTTAAGAAACTCCTTTATTTTATTAAGGTTGATAATAAAGGAATTGTGAATTCTAAAAAAAGTATCCTTAGGTAGTATCTGATTTACCTCCTTTAATTTTTTGGTAAGCAAAATTTTTTGTCCATCGCTTAAAAATAAGGTACTGTAATTCCCATCGGATTCAGCAAATAGAATTTCATCACTTTGTAAAAATAATAATTTCCCGTCTGTATTTATAGTAATCTTTTTTTGAAGCGAATCGGAATTGAATTTCAACAATATTTTCTCCAGCTTTTCTGCAGTATAATTTTTGCTGTTGAACTTTTTTATTTTAGCGATGGTAGCATTTAAATCATCTGTGTCTATTGGTTTTAGAAGATAATCTATTGCTTCGTTCTTAAGGGCTTTTATCGCATATTGGTTATAGGCAGTGGTGATGACCACAGGAAATTCCTTGTTATGTAATTTCTGAATAAATTGAAATCCGTCCATTGTGGGCATTTCTATATCCAGGAATAAACAGTCTGGAGGGTTTTGCTCCAAATATTTTAACGCCTCAAAAGGATCCGTAAAGGAAGCTACCACTTTAATTTCATCACTAAAGTTGGTCAGCTCCCAAGAAAGACTCTGTAGGGCTTTAATTTCGTCGTCTACTAAAACTGCTTCTAACATAGTATAGGAAAGATACTCAAAATTAGAAATATTGTTCGTTAAGCTTTTAATATTTTGTGTCAATGGATTTGAATTGAGTATAGTTGGTGGTTATTGGATTAAGATTGGACCTTTAGGGAAAGATAGACTTGGGATAATGGTTTTCATCTGGGAATGGAATTAGAAGTATCTTGAATTTGCCCAATGTCATTTATACAGGAATTTTTACCATTTACACAATTAAGGGGTATATGCTCTTACATTTCATATACATTTGGTTCACCAATTGTTTTCTTCAAAGGGAAACATATTGGGTTTGATAGAACCAAAACCCAGGTGATGAATAAATGTATAGCTTTTTTTATCGTTTTAGTTTTAGTACTTGTTGTTGCTGTTCTTACGGACAATGAGCGGGCAACTTCCCATGAAAACAATTTAGTGGAACATAAGGTAGATACAAATAAAAATAGGTCTCTTGTTGATAATAAGGCTGTAACGGACAGGAGGTATTAAGAATTTAGTTTTGTAAAAATGATCTATAAACGGTTTATAATAATCAAGAGCATTCAATGACCATATATTAATTAGTAAAATTAACTGCCAAAAAAAGTGCGGTCCTGTAGGATTTTTTAATACGAACATGTCATTGTTGCGAAACTATCCGAAGGATGTTGATGTAAATTTGAAAAACGCAATCAACTTGTAGGTTTTGGAATGCGCATAGTCTTTAGGTTTCGGGGGAACTACCTAAACTTGTGTTTCCGATTCTCGTAATTCATAAACTCATTGCATCTGTTGGATCGCACCGATTTGGTGGTTATTTTTTTTCTTCTCTAAATGAATTTTAGAATAATGGGCCTAGCCTCCCAGGCCGCAATTCTTGTGTGGTCTATATTCCTAAAACAATATTTTCATTGATTTCTTCTCGGATATATCTTATCTTGTATCTAACCAATCAGGATAGGACCAACCGTGGACAAGAAAAAATTACTAAAACTTATCTTCACGATGTTCATTGGTGCAATTTATTTTAATTGTGCCCAGAGACTTTATGCCCAAGATCAAATCAAATTTAGACAGCTCTCGGTTAATGACGGACTTTCGCAGAACAGTGCCGTTTCCATTGCCCAGGATAGTATAGGGTTTTTGTGGATTGCCACCCAGGATGGCCTTAACAAGTACGATGGGAGTACCTTTAGTATATATCCTTTTACGTTTGCCGATGTTACCAGGGCCACACATAGCTATTTAGGGAAGGTTTATGTGGATAGGAAGGGTCATGTCTGGGCCATTCCCAATGATCGAATTCCTTATAAACTCGAAACCCAGTCCAATATTTTTGTTCCGCTTCAAGGAATTAACGACGCTAGTTCCATTTTCATGGATAAGGATTTTAATCTGTGGATAGGCACCTACTCCAACGGACTCTATTTAAAAAAGGCGGATAAGGAAGGGGTTGGTCAAATGCTTTCACCCAATATTGCGGGGGGCACTATTTATAACATCACCCAAAATGAAAAGGGTGCCCTATTGTTGTGCATGGACAATGAAATTGTGGAATATGATTACAGTAACGTTCGCGTACAAAAGGTAAAGGCCCAAACAACCAATGGCAATAGGGTAGTTGCCAATTTTAGTGATATTGCTACAGATAAACAGTCTAGGGAATGGATAGGCACTTTTGGCGCTGGACTTTATTTTAGGAATTCAGGGGAGAACGTATTTAAACGCGTGGAAGATTTGGGCTTTAAAGACAGTTTGTCAATGGATTTGAATATAACCGACCTGCATTTGGATGCAATGGATAGACTTTGGATCGCAACTTATGGGCAGGGACTCTATCTAATTAATTTTGAACAATTGTCAATTACCCATTTTAGTACAGCGAAGCATAACCCCACTGCCCTTCATTACAATGATATACTTAGTATTTATGAAGATTATTCAGGAACACTATGGTTTGGAACAGATGGGGCGGGAATTAGTTATTACGATCAATATTTGGAGAAATTTAATTCTTTTACGGATTATCAAACACCAGAGAATGTAAGTATAGATGTTGTTAGGTCTATTGTGGTAGATAGGGAGAAATCGGTTTGGATTGGTACTTCGGGCAAAGGTTTAACGCAGTATGTCCCAGAAGAAGATAGTTGGCGGACCTTTAAGGCGGGAAGCGAAAATGAAAATACCATTTCTTCCGATCGGGTCATGAGTTTAATGATAGATAAAGAGGATAATTTATGGATCGGAACCCAGGATGGCGGCCTAAACATGAGGGATGCCAAAGGTGATTTTGTGCATTTTTCCGATAAAAGTGAAAGTTTTCTTTCGGCAAATACCATTTGGTCCATTTATCAAGATGAGGAGAATCGGATCTGGTTGGGGACACGGGACCAAGGTCTTATTCAGTTTGATAGGGTGAAGGGTGAATTAAGACGGTATGATTACGATCCAAATCTTCAAAATAGCATACCCAGTAATAATGTAAGGGTAATTACCTCAGATGGCAAAGGAAATTTGTGGATAGGTACCGAAGGTCATGGAATTGCATTATTTGATATTAAGGAACAGACATTTACAACCCGCCAATTTGTATCGAATGGAAATTCCTTATCAAGCAATAGGATAAAATGCCTGTACTATGCACCCAATGATATACTCTGGATAGGTACCAATGGTTCCGGACTCAATGCGTACGACATTGAAAATAACAAGTTCTACGATTACAGTGTAAGGGACGGACTTGCCAATAATGTGATATACGGGATACTGTCAGATAATGAAGGATCCCTATGGTTAAGTTCCAATAAGGGCATTACTAAATTTACCCCGGCAGCCAATTTGGGGGATGCCCCCAGCATTGTAAATTACAATAATTATGAGGGCTTGGCGACAGAATTTAATACCGGTGCGTATTTTAAGGATGCCGATGGTAATCTTTATTTTGGGGGTTTGGACGGATTTTATTGGTTTAAACCTAAAAACATTAAGGAAAATACCATAGTGCCAAAGATTGCGATTACTGGTTTTGATGTGTATAATACATCCTTTCCAATCACGGATGGGCTGGCTCTGAAAGCAAATCAGAACACCCTATCCTTTAGCTTTTCCAGCCTGCAATATTCACTTCCAGAAAAAAACCAATACCAATATAAATTGGTAAATTTTGATAGTGATTGGGTGTATTCCGGGCAAAAGAACTTTGCTCGTTATACAAGATTGCCTCCAGGGGAATACGAATTTCAGGTAAAGGCCAGTAATTATGATGGGGTTTGGAATCATGAACCGGTTGGCTTTACTTTTTCCATTATGTCTCCATGGTATTTGACGCCCATAGCCAAATTTTCTTATGTTTTCTTGATTTTATTGCTGTCTTACGGTGTTTATAGTTATCTAAAATGGCAATGGCGATTGCAATTGAACTTACGCTTGAAAATGGAAGAAACCGAACGGTTTAAAAAGCTAAATCGTTTTAAATCAAAACTATATACCGATATCTCACATGAATTCCGAACTCCTCTGACCTTAATTGCTGGGCCTGTGGATTCGAAATTATCCCAGGGTGGACTGTCAGATATGGATTTTGCAAATTTTTCCATGATCAAGAGGAATGTAAACCGTTTAATAGCCTTGGTGGATCAGCTACTGCATTTGGCAAAATTGGAAAAGGGGAAATTAAAATTAAAGATTTCTAAAGGTGATATGGGTCTTTTTTTAGGGATGCTTACCTCTTCTTTTAGGTATAGGGCCGGTATCAAAAGGATTGATTATAAGGTTGATATAGATGAGTTGAGTCCTGTTTGGTTCGATGAGGATGCATTGGAAAAAATTATTATCAATCTTCTTTCCAATGCTTTCAAATATGTGAGTGAAGGAGGAATGTGTCAGTTCATTGCCAAAAGGGATGACGGAAGAGTGCAAATCAGTGTCAAAAATACGGTAGCACAATATTCAGAGGTGGATCTGGATAACCTCTTTACCCGATTCTATCAGCAAAATGAATATTCGGAGGGTGCCGGTGTTGGTCTTTCTGTTGTAAAGGAATTGGTGAGTTTGTATCAAGGAACCATAACCGTGCAAATGGAGGAATCAAAGCTCATCCACTTTTTAGTGACTTTGCCATTAATGAAGTCCCATTTTGCAAACTTGGACGTTGTGGAATTAGGAAAGGAGCCGGATGGCCCCCACTTAAATCCAGATTGGAACGATTATAAATTACCTATGCAAGGGGCTGCTCCTGATGGCGATTCCGGTGCCTTGCCTATTTTGTTAATTGTTGAGGACCATAAGGAGGTACGGGAATTTCTAAATTCGGCTTGGAAAACCAGGTATACGATTGTGGAGGCAGTCAATGGTCTTGAAGGAATAAATACCGCGCTGGAAGTGGTTCCGGATATTATAATATCTGACGTACGAATGCCTCTTTGTGACGGAATTGAACTTTGTAATAAATTAAAGACCGATGAACGGACCAGTCATATCCCCATTATTTTGCTTACGGCGGGAGTAGGTGAGGATCATGAGCTTCTCGGTTTGCAATCCGGGGCAGATGATTTTATTACCAAGCCCTTTAAATTAAAGATACTTCAGGCAAGGGTGGATAACCTTATTGGAAACCGAAAAATGCTACGGACCCGATATAGCCATGAGTTAATATTGGAGGCTAAGGACATAGCACTTACTCCTACGGATGAAATGTTTCTAAATAAATTACAAAGCGTTTTGGACGATAATCTTGCCGACCCTCACTTCAACGCGGTGGCTTTTTGTGAAAAGTTGGCTATGAGCCGCATGCAGCTTCATAGGAAACTTTTGGCCTATACCGGACTTTCCACTACTGCTTTTATTAGATCACAACGATTAAAACAGGCCGTCCATATTTTGAGGACCTCGGATGCATCCATAAGTGAAATAGCCTATGCCGTTGGTTTCAATACTCCCTCTTATTTTATCAAGTGTTTTAAGGAAACCTATAAGAAAACACCTACGGAATATCAGGACACCTAGGAATAGTACAACGGAGTACCAATGTTACATTTATTGCATACTTTGTTACATATCGCATATTCCTTCCGGATTATACAAGATATATTTGGAGTGTAGATGATTTGCCCAACCAACTAACGAAATGGGGTTTTTTGGATGCCAACATCTGCCATAGGTAGGATTTAGCGTGAACAATTACATTTCGATTTGGATAAAACCTATTGCGAAATATTAAAATACTATATTAACTCAAACTCCACAATTATGACAACTTCAAACATTAAGGCCGTAAGTTTAGTTTTTTTAGCAATGCTTGCCATTTCGGTATTTATGATCTTGGCTGCATTATCTCTCTAATTTTTTAAACTTAAATTAAAATAGACAAAAGGCAATTTCGTATACATGACTGTACAAACCAAGGGTTGGTTTTTGATAATGACATGTATAAACCAAAGAGTATGTTTTTTATATACTTTTTGGTTTATTTTTTTGGGTTAATATTTTCAAGAAAACCGTTCGGCTTTTTTTCATTTTGCTTTGTACTACAAAGGTAATGAACATCACTAGCGAAGTAACATTTCAACATTTTGTGTTAAAAACTTTGTGGTTAATAATGCTTATTGGGCTTTAGATATTGGGGGTATTTTGCAATCTTTGTTATCTCCTATCGAGGGCAAATTTTCGCCTAAGTTTAAGAAACCCTATAAATCTAAAAAAGATATGTCAGCAGCTATAGAGCCGATTCTGAAAGAAAACCTTAACCGATTTGTTATTTTCCCTATCAAACACCATGATTTGTGGGATTGGTACAAAAAATGTGAGGCTAGTTTTTGGACTGCTGAAGAAATAGACCTGCACACGGATCTTAATGATTGGACCAACAAGTTGAATAGCGATGAACGTTATTTCATAAAACATATTCTAGCGTTCTTTGCTGCATCTGATGGTATTGTGAATGAGAACCTAGCTGAAAATTTCGTAAGTGAAGTTCAATATGCCGAGGCAAAG
The DNA here is from genome assembly GCF_000733925.1 of Arenibacter algicola. Lineage (NCBI taxonomy): Bacteria > Pseudomonadati > Bacteroidota > Flavobacteriia > Flavobacteriales > Flavobacteriaceae > Arenibacter > Arenibacter algicola. The sequence continues at coordinate 3,160,997 of NZ_JPOO01000003.1, forward strand.
TTCTTCTACGGTTTTCAGATAATGATGGAAAATATCCATTCTGAAACCTATTCTCTCTTGATCGATACCTACGTAAAGGATGAAAAGGAAAAAGACCTGCTTTTTAATGCTATAGAGAACTTTCCGGCCATAAAGAAAAAGGCGGATTGGGCTTTGAAGTGGATAGAGTCTCCAAGTTTTGCGGAGCGCCTAATTGCCTTTGCGGCAGTGGAAGGTATTTTCTTCTCAGGTGCATTTTGCTCTATATTTTGGCTTAAGAAAAGAGGGTTGATGCCAGGACTTACTTTTTCCAATGAACTAATATCCAGGGATGAGGGGATGCACTGTGATTATGCTGTTCATCTTCACAACAATCATCTTATAAACAAGGTGCCCAAAGCTCGGATTACCGAAATTTTGGTGGACGCCCTGAATATTGAAAGGGAATTCATTACGGAATCTCTTCCGGCCAGCTTAATTGGAATGAATTCAAAGTTGATGACACAGTACTTGGAGTTTGTAACGGACCGTTTGTTAGTGGAGTTGGAATGTGATAAAGTCTACAACTCTACCAACCCTTTCGATTTTATGGACATGATTTCCCTACAGGGTAAAACCAATTTCTTTGAAAAAAGAGTGGCGGAATATCAAAAGGCAGGTGTCATGAACAAAGATAAAGACGACGATTCCCAGAAAATCAGCTTCGACGCGGATTTTTGATGAGTAGTAGTATAGTAGAAATCCCCTTTGGGTTATAAGGGGATTTTTATGCGATTAATTTGATATGTTAACGTTTTTAACATATTGGGCCATAACCCAAAATTAAGTATCATTTAAAAAATTGTAGCAACATGTATGTAGTAAAAAGAGACGGAAGAAAAGAGCTGATGATGTTCGATAAGATCACGGCCAGAGTAAGAAAATTGTGTTATGGCCTTAATGACCTGGTGGACCCGTTAAAGGTAGCCATGAGGGTAATTGAAGGACTATATGACGGGGTAACTACTTCGGAGCTGGACAATCTGGCTGCTGAGATTGCGGCTACAATGACTACCTCCCACCCGGATTACGCAAAATTGGCGGCACGTATTTCTGTTTCCAACCTACATAAGAACACCAAGAAATCTTTTTCGGAAACGATGAAGGATCTTTATGAATATGTAAATCCTAGAACCGGAAAAAAGGCACCTTTACTATCCGATGAGGTTTATGAGGTTGTTGCTGCGAATGCGGATAGGTTGGACTCTACCATTATTTATAACCGGGATTTTGGCTACGATTATTTCGGATTTAAGACCTTGGAACGTTCCTATCTTTTGAAATTGAATGGGAAGATTGCAGAAAGGCCACAGCATATGCTTATGAGGGTGTCCATTGGGATTCACTTGAACGATTTGGAATCGGCCTTGGAGACCTATGAGTTGATGTCCAAAAAGTATTTTACCCACGCTACACCTACCTTGTTTAATTCGGGTACCCCTAAACCTCAAATGTCCTCTTGTTTCCTTTTGGCAATGAAGGACGATAGTATTGATGGTATTTATGATACGCTAAAACAAACGGCAAAAATTTCACAATCTGCTGGCGGGATAGGTCTTTCCATACACAATGTACGGGCCACAGGCTCTTATATCGCAGGTACCAATGGGACTTCCAATGGTATTGTGCCCATGCTGCAGGTTTTTAACGATACTGCGCGTTACGTAGATCAGGGCGGTGGAAAGCGTAAGGGTAGTTTTGCTATCTATGTGGAGCCATGGCATGCGGACATATATGATTTTCTGGATTTAAAGAAAAATCACGGTAAGGAAGAAATGAGGGCCAGAGACCTTTTTTATGCCATGTGGATTCCGGATTTATTCATGAAAAGGGTAGAGGCCAATGAAAACTGGACCCTAATGTGCCCTAATGAATGTCCTGGGCTCTTTAACCATCACAGTGAAGAATTTGAGAAGTTGTATACCAAATACGAAGCGGAAAGCAAAGGGCGTAAAACTGTGAAGGCCCGTGAACTTTGGGAGAAGATTTTGGAGTCACAAATAGAGACTGGTACGCCGTATATGCTTTATAAGGATGCCGCCAATAGAAAGAGCAACCAACAGAATTTGGGGACTATTCGCTCGTCCAACCTTTGTACGGAAATATTGGAATATACTTCCCCGGATGAGGTGGCAGTATGTAATTTGGCTTCCATTGCACTTCCAATGTTTATTAAGAATGGCGAGTTTGATCATAAAGAATTGTTTAGGGTAACAAAACGTGTTACCAAAAATTTAAATAGGGTAATAGATAGAAATTATTACCCCATTAAGGAGGCCGAAAATTCCAATATGCGCCACAGGCCTATTGGTTTAGGTGTTCAAGGTTTGGCAGATGCATTTATTATGTTGAGATTGCCCTTTACAAGTGATGCTGCCAAGGAACTGAACCAAGAGATTTTTGAGACGCTTTATTTTGCTGCGGTTACCGCCTCTATGGAAATGGCAAAAGAGGAAGGCGCTTACTCTTCCTATGAAGGTTCCCCAATATCCAAAGGAGAATTCCAGCACAATTTGTGGGGGGTTAAGGATGAAGAGTTGTCCGGTAGATGGGATTGGGCAAAATTGCGCAAAGAAGTGAAAAAGAACGGGGTTCGCAATTCCTTATTGGTGGCTCCAATGCCTACTGCTTCCACATCTCAAATATTGGGTAACAATGAGTGCTTTGAACCATATACCTCCAATATATATACGCGTAGGGTTTTGTCCGGGGAATTTATTGTTGTGAACAAGCACCTATTGGAAGATTTGGTGAATCTTGGACTTTGGAACGAAAATATGAAGCAGGAATTGATGCGTGCCAATGGTTCCGTTCAGCATATAGAGAATATTCCTGCCGAGATTAAGGAGCTGTACAAAACGGTTTGGGAATTGAGTATGAAGGATATTATTGATATGTCCAGGCAACGTGGATATTTCATAGACCAGAGTCAGTCCCTAAACCTGTTCATGGAGAACGCCAATTATTCAAAACTTACTTCAATGCATTTCTATGCCTGGAAGAGCGGACTTAAAACAGGAATGTACTATCTAAGGACCAAAGCTGCGGCAGATGCCATTAAATTTACCTTGGATAACAGCAAGAAGCAGGAAGTGCCCGTGGTTGCAGAGGTAGAAACCACAGTAGTGGCCCCTGCTGTTGCCAAGACCATTAAGGTGGAGGCCACTTCCGCCAATCCACAGGAGGCGGATGTTCAACCCATGACGGCCGCTGAGATGAAGGAATTGATCGCCAAGGCAAAGGAGGGTCAGGCAGATGATGATTGTTTAATGTGCGGCTCCTAAATGGCTTGTAAAGCATAATTAAGAAACAAAAAAATCCCCGAAGTACTCTTCGGGGATTTTTTTGTTTATAGAAACAGGGAAATATAGAGAATTACTCCTCCCAATTATTGTAGATCAAGATATTCCTATCTATTGGAGATATAAGGTTTTAGTAAAAGCGCGCATAGGAACGCTATACAGTAAATTACCAGAATTGTGATGTCCTTATCCATTTTGCCCCGGTTTAAATGGCTTTTAATTATATACGGTGGAAATTGAATAATGGACTATAATTATCTCAGAAATAAGAATATAGATTGATACACCATTTTTATTTTTTAAAATGATGGTGATATATTATTCGACCTAGGACGAATAATATCAAGTAAATTGCTATGGTGTAAAAATAAAGTTCCATCTTGTTTCTTTGACGGGGAAACAAGATGGAAACTTTCTAAAAACAACGTTAAATTCGGGGCCTTGGCCTTAAAAGGAATTTCGACTATAAAAAATTGTCTTCTGATTTATAGGCGTTTATCACGGCCATTTCACCTTCTTTGTCAGGTTTTGAATTTCCGTGTTCCATGCCTAGAACTCCTTTGAATCCCTTACTGTGTATATACTTGAATACATTTTTGTAATTAATTTCTCCTGTAGTAGGCTCTTTTCTGCCTGGATTGTCCCCTATTTGGATATAGTCGATCTCATCCCAGGTAAGTTCCATATTGTGGATCAGGTGACCTTCGGTTTTCTGCATATGGTAGATGTCGAACAATATTTTACAGGAAGGACTGTCCACCCCTTTACAGATCATATAGGTCTGATCGGAATTCTGCAGGTATAGATCGGGAGAGTCGGATAAAGGTTCAAGTACCATTACCAAGCCGTGGGGTTCCAAAATCTCTGCACCCCTTTTTAATGCTTCAATAACATTGCCATCCTGAATGCCGATCGGGAGTTTTCTTTCGAATCCACCGGGCACAACGGTCATCCATTTGGCATTGACTCGTTTGGCCACCTCCACGGCTCTTTTGCATCCGTCCAAAAAGATATCTATGTACTCCTGTTTGCCTGCGGCCAAGGTATTGGCCATGTTGCCTCCCTTGTCTATCACAAAAACACCCATGGTCATTCCTCTTTTGGCCAAGGTTTCGCCAATTTTGGTTTGGGTTGCCACATCCCTGCCCATCATACCATTGTCTTCGAATGCTGTAAACCCTTGGTCGGCCATAAAGTTTATTTGGTCTATAAGGTCATCGCCTGCAAGGTTCTTGAACATCCCAAAATGAGGGGCGTATTTTAAGTTGAACGTATGTTTCTGATTTAAAATAGGCTTGGCCCCATAGGCCAAAGAACCTCCTAGGGTAACCGCACTGCTGGTTAGGGCAGTTTTTTGGATAAAATCTCTTCTTTTCATTTTTTTGGATATGGTTGGAATATTATAAAAATAGTGCTAAAAGAACAGAATGCCATTGGCTATCCCAGTTCTTTTAGCTTTTTTGCAATTTTTGATAGTCATAATAATTTATAGGGACCAAGCTTTTCCCCCGGTCAGTTCCTGAAGGTCTCCACAGGCGATAAATTCACCAGGTACTGGCAAATAGGGCAGTACATTTTCTCCTACAAACTCGGATGACTTGTAGCCCAATATCACCAAGCCTCTTAAATTGTTGGCAAAGGCAAATCTAGACGCTTCATCCTCCAAGGAGGCGGTTTTGCCAGCCTTTACCGATTCGGTGTAAGAGTTTATTACCTTAAAGTTCTTGGCTTGGTCCTCTTTGGAAATTTTGAGGGCACTGGCAAGTACCGGTTCCAAATCTTCAGGGGTCAGGTCTGCAATTTCCTTTTTGCCGGAATCCTGCAGGGCCTTGTCCGTAAATTTCCCCATAGTCATCTTTAAAAGATCCTGCTGTTCCTTCTCCATTACCTGATCGGCAAAACGGTCAATAAAAATATGGACCTGTACTTCGGAGGCAGAAGGCGTGTCTGTCTTGGGGATTATAATATCTACCAAATGTGTAAGAACAGATCCTTCGGCAGATGTTAAAAAATCCGGAGTCCATACTATTGCAGCGTCTTTTTTACAACTTTGGACGATGCTGATCAAGGTTGGGGTGGCTACGGTGTATCCTAATGCCAGCCCCATATTCTTTAGTGCTTTTCTTCTATCCATTATATATTTCCTTTTTTAAGTTCTTTTACCGCATGGTCGGCCGCCCTAGCTGTAAAGGCCATGTAAGTCAATGATGGGTTAACACAACTGGCTGAGGTCATAAATGCCCCATCGGTAACATAAACATTGGGTACATCGTGTAATTGGTTGTTGCCGTTGAGTACAGAGGTTTTTCTGTTGCGTCCCATTCTAGCAGTACCCATTTCGTGAATGCCCAGCCCTAGACCGGTTGGACCGTCATGTCCTTTAACATCGCGCAATCCAGCCTTTTCCAGCATTTCTACCGCAGATTCCTGCATGTCCTTACGCATGTTGAATTCGTTTTCCTGTAAATCGGCGTCAAAGGTTACCGTAGGCAATCCCCAGCTATCCAATTTCTCGTAATCCAAGGTCATTCTGTTATCTTCATAAGGGAGCACTTCACCAAAACCGCCAATGCCCATTCTCCATCCTCCAGGTTTCAAAATACTGTCCTTAAAGTCTTTTCCGTAAGAGAGTTCAGCAACGGTTTCTTCCCAATTTCCTCTACTGGCTCCACCTTGATAACCGAAGCCACGCTTGTAGTCTTTTCTGTCGGAAGCACCTCCTAGATTCCTAAATCTTGGAATATATATTCCATTAGGTCTTCGGCCCTTGTAATATTTGTCCTCGAAGCCATCAAATTTACCGGAAGCACCTACGCCTAGATGGTGGTCCATAATATTTCTTCCCAATTGATCCGAGTCGTTGCCCATACCATTCGGGAAGCGGTCAGATTTGGATTGCATCAATATGGAAGTGGACGCTATGGCGGAGGCGCACAAAAAAATGACCTTTGCCTTAAACTCATGAGTTTCCTTGGTCAACCTGTCTATAACCTTTACCCCGGTAGCCTTTTTGGTATCGGGATCGTACATTACTTCATGGACAATGGAGTCCGTACGCAAGGTCATGTTGCCTGTGGCTTCGGCAGCTGGCAGGGTAGATGATAAACTACTAAAATAGCCTCCAAAAGGACATCCTCTTATACATCTATTTCTATATTGACATTTGGTGCGCCCGTCAAAATTTTTGGTCCCCGTAATATGGGCAACCCTACCTATGGTTACTGCGCGGTCGTCAAAGCCTTCAGTAACCTTGTTCTTAAAGTGCTCTTCCACACAATTCATTTCCATGGCCGGCAAAAAATCACTATCCGGCAACTGTGGAAGGTTAAGTGCTTCTCCACTTACACCTATAAATTCTTCCACCTTAGAGTACCACGGGGCAATATCTTTATAACGTACAGGCCAATCAACCGCAATCCCATCTTTTAGGTTGGCGGTAAAATCAATGTCGCTCCATCGGTAACTTTGACGTCCCCATTGTAAGGACCGCCCACCCAAGTGGTAACCTCTCATCCAGTCAAATCGTCTTATTTCATTGTACGGATGTTCCAAATCGTTTACAAACCACATTTTGCTTGCCGCATTGGTGGTATATCCTGTTCTATTCTGTTTAGGCTGTTTTTCAATATCTTCCCTAGTAGGTTCCCCGGCATTTGGAAAATCCCAAGGATCTAGATTGGCCGTCTCGTAGTCTTCGATGTGTTTCACCATCCTTCCACGTTCCAGAACAAGGGTTTTGAGTCCTTTTTCGCATAATTCTTTGGCGGCCCAACCTCCGCTAATTCCCGTGCCTACGACAATTGCATCATAAGAATCCTGCACTTCATTGTTATTCAACTTGCTCATTTATGAAATTGTTTATTTAATAAATTTATTAAATATAAAATTAATTTTTTACATTTAAACCCTATATATATTAATACTATGGCACTATAACGTTATAGTAAATGTTAATTCTTGGATTTAATCTCAATACTCAAAATGAAGCGTAAAAATTTAAAGATCAAAGGAATCAGTGTTGTATTGCTTGCCTTATTAATAAGTGTGTTGTCTTGTAAGGAAGCTCCTAAAGAGCAGCCTAAAGATATGGAGACCTCAGAAGTATCCATGAAAGCTGAGGAACCGTTTTTTAAATTGTCTTTGGCCCAATGGTCCATGCATAAAATGGTGCGTCAAGATGGAGTTGATCCATATACATTTGCCGAGAAGGCCAAGAATTGGGGTTTTACAGGATTGGAGTATGTAAGTGGTTTATATTATAAGGAATTGGAGGCTGCTAATTTTTCCAAGGAAGCCATGGCCGCCTTCGTTGAAAAATGTAATGCAGAAAGCAAAAAACATGGTATGCAAAATGTCCTGATAATGATCGATGGTCAAGGAGATCTTGCTACTACGGATGCCCAAAAAAGAAAGGAAGCAGTTGAAAACCATTATAAATGGGTAGATGCGGCTGCCGATATGGGTTGCCACGCCATTAGGGTAAACCTGTCAGGAAGCAAGGTTCCCGATGAGTGGATGGCCAGTTCTGTTGATGGTCTAACCCAGTTGGCCACCTATGCCAAGGGAAAAAATATTGAAGTTTTGGTGGAGAACCATGGCGGGCTGTCGTCCAATGCGGCTATGTTGGCTGAGGTTATGACCAAGGTAAATATGGACAATTGCGGTACCCTTCCTGATTTTGGCAACTTCTGTATTGAAAGAACTAAAGATGGTTGCGCCGAGGAGTATGACATTTATAAAGGAATTAGTGAACTAATGCCACATGCCTTGGCCGTAAGTGCCAAGTCTTACGATTTTGATGCCGACGGTAATGAAACTAAACTGGATTACCCAAGAATACTTAAAATAGTTAAAGATGCAGGTTATACCGGCTTTATTGGTGTGGAATACGAAGGAAGCGTTTTAAGTGAGGAGCAAGGAATTATCGCTACCAGGGATTTATTGATAAAAGCAGGTAAGGAACTTAATTAGCATTATATTTTATGAAGGCTTTTTTCAATCAGCTGTTCGATTATAACTTTTACTGTAATAAAAAATTGATTGAAGAGTGCCAAAAGCTGGAAAATGTTCCAGAAAGGACAACGGAGCTCTTCAGTCATATATTAAATGCGCACCATATTTGGAATTCCAGAATTCTTGGTAAAAAAGTGGAATACGGTGTTTTTCAGTTACACTCTATAAAGGATTGGGGCGACATACATTATGAAAATCAAAGGAGCTCTTTTGAAATAATCACCAATGTGGATAGTTTTGAAAAGCGCTTGGATTACGAGAATTCCCAGGGTAGATTGTTTACCAATACCATTCAGGATATGCTGTTTCATATCATAAACCATTCTACGCATCATAGGGCCCAGATTTCTGTGGATTTCAGAAATAACTCCATTGAACCCCTGGTCTTGGATTATGCCTTTTATAAGCGATGAATATACCAGCTAGACCGTGAATGTAAAAACCAAAGTTCAGTTGTCCTTAATGATGTTTCTCGAATTTTTTATTTGGGGAGGTTGGTTTGTAACCCTTGGCACTTTTTTGGGACAGAATCTCAAGGCCACTGGAGCTGAATCGGCAATGGCATATTCAACCCAATCCTGGGGAGCCATAATTGCACCTTTTATTATAGGGCTAATAGCGGACAGGTATTTCAACGCAGAGCGAATCTTAGGGATTTTGCATCTTCTTGGGGCTTTAATGATGTATCAAATGTATGTGGCCGTGGACTTTGCCGGTTTCTACCCCTATGTACTGGGATATATGATTCTCTATATGCCGACTTTGGCCTTGGTGAATTCTATCTCCTTCAGCCAAATGAAAAATCCCGCCAAGGAGTTTTCTTTTGTTAGGGTTTTTGGTACTATAGGTTGGATTGCGGCCGGACTAATAATTAGTTTTGTCTTCCTATGGGATTCGGAAAGCTCCAGGGAACTGGGCCTTCTGAAAAATACTTTTTTAATGGTGGCTATTGCATCTGCTGTTTTGGGGGTTTTTAGTTTTACCCTGCCCAAAACACCACCAAAGCTAAAAACGGATGAAAAGGTTTCCATTTCGGACATTTTGGGATTGGATGCCCTTAAACTTCTAAAGGATAGGAATTTCTTTATTTTCTTTCTTTCATCTATTTTAATATGCATTCCTTTGGCCTTCTATTACCAAAATGCAAATCCTTTTTTGTCAGAGATCGGAATGGAAAATCCAACAGGTAAAATGACTATTGGTCAGGGTTCGGAAGTTTTGTTCATGTTGTTATTGCCATATTTCTTTAAGAAATTTGGATTTAAGAATACCTTGATTGCCGGGATGTTGGCTTGGACCATTAGATATTTTCTATTTGCTTACGGAAATGCCGGAGATTTGGCCTTTATGTTAATATTGGGGATTGGCCTGCACGGTATTTGCTATGATTTTTTCTTTGTGTCCGGACAGATTTATACGGATTCAAAGGCAGGGAACAAATTTAAGAGTGCTGCCCAGGGATTGATAACACTGGCCACCTATGGAGTTGGAATGTTGATCGGGTTTTGGGTGGCAGGAGAAATAACGGATAGTTATAAAATTGGCGAAGGTGTACACAGCTGGAAGGATATTTGGACATTTCCTGCTATTTTTGCCTTAGGGGCAATGGTACTGTTCGCAATATTTTTTAAAAACGAAGAAGTTGAGTATAAAGAGTAACTTAGGAATAAATACATTATGAGCAAGAAAATTAGATTAGGAATTTTAGGGGGTGGAGGAGACTCCCTTATAGGGGTGTTGCATAGAGTGGCATCGCAGATTAATGATAATTACGAAATTGTTGGTGCAGTTTTCAATCCTGATTTTGAGGCAAATGTTGCTTTTGCCAAGGAAATAGATGTACCTACGAATAGGATCTATAAGGATTTTGATACCTTGGTGGAAGAGGAATTGAAACTTCCGGAGACAGAACGTATACAGGTATGCTCTGTACTTACCCCTAACTTTTTGCATTTTCCTATGGCCAAGAAGTTGTTGGAAAATGGGTTTCATGTAATTTGTGAAAAGCCCATGACCACCACCTACGAGGAGGCTAAAATATTACAGGCTACCTTGGAAAAGGCCAAGACTGTTTTTGCGGTTACCCATACATATACAGGGTATCCCATGGTTAGGCAAATGAGGGAAATGATAAAAGCCGGTGCTATTGGTAAAATTCACAAGGTGGATGCGGCATATTACCAAGGTTGGATCAACTCTATTATCCATGACAAGGCCAAACGCTCAACAGTTTGGAGATTGGACCCTAAAAAAGCCGGTATCAGTTCATGTATGGGAGATATAGGGGTGCATGCCTTTAATATGATAGAATATACTACCGGACTGACCATAAAATCCATTTTGGCAGATTTCAACTATTTGTACGAGGATAATCAAATGGATGTAGACGGTACGGTATTGATCCGAATGGATAAGCACGTGAAAGGGGTTATTCGCTCAAGTCAGGTTGCTACCGGGGAGGAGAACGGACTTTCAATTGCCATATATGGAGAGAAGGGCGGACTAAGATGGGAGCAGGAAAATCCCAATTACCTTTATGTCCTTAGCGATGACAAGCCGCTTCAGGTTTATAAGCCTGGCCATGCCTATAATTCCAAGTTGTCCTTGAATGGAACTAAATTGCCTCCAGGACATCCCGAAGGTATTTTTGACTCTATGGCCAATATTTATTTGGGTGTTGCAAGGGCCATTCGAGGTGAGAAATATAACGATGGCGAATTCCCTACCATGATGGATGGTGTTCGTGGGCTCGATTTTATAGAGAGCACCGTGGAGTCCAACAAAAAGGGGAACGTTTGGATCAATTTGAAGTAATACAGGAATTAGTTAAAATAAAAAGGGCCGCAATTGCGGCCCTTTTCTATGGTTTTTTTAGGTGCTAGAGACTATCCGTATACCTTGTTAAACTCTACACAGACCACGATCATACTATCACGGGGGACACGTTCAAAAGGAGCCAATTCACGGGAGAAATAATCCCAGTGGAATTTTTTCCAATGTTCCAGACTTTTATCCCCTAAGCCGTCCAATAGAACATAGTCTTTAGTAATACTAAAAAATGGCTTTAGTTTTACGGCGGTTGTCCTAACTATACATTTTGCATTGCCATTCCAATCGGTAAGGATTATAAAGGCTCCTATTTTAGGCAGTGGTTCCTTGCGGTTTTGAAGACCTAACAGGGAAAAGGTCGTCGCTTTCTTAAGGTTTTTTAGAACTAGATCCAATCCGTGGTCGGCATCTTGTTCATTATCGCTAAAGTGAAAAACTTTAGGTGCTTCTTCAAAAGCAAATTCCAAGTGGGCGTCCAAAAAATCACCCCACATATTTCTAGCCGAAGCATTGTCCATTCTAATAAGGTCTAATATTTAACAGTAACGGTAAAATACATTAATTATTTCTCGAAGGATGTTATGAAAATTTACCCGCCTTCAATTGTTTGGCAGCATGATTTGCCGCCCTGGCCGTAAATGCCATATAAGTCAATGACGGATTTACACAATTGGAAGAGGTCATAAATGCACCATCGGTGACATATACATTAGGAACATTATGTATTTGGTTATTTTTGTTCAAGACCGAAGTTTTGGGATCATGCCCCATACGGGCGCCTCCCATTTCGTGTATTCCCAATCCTGGATAGGAAGATTCCTCATAGGAATGTACATCCTTAAATCCGGCCGCTTCAAACATTTCCACGATAACTTTTATGATATCCTTGCGCATATTCAACTCGTTTTCCTTGAACTCAACGTCAAAGGCCAATTGTGGAAGCCCCCATTTATCTTTTTCAGTAGGGCTTAATGTAACCCTGTTGTCGTCATACGGTAGGAATTCTCCAAATCCGGTAACACCTATGGTCCAATGACCGGGCCTTAAAATACTTTCTTTGAGTTCTTTTCCGAACCCCAACTCCCCTATGGCTTCCGACCAATCGCCTCTACTGGCCGTACCTTGAAATCCGAATCCACGTACATATCCATCACGCTTGGTCTTTTCATCCATATTTACGAATCGTGGAATATAAAAACCATTGGCGCGGCGACCTTTATAGTATTTATCCAAATACCCATCTACTTTGGCGGTTGCCCCTAATTTGTAATGATGGTCCATTATTCCTCTACCTAAGGCGTCCGAGTCATTTCCGAGACCGTTGGGAAAGCGTTCGCTTTTTGATTGTAACAATATACCAACAGAAGCCATGGCTGAAGCGCAGAGAAAAATTACACGGGCCTTGAACTCCATTTTTTCGTTGGTCTCTGCATCTATGACTCTTACCCCAGTCGCTCTTTTTGTTTTATCGTCATAGACAACTTCGTACACAATGGAATTTGGCCTGAGCGTCATATTACCAGTTCTTTCTGCAGCCGGTAAAGTAGATGAATTGCTGCTAAAATAGCCTCCGAAAGGGCAGCCACGCCAGCATCTATCCCGATTTTGGCAAACTCCCCGACCTTCAAAATCTGCATTTGGATCTGTAATGTGTGCGGTGCGACCAATGGTCACCAAACGACCATCATCAAATTTTTCTTCGATAGATTTTTGAAAGTCCTCCTCTACACAATTCAATTTCATGGGGGGTTGAAATTTGCCATCGGGCAATTGTTTTAGCCCTAGCGCTTGTCCACTGACCCCTATATATTCTTCAACTTTGTCATACCAAGGTGAAATGTCCTTATATCTCACAGGCCAATCAATACTGATGCCTTCCTTTTTGTTGGCTTCAAAATCAATATCGCTCCAACGGTAACTCTGTCTGCCCCAGGTTAAGGAACGCCCTCCAACCTGATAACCTCTTATCCAATCAAATCGTTTGGTTTGAACATATGGGTGCTCCAAATCGTTTACAAAGAAATGCTTGTTGCTCTCATCCGGCGCCCAGTTCAACCTACTTTGTATGTGATATTTTTCTTTATCGGATTTAGATAATTTACCTTTTAATGGGTAATCCCATGGGTCATCGTTCATTGTGCGATAATCCTCGATATGCTTTACCATTGGTCCTCTTTCCAGCACCAAAGTCTTTAACCCATTCTCACAAAGTTCTTTAGCTGCCCAACCTCCACTAATACCGGTACCTACAACAATGGCATCAAACATTTCACTCTGATTCATTCTATATTTCTTGTTTTAATTCTGATGCTTTTCCTATATTTATAACTTCGCATTTGTAGGCATAGGCTACAAACTTTAAATATAGGATTTTTATCCTAAATGTTAACAAAGCTTATTTTCAATTACAATTAATAAAAAATCAAAATGAAAACAATTAAAGGGCCGGCAGTATTTTTAGCGCAATTTGTCGATGAAAAAGCACCATTCAATTCATTGGATGGCATGTGTAAATGGGCATCCGATTTAGGATATAAGGGAATACAAATACCTACCTGGGTAGATTTTCTTATTGATTTGGATAAAGCTGCCGAGAGTCAGACCTATTGTGATGAGTTAAAGGGCAAGATAAATTCCTATGGACTGGAAATTACAGAGTTGTCTACACATTTACAAGGACAATTGGTGGCAGTTAACCCTGCCTACGACCTTATGTTCGACAATTTTGCGCCGGACAAGGTGAAGAACAATCCAAAGGCACGTACCGAATGGGCCATAGATGTTGTTAAAAAAGGAGCCACAGCGAGTCGTAGGCTGGGACTAAAGGCACATGCCACTTTCTCCGGCTCCCTGCTATGGCATACTGCCCATCCTTGGCCTCAAAGACCAGCGGGATTGGTGGAAATGGGCTTCGAAGAGTTGGCAAAAAGGTGGTTGCCCATCCTTAATCACTTTGATAAGGAAGGTGTAGATGTATGTTACGAAATCCACCCAGGAGAAGATCTTCACGATGGGGATACTTTTGAGCGTTTCTTGGCGGCTACCGGGAACCATAAACGAGTGAATATTCTGTACGATCCAAGTCATTTTGTACTTCAACAATTGGATTATATTGCGTATATAGACCATTATCACGAATTCATAAAATCGTTTCACGTTAAGGATTCGGAATTTAACCCGACAGGTAAAAAAGGTGCCTTTGGAGGTTTTAATGATTGGGGCGACCGTGCAGGTAGGTATCGTTCGCTGGGCGATGGACAGATAGATTTTAAGTCCATCTTTTCTAAACTTACGCAGTACGGCTGTGATGTTTGGGCGGTAATGGAATGGGAATGCTGTATAAAAAGTCCGGAACAAGGGGCTAGGGAAGGTGCCAAGTTTATCCAGGACCATATCATTGAGGCCACGGAGAAAACCTTTGACGATTTTGCCGGTGCAGCTATAGATAAAGCAGTATTGAAGAAAATATTAGGACTATAAAATCAATTAAAAGAGAAATGAAAAAATTAATTTTTAGTGCCCTTATAGCTGTCATGGTTATGGGATGTAAAGAGAAGACAGATAAAAAAGACATGGACGTGGATTCGGATCCCAATCCAATGGCAAATTCGGATGAAATGGCTCCAGAGGTAATCGAAGAAGGCGAATGGCAGGTGTTATTTGACGGGACCAATTTCGATGCCTGGAAAAGGTATTTGGAAGATGGCGTTGGGGACGCCTGGAAGATAGAGGATGGAGCCATGGTATACTATCCGCCAAAGGAGCGTAAGAAAGGGGAGAAATATAATTTAGTGACCAAGGAAGACTTTACCAATTTTGTACTATCAATAGATTGGAAAATCTCTGAAGGTGGTAATAGCGGTATATTTTGGGGGGTTAAAGAAGTAGAAAGTCTACCCGAAGCCTACCATTCAGGACCGGAAATACAGGTATTGGACAATGAAAAACACCCGGATGCAAAAAATGGACCTGTACGACAGGCAGGGGCTTTGTACGATATGGTTGGTCCTAGTGAGGACGTTACCAAACCTGTTGGGGAATGGAATACCTGTGTAATTACCGTAGACCACAAAACCAATAAAGGGAATGTGGTATTAAATGGTACAGAAATAGCTTCTTTCCCAGTACATGGAGAGGAATGGGAGGCTATGATCGACAAGTCTAAATTTAAGGGATCGGAGCATTTTGGAAAATACAGGACTGGAAAAATAGGATTACAGGATCATGGGGATGTAGTTTCCTTCAGAAATATTAAGATAAAAACATTGGACTAAACCGTTAATGGATAAGCCTATGAAAATGAGATCTATTTATGTCCCGTTATTATTGTTCTTGGCATTTGCGTGCAAGGAAAAAGTTGAAGTGGATCCATTGGAGCCAAAAGACATAAACGCAACAGGGCAAGAGATTGTGGTACACGGGGAATACTCGGGTAAGGAACCTACCACTCCTGAGGAGACCGAGTTTTATAAACCGGTGCCTCCTGTAGTAAATCCGTACGACCCTATTAAAAAAGCTCCAAGTGATGCCATTGTACTTTTTGGCGGGGACAATTTGGACAATTGGATCAGCTCAAGGGATAGTACGGCGGCCAAGTGGATCGTGAACAATGATGGTAGCATGACCGTTAACAACAAGACAGGGGATATTCAGACGGTGCAAAATTTCGGAAGTATCCAATTGCACTTGGAATGGAAATCTCCTGCAGAAGTTCAGGGAAAGGGGCAAAGTAGGGGCAATAGCGGGGTCTTTTTAAATGGGCTGTACGAGGTTCAGGTTTTGGACAACAATGACAATGATACCTATGTAAATGGACAAGTCGGATCCATATACAAGCAGCACGTACCTCTTGCTATGGCATCTGTTCCCACCGGAGAATGGAATACGTATGACATTATTTATCATGCCCCGGAGTTTAATGATGAAGGGGATAAAATTAAATCCGGAACCATAACGGTTTTACATAATGGGGTACTGGTTCAGGACAATGTTGAGATTAAGGGAACCACTCCCTATATAGGTTGGCCCAAAAACCCGGCCCACGGTAATGGTCCTTTAAAACTACAGGACCATGGGGACAATAGTAGGGTAAGTTACAGGAATATTTGGGTTAGGGAGCTATAAATGGATTGGGTGTTTTTCTTGTCAGCAACAGCGCCCGGTCTAGTTTTAACAATTATTTCCTGTATCTATAAAGTACATCCACCCAAGAGCATCAATTATCTTTATGGCTATCGGACGCTTAGAAGTATGCGGAACCAGGAAACTTGGGATTTTGGCAATGCTATTGGGGCCAAAATGATGTTGTGGGTTGGTATTTCAACTTTTATGGCTGGGGCAATTGCCTATTTCATTACTCCCCGTTGGGCTATGGGTATTTCTACATTTTTCTTAATTGTGGCCATATTTGCGGGGATTTTTTGGTGTGATCACCAATTGAGGATTAATTTTGATAAAAATGGAAAGCCATTATTTGGTAAAGACCCATCCAATTGAGGAAGAGGTTTTATATTAAAAGAATAGGTTATTTGTAAGGAATTATCCAGGTTCCTGACCATCCTTTATACAAACCCCAATTTTATTTACCTTTGACAAATTCTAAAAACAATTTATGATCCAATCAATGACAGGGTTTGGGAAGCATGTAATACAACTTCCATCTAAGAAAATTACTATTGAAATCAAATCCCTCAACAGCAAAAGTCTCGATTTAAACGCTAGAATACCTTCCACATACCGGGAAAAGGAGTTGGAATTGCGCAGGACTATTGCAGGTTCATTGGTCAGGGGCAAGGTAGATTTTTCACTTTATATAGAAAATACCGGAGCAGAGACCTCTTCGGAAGTAAACGAAGTAGTGGTAAGGCAATACATGAAGCAGTTGGGGCATATTGTTTCAGGGAATGAAATGGGCCTGTTGGAAATCGCTATGCGCATGCCCGATACCATGAAAACTGAAAGAGAGGATATTGATGAGGAGGAATACAAGGTCATAAAGGAAGCATTGGACGAAGCGCTAAAAGAAATAAATATTTTTAGAACGGAAGAAGGTAAGGTTTTGGAAGCCGATTTTGAAGCCAGAATAAGCGTTTTAAAGAGTTTATTGGAACAGGTGGCACAAATGGACCCCGATAGGCTGTTAACGATAAGGGAACGACTGGAAAAGGCTGTTGCGGACTTAAAAGCCGATCTGGATACAAATCGTTTTGAACAAGAGCTGATCTATTACCTTGAGAAATATGATATCACGGAAGAAAAAGTCCGTTTGCTAAATCACTTGGATTATTTTGCCGCTACCCTTAAATCGGACGACTCCAATGGTAAGAAGCTGGGCTTTATTAGTCAGGAAATAGGCAGGGAAATCAATACCATAGGTTCCAAGGCAAATTTTGCCCCTATGCAACAGTTGGTGGTGCAGATGAAAGATGAATTGGAAAAGATCAAGGAACAAATGCTTAACGTTTTATAATGAAAGGAGGAAAGCTAATTATTTTTTCTGCCCCCTCGGGCAGTGGAAAAACTACTATCGTCAAACACTTATTAAATCAGCCGGAGCTCAATTTGGCTTTTTCCATTTCTGCAACCTCCAGGCCCAGACGGGGCAAGGAAAAGCACGGTGAGCATTATTATTTTATGACCTTATCCGAATTTAAGAGGCATATTAAGAACGATGACTTTTTGGAATGGGAAGAGGTGTATAGGGATAATTTCTACGGGACTTTAAAAAGTGAGGTAGACCGACTATGGGCCGAGGGCAAGAACGTAATTTTTGATATAGACGTGGTCGGCGGCTTGCGAATTAAGAAGAAATTTCCTGATCAGACGCTTGCTGTCTTTGTAAAGCCGCCCAGTGTTGATGAACTTAAGATTAGGTTGAAAAAGCGCAGTACGGAGTCCGAGGATAAAATAAATATGCGGATTGCGAAAGCCTCTGTAGAATTGGCCACTGCCCCTCAATTTGATGCCGTAATCAAAAATTACGATTTGGACACTGCTTTGGACGAGGCGCATAAATTGGTAGCGGAGTACATAGGTGTTGAAGTGAAAAGTAAAATTTAGTAAACCAAGGCCCGATTCAGGTTGGCCCGCACTATTAAATCTAAAGTGCTTCATTGCAAAATGATATTGAGTCAAGTATCGTATGAATAAAAAAGTTGGACTTTATTTCGGCACCTTTAATCCTATCCACATAGGGCATTTGGTGATTGCCAATCATATGGTAGAGTTTTCTGATTTGGATGAGGTCTGGTTCGTGGTCACTCCACAAAGTCCGTTCAAAACCAAGAAAAGCCTGCTGGATAATCATCATCGTTATCAACTGGTTGCCGAAGCTACCTTGGATTATCCCAAATTAAAACCGAGCAAAATAGAGTTTGATCTTCCCCAGCCCAATTATACGGTTAATACCTTGGCTTATTTATTGGAAAAATATGAAGACAAACACAATTTCTGTTTAATAATGGGGGAAGATAATTTAAAGGGGCTGCATAAATGGAAGAACTATGAGCTAATTCTGGAAAACCATTACATTTATGTATATCCAAGGATTTCTGAAGGGGAAGTGGTTCATCAATTTAAAGATCATGAAAAGATTCAGCACGTGGCCGCTCCGATCATGGAAATATCCTCAACCTTTATTAGGGCCCAACATAAATTGGGTAAAAATGTTAGACCTATGCTTCCCGAAAAAGTCTGGAAATATATGGATGAGATGAACTTTTATAGATAGGTCAATAAGGAGTTATACTCAATATATCCGTTCCTAAATATTGATCGTTATTATTGTAGTACCACGCCCTGTTCTTGGGCATTATTACATTGTTGATCATCTCTTCCCCTGATAACACAATGTATTCACCATCATTTTTGGATTTATCATGGAAAAAATGATAAGCTTCCATGGCATAGCCGGTAGGATCAAAATATAAATACCAGGTATCCCTTCCCACTTCCTCCGCATAAGTCACCTTTAATGTAAGATATTCCTTGGCCTTAAAGGTTTTGGTCTCAACAAATGGGTACACAATGGTCCCTGGGACTCCTAATTTCATAGGAAGGCCATAGAGATATGTTTAGTAGTCCTTCGTTTTTTGGCCCGTTCACGGGAGATATTATGGGATGCCCTGTCCTTTTCGGAAATAATGGCTGTAGCATCAGTTTTCAAAATGCATGTGTCCCCCACTACAATCTGTTCTATGTTTTTTCCGGCCTTATCTGCGGTTCACTTAAAGGTGGATGAGGGGCGGTCAATATTGATCTGGCTTATTCTCTTATCCCCTGAGAGCAATTCCATAATTACTGTAAAATCACTTTTAAACGAGCGCAAACTGTCATTGGGGTCATGATATCGGATCGCCTTGTCCAGAAGTTTGGATCCATAAATCCCCTGTCCCAAACATTCTGAGGTATAAACCAAACACAGCATCAACTATAAATACCTCATGCAGTCCTAAAAATGGACATTAGCCCTATTGGACTTCCAGTTTTGCAGGGGTTACTGTGCTATCGTGCTCATTGTAATAAAGCTCCAAAAGATTCATTGTAGCGTTAATAAAATCTTTTGTCTCCAAAAGAAAGGTAAAGTACAATGTAGTGTTTTTTGGACTGGACTCTTCGGTACGTGTTCTAGCGATCTGTTTTTCGATTTTTTGGGAAACCATATCCAGCAATTCTTGTTTGCTTGCAAATATTTCGCCAATGCGCTCAAAGGAGCGGGTTTCAAATGCAGCTTTTGTAGCACTCAACAATTTCTGTAATTCCAGATCTATTTCCTTCAGTTCTTTTATCTGGTTGTATTTTAATTTTTTGTGGTTATTATGGATGTGCTTATGGCTAATCTTGTTCAAATATTCCAGAGATTGGGCCATATCCTGTAAATACCCCAATATGTTTATATATAAATTACTGGCTCCTACACTGGCCTCATCCAAATTCTTGATAAAATAAAAAATGTGGTCCCTTAATTCATCTATTTCATCGGAAAGTTTAACAACACCTTTTTTGTTCTTTTTCAAGAGCTCCAGATCCTGTTTGGCAAGTCCGTCGATGATGTGTGTGTATATTTTGTTACTTCTTTTTGCCACATTGGAAATGTTGTCCGCACTTTCTTCTATCACTCCTTGGATAGAGCTGCTTTCGGCCTTTCTTAAACTGTCTTCAGCCCTAATTTCCTTGGATTTTTTATTATGTGAAATGTAATTTCTTACCAATAATAGCACGGCGATCAATAATAACACGGCTACCATAGAAGGTACATGGATATTAATAAGGGAAACAATAACTGCAGCAGAAACAAAGGCGATGATGGCCGTGAAGAACCAACCTCCAATTACGTTCAATACTCCGGCAACACGGTAAACGGCACTTTCGGCGCCCCAGGCCCTATCGGCCAAGGAGGTACCCATAGCCACCATAAAGGTTACATAGGTGGTTGATAAAGGCAATTTATAGGATGTTGCCAAAGAAATCAATACCCCTGCAACCATTAGGTTTACAGAGGCCCTTACCATATCAAAGGCAGGCATTTCAAAAGTTTTATCCTTGGACAAGGCTATAACAGGCTTCTTAAAATTGGCATCTATTTTTTCCTGCAAGGCTTTTGGCATAAGGGCTGTTGTTACAGCAGACAACATCATTGCTGACCTTACTATTCCTCTCGAAAGAAAATTGGGCTGAAAGCGTTCCTTGGATTCACCTTCTCTAGACAGATTTATTTCTGTTTGGGTTACATAGCGGGCCTTTTTGGAAAACCACAGGGTAAGTACCATGACCATTCCCGCAACAAAAAGTAAAATGGTAGGCGTAGGAACTTTATCCGCCAGTACGGTCATACTAAATTCGTTCGCGGGGATACCCGAAGCCTGCCAGGCTTCAAAGGATTGCCAAGCTGCAATGGGGACGCCAATAAAGTTAACAAGGTCGTTCCCTGCAAAGGCTAGTGCCAATGCAAAGGTGCCTACAACAATTATCAGCTTGTAAACATCGTACTTTAAGACACCCGAAATAATATAGGCGATTAGTGTCCAAAGTACCAGACTGCCAATAACAATCTTGGAGGTATTGTTTTGGATATATACTATAAGGTCGTCGCTTACAAAAGTGGCCCCTTTTAATCCTTTTATAAGTATGAAATAAGTAATTGCAGTCAAGGCTATACCTCCGAAAAGTGCCCCAAATACTTTAGCTTTTTTTCTAAAGTCGAATGAAAGAAGGATACGGGATACATATTGGACCAAGGCCCCAACAGTAAAGGCAATTACAACGGACAGCAAAATGCCCATTATAATTTCAGTGGCTTTTGAGGTGTTTATATAGTTGTAAATGTCTATGTAATCGCCCCCACTTGAGGCAATTTTAATGAAGGACATGGCAACCGAGGCGCCCAAAAGTTCAAAGACTATGGATACCGTAGTTGAGGTGGGCATCCCAACGGTATTAAAAAAATCCAATAAGAGGATATCCGTTATCATAACGGCCATAAAGATGATCATGATCTCAGCAAACATAAACTCCCCGGGATGAAAAATACCCTTACGGGCCACTTCCATCATTCCGCTGGAAAAAATAGCTCCTATGGCTATACCCAAACTGGCCACAATCATAATGGTTCTGAAGGAAATGGCTTTGGAACCAATTGCGGAATTCAAAAAGTTAACGGCATCATTGCTAACTCCTACTACTAAATCTGCAATTGCCAAAAAGGCAAGTGCAATGATCATTAATAAATATAAATTGTCCATTATCTTATAAAAATAGTTTGCAAATATCTAAAGTCTCTAGGTTCGTAACGTTATCTTAAGGTTATATTTTTTCACTAAAAATGTAGGTCCAATTGTAGTCTGTACATTAATTCATCAGGGGCATTATTAACGGAAAGATAGCTCATATCTGTTTGCACCTTCAATTTATGGCCAACAATATATTTTGAAAGTCCCAATGTGTATTGATTTTCCGGGTTTTCTCCGGTAATATTATTATCCAGTTTTACATTTGTGTATCTCCCGGAAATCTCCCAATTACTGTTAAATAGATAACCGGTTTGTAGATTTAATCCATGGCCCACTTGCACCACCGCTCCTGTCAAGGAGCCGTCAATATTTCTGGCAAAAGGGTCTTGCGCATCCCTATAGGCATATTCACCCATGAATGAGAATCCGTTATATTTAAAAACGGCATCGATGAACAAAGTATTAATGTCGGTTTTGTGAAAACCATAATCGGTTTCCATATAAGTCCCTTGGCTACCTCTGGTCTTGACCGCGTTAAGATTAAGGTTGTAGGTAGCGGCCAAAATCAATTTTGGAGATTCTTCCCTTTTTAAATCGCCTCCACTGTATTCGTCGCCTCCTTCAAACTCGCCAAAGGGAAGTAACTCCAAACGTCCGCTGTATTGGTGTCCTCCTAGATTTCCTGTGGTAATGTTTCTACCTTCGCCTTGGGAAATGGAAAGTATTTCCCGCATCAAAAAGGTATCCGTTAGGTAGGTGTAATGCCTAAGCTGTATGCCCATATCCCTGTCCAAGGTAAACTGGCCATTTAACAAGGATCGATCTACCAATTGAAGGTTTCCTGATGATATAACCCGTTCTATGTTGCCAGGGAGTTTGGTCTGACCTACCCATAGTTCAAAATTTTGATAAAAATTCCACATGACCACGGCATCCAATATATATCTTGGAGCGTCACTTGTGTATTGGGAGCCACCAGAGATATCCCTATTAGATAAGCCCAATTCAATTTTGTAGCTAAGTTTAGGTGAATAGGCAAAACCGTCAAATTTTAACCTGGCCCGTCTAATAAGTGCATTGTAATGGGGGTCCGTAAAATTACCTTTGGCATTTTCTGTCCAAGTGGTACTACCTAAAAGTTGTATCCTTGCGGCAATTTTGGCGCTCCAAGTGCTATCCTTTCCTATTAAATTGAAAAGGCCTTTGCCAAATTCGGGGGAATTGGGTTCCTGAGAATAAGATACAAAAATAGAGCACAATGCAAGCCCTAGGGCTAAGCATTTCATTTTCATAATGTATTAGTTTTTGTCGGGTGCAAAGTACCAACACATATGTTAAGTTAATGTTAATCTATAAACAATTTTACTTTAAATGAAAAAAGCTACCTTGGCCAGAGGTAGCTTGAGATTTCAATTACATAGTCGACAAAAACTAATATTTTAAATGAAACCAATTTAGTCTTAAGACAAACGCTAAGATGGGGATAGGGATTGAATTCATTGTAATCTTAAGTTTAATTAATCGTTAAAATTGGGGTTCTGGTTTTGGCAGGCTAAAGGGGAAGATGGTTTTATTATGTGTTGAATGTCTAAAAATGTATCTTGCGGCCGTTAAATAAAGACTATGAATTGGGAACAGCTTTTATCCTTAAAGCGCTCTGGGGATACCCACAAAAGAATAAGAAAGGAACAGGATGAAACCCGATTGGGTTTTGAAGTGGATTACGACAGGGTGATATTTTCTGCAGCCTTTAGGAGCTTACAGGACAAGACTCAGGTAATACCCCTTTCCAAAACCGATTTTGTGCACACCCGTCTAACCCATAGTTTGGAGGTCTCGGTGGTAGGTAGAAGCCTTGGAAGGATAGCAGGGAAGAAAATTCTGGAAAAACATCCTCATTTGCGCGAAGTGCACGGCTTTCATTTTAATGATTTTGGAGCTATTGTAGCCGCCGCGGCCTTGGCACATGATATAGGCAACCCACCTTTTGGGCATAGCGGGGAAAAGGCCATTGGGGAATATTTTAAAACAGGCAGGGGCAAACAATTTGAAACAATGTTGACCCAAAAAGAATATCAGGACATCATAGATTTTGAAGGAAATGCCAATGGATATAGATTATTAACGGAATCCCGCCAGGGTGTTGAAGGTGGATTGCGACTTAGTTACGCCACTTTGGGCGCTTTTATGAAGTATCCAAAGGAATCCTTGCCCAAAAAACCGACCAAACATATTGCGGACAAGAAATTTGGGTTTTTCCAACAGGATGTGGCTTCTTTTCAGGAGGTGGCCACTGAACTTGGACTGGAATCAAGGGGAAAAGGCAAGGACATTGGTTTTTGCAGACACCCCCTAACTTTCCTAGTAGAGGCGGCTGATGATATCTGTTATACCATTATCGATTTTGAGGACGGAATCAATTTAGGGCTTATTTCAGAGGATTATGCCTTGGAATATCTAATAAAGTTGGTTAAGGACAGTATCAATATTAAAAAATATAATAATCTTGTCTATATGGAGGACCGTCTGAGCTATTTAAGGGCTTTGGCGATCAATACCTTGATATCCGATGCAATTGCTATTTTTATAGAAAATGAGGATGCTATTTTAAAGGGGGAATTTTCGGTTTCCTTGATGGATAAAAGCAAGTTCAAGGCCCAGATCCAAGACATTATTACATTAAGTGTACAGAAGATTTACAGGTCACAAGAAGTATTGGAAAAAGAAATAGCAGGGTACAGGATTATCTCGGACATTTTGGATGTATACAATACGGCATTGATCAGGAATAAGGAAGGGAACAGTTCCAATTATGACCGACTTATGATTTCTACTTTGCCCGAAGCCTATAGGGAAACCAAAGGTTCTACATACGACATACTTTTAAATACCTGCTGCTATGTTGCCAGCTTATCGGATAGTGCCGCAGTACATATCCATAATAAAATTATGGGGAAACAGCTTTAAAAATCATATGTTAAGCCAACCCCCAGCAATTGTTTAAATTGTACTTTACGCTTTCCCGGGGTTGTAATGGTACCGTCTGCAGCTTTTACCTCGTCGAAAATAATGTCGTGGTCATATAGGACATGGGTACCTATGGATGCCTTTACATATTTGTTTACGGTCAGGTCCACGTTTACTTCCCAGTCAATATCTATGTTTCCAAAATTCTTTACATAATCCGAGTATAATTGCAGCCTGTGATTTAATTTCACATTTTCATAAACCATGGTTTCCCAGGTGTTGGACACCAAAAAACCAAACTCCAGATAAACATTTTCGCCCTCTTTTATGATGTTGCCATCGGTATCTATCAGTGCTCTTTGTACCCCAAAGGCGCCGTTGTTGGCCAAGGTTTGGTCTAACACAAAGGTAGATTTGAAGGTAAGCGGGGCTAAACGCAGGTTAAATTTTTTGCCTTCGGGAATATAGGAGGTACCAGCACCCAATAGGGCATACCCAGGCGCCATAAATCTGGAAATGGGTTTGTCCCTATCAGGGTATTTGTAACCATTGGAGAATTGTGTCCTAAATTCTGCGCTGGCGGAATAGTACCAATTACTTATGGTATCCCTTCTAAACGCAAAGGTGGAGGAAAACCGCAATGCATCATCGGATTTTCTTAATTTAAAGCCTTCTTGGGCATTAAGACCATATCGTATGTCCAAATTGTTGTTTAGTTGAACGTATCTAAATTTATAATTTCGTACAAATTTGGCGCTGGCCAGTCCTGAAATGGAATTGTTACCCCCCGCATTCCAGTTTACAAAAGCTACCTCGCTAAAATTAAATCCAAGTTTATTCTCCTTTTCCCAAAATGATGGAATTCTAAAACGTCTATATTTTTCTTCAAGTGGCTTGGTGCGTTTAAATGAAACAACTGGATTGGTCAGGTCCGCCCCCCGTGGAATGTACTTTATTTTGTCCTGCAAGGTCCGTATTACTATGGTGTCTATGCGCATGGAATCAACACGCATCGAATCTACCTGGGTGGAATCCGGGGATTGTGGAGCAGGAATGGTATCTTGTGAGAATAAAAAATTAAAATTTAGGAACAGAAGGACAATAATGAAAATTTTACCGTACATGCTAATCAATATTCAAAAGGTTGTTAATATAATTTTTTAAGGTCGATATGTCTATTTTAGATATTTTATGGAGTTCTTCAACGGTTCCCTGCTCTATAAAAACATCTTCAATTCCAAAAATTTTTATTGGGACAAAACTATGGATCTCGTTGGCATATTCCAAAATTGCACTTCCAAATCCCCCCATTTTACAGCCATCCTCAATGGTAATGACGCTTTCATAGGTCAAGAATATTTTCTGTAACATAAGGGTGTCCAAAGGTTTTACAAAACGCATATTGTAATGGCCAATTTGGCCCCTTTCATTCACGTCCTTTAGTAAATCACTAACCATATTCCCAATATGACCGATCGAAAGTACCGCAATTTTCGTTCCTTTTTTTAATTCTTGGGATATTCCAATCGGAATTTTATTGAATTTTTGTTTCCAATCCAATGTCACGCCTCTCCCTCTAGGGTATCTTATGGCAATGGGATGCTCTAAGCCTAGTTGTGCAGTGAACATTATATTCCTTAGTTCAATTTCGTTTAAAGGTGCAAAAATAATGAGATTTGGAATACACCTTAAATATGCCATATCATATATTCCGTGATGGGTGGCACCGTCCTGCCCTACCAGGCCTGCACGATCCAAACAGAAAATAACCGGAAGATTCTGCAGTGCCACATCATGAATGATCTGGTCATAGGCACGTTGTAAAAAGGTAGAGTAGATATTGCAAAATGGGACCAGGCCTTCTGCAGCCATTCCACCGGCCATGGTTACTGCATGTTGCTCTGCAATGCCCACATCAAATGCCCTTTCGGGGAGTTGTTCCATCATGTATTTTAGTGAGCTTCCGGTAGGCATTGCTGGAGTTATTCCCACTATTTTTTCATTGTTTTCGGCCAATTCCACGAGGGTGTGCCCAAATACATCCTGATATTTTGGAGGTTGTATTTCAGAGGTTTTGGGCCAAAGGTCGCCCGTTTCCTTATTAAATTTTCCGGGAGCGTGATATACAACTTGATTCTCCTCGGCTTTTTGGAGCCCTTTGCCCTTAGTGGTTATGATATGGAGCAATTTGGGTCCTTCAATTTCCTTTAGTCTCTTTAGTTCCTTGATCAAGGCCGCCAGATCGTGCCCATCCATGGGGCCTGAATAGTTAAAATTTAGACATTCAAATATGTTTTCGTCTTTGGCAGTACCTTTTTTAACATTGGTAAGGTATTTTTTCAAGGCCCCTACACTGGGATCAATCCCTATGGCGTTGTCATTTAGGATAATAAGGATATTGGCATTGGTGTCCCCTGCATGATTAAGCCCTTCAAAAGCCATACCACTAGCAATGGAAGCATCACCTATTACAGCAATGTGCTGCATATTCTTTATACCCTTTATTTGTGAGGCCAAGGCCATTCCCAGGATTGCCGAAATGGAGGTTGAACTATGTCCGGTGCCAAAGTCGTCATATAGGCTTTCTGAGCGTTTCGGAAATCCGCTTATTCCTCCCAATTGCCTATTGGTGTTGAATATTTCCCTGCGTCCTGTTAGTATTTTATGGCCATAAGCCTGATGGCCAACATCCCATATTAGTTTGTCTTTTGGAGTGTTAAAAACATAGTGAAGGGCGATGGTTAGTTCTACAACGCCTAGACTCGCTCCCAAATGTCCTTCTTTGGTGGCAACGATGTCTATAATAAACTCCCTTAATTCTTGGGCAAGTTGTATTAAATCGACTATTTCCAAGGTTCGAATATCCTTAGGGTCGCTAATATGTTGAAGAATTCCCTTGGGCATACTAAAAAAGTTACGCAAAACTAATGTATTTAAATATTGAATGGCATGTTTTATAGTATAGGATTGGCGGTTTTTCATGATATTTTAATCAAATGGTATTTTTTTTGAACCTTCGCCAATATTGTTTACTATTGTGCCTTAATTGTTAGGTATGATAAACCCGTTTGACGACAACTATTTTATGAAAAAGGCCTTACAAGAGGCAGAAGCTGCTTTTGAAATAGGTGAGGTGCCTGTTGGGGCCGTTATTGTTGTTGAGAACAGGATCATTGCCAGGGCACATAATTTAACCGAGCGTTTAAACGATGTTACGGCACATGCCGAGATGCAGGCCATTACGGCAGCAGCCAATTTTTTGGGGGGCAAATATCTTCACAATTGCACCCTATATGTAACCCTGGAGCCTTGTCAAATGTGTGCAGGTGCTCTGTATTGGAGCCAAATTTCCAAAATTGTCTATGCAGCAAAGGATATGGATAGGGCTTTGTAACCATGGGAACCAAAATACATCCCAAAACCGAATTGGTGAACGGGGTAATGGAGGAGGAAGCATCGGAAATTTTAAAACGCTTCTTTATTCAGAAGCGCAATTTAAATTAGAAAGCAATCATTTGCATTTACCAAGTACGCAACTTATTAATGGCTTTTGCATCTAATTTTTAGTTCAACAATCTTGGGTAATATGAAAGCATATGGATTAATGCTCTTCTTGGGTTTGATTTTTGTCTTTACTGGATGTTCCACGGATAATGCACATGAAAAGAACGACAAGCTTGGTGGAACTTGGAGCCTGATCAATGTTAGTGGCGGTTTCGCTGGGATTGATGAAGATTTTGAAAAAGGGGCAATTGTTTGGAAATTCGACACCCAAAGATGGGACATTGATCGTTGCCAATAATGACGGGTCCAACGCAATACACAATGGCTTGCCAACAGGGACCTACACTTATTCCGTTTTACAGGAGAAAGACCAATTCTATTTGGAGGTTAATGACAAGGAGATTGGGGAGATTGTGATTGACAAATCACAATTGGTGCTGGACCAAAATAGCACTACAATGGGCAATGGAGCCGATGGTTTTGTAATGGTTTTGGTAAGATAGTTAAGGAATTGATAGGTTGGTCAAAAACAAAAACCCCTAGCGGATACCAAGGGTTTACAATTTTTTCAAAAAAAATAGTATTAGCCAATTACTTGCACTTTTGCAGCAACTATACCCTTGCGCCCTTCTTCTTCCTGATATTCTACTTTGTCTCCTTCGTTAAGTTCAGTTCCGTTTAATGCAGTAGCATGAACAAAAATGTCCTTACCCGTGTCATCGTTGGTAATGAAGCCATATCCCTGGATTCATTAAAAAATTTTTACAGTTCCAGTCATTCCAATGAAATTAAAATAATAATCGTTTAGATTACTAATTTATGTTTTTTGGTCAAAATTGGATATAATCAATTTAAAAAATATCAAAATTACTGCTTGTCCTTGGTTTCCTTTTCCTTTCCCTGCATTTTTCTAATGTTTTCCTCGGTGAGCATATAATCCTTCATTTTTTGCCTTTGCTCACCTTGATAAGAAAGAGGGGCATGGCGACCAAAAATATGCCGACTGTACCAAAACCTATGCATTTATTGGATAAGGCCAAGTTTTCTTCACTAATGCTAAAGCCATAAATGATGGAAGCTAAGGAAGCCAATAGAATTAAAGAAATAATATACTTCATTTCTAAGCAGGGTTTATGAGGTTAAATTTATTAATTTTCTTCTGTAAGCGGTCAAGAGCTTGGATTTGGAGATAAAACCAACATACTTTTCATCCTTAATAACGGGCAGGTTCCAAGCACCACTATTTTGAAATTTCTCCATAATATCCGTCATTTTATCCTTGTCCAATTCAATAATTTCAGGGGGGGTGTTCATTATGTCGGCCGCCATCACTTCTTTGTACAATTTCTGATCGAACATAATGGGGCGTATGTCATCCAATAAAATAATCCCCAATAGTGTATTGTCTTCCTTATCAATTACAGGAAATATATTTCTATTGGATTTTACCACCGCTTGGTGTACAATATCCCCTAGGTTCATCTCAGGGTATATAGGCACAAAACTATCCTCAATAACCTTGTCTATATCCATCAAAGTCAAAACGGCATGGTCCTTATCATGTGTAATTAATTCTCCCTTTCTACCCAATTCCATGTTGTAGACAGAGTGTGAGTGTACGTATTTGGTTATGGAAAAGGAGATTGCTGAGGTTATCATTAACGGAATAAACAATTCATACCCCCCTGTAACCTCCGCTATAAGGAATATTGCCGTAAGTGGGGCGTGGAGTACCCGGCCATTAGACCGGCCATTCCCACTAGTGTAAAATTACTTTCAGAAATTTGGTTTGGGAAGATTCCAACACTGTTAATTGCTTTGGCAATGCAATTGCCCATTATACTTCCCCATAAATAGTGTAGGGGCAAAGATACCCCCAACGCCCCCGGCTCC